>NZ_CATNHH010000004.1:0-198561 GCF_950098555.1 Citrobacter sp. T1.2D-1
TGATTACATCGAAATGTTTTATAACAGTAAGCGTCGGCATGGTTCTAGCGATCAGATGTCACCGACAGAATATGAAAACCAGTATTATCAACGGCTCGGAAGTGTCTAGATTATCCGTGGCGATTCAGATCGGATATTTGCAGGCATACATCAAAGCGCAATTCTTGTAATGACGAGCCTCGCAATTACTGAGGGAAAATTTCTAGGCCATGTTCGCTTAATTGCGAAACATAGAACCTTTCTGGATTGAGCCGCGGAGAAGCGGCGCTATAAGCAACGCATTCTCTGCGGAGTTGCTTGGGATCACGAACAAACTACTCACAACGAAAGTGTTACATCGATTTAATTCTATAGATTTTTACTAATAAAGATTCTGGAATGGTGGTTTAAGCTCTTCTTCTAGAATACTTTTGGCTTCTTGATAATTATTGTTCATTTTATCAATTGCACCTATTCCATCTGAATAGACTTCAGCCATTTTTCCATGAAAAAGCACATTGAATGTATGTGTTATTTCGGTGGTAATTTCCTCATGTTTTCCCCAAAGTTCTGGGTTATGGTTTCTCTCCGTGACTACATCAAATACAAGTGCTATCAAATCGACCATGTTCTCCTTATTGAACATTCCCCCAGTTGACACAGGCATCATCAGCAACTTTTCAGCATCAGGGAATGCTTTACGATCAGTGAAGAAAGTACAAAACACGCTATAGAAACAATTGATCATGCCAGCAATGTTTGCTGGTTTTGCTGCAATCCCATTAAAATTTTCTCGATTGCCCTGTAGGTATTTATGCTCGCAAAAATCGTACAAATTCACATCTTACTCCTGAGGTTTACTAAATGGCACTCACTGACAAACAAGAAATGTTCTGTCGCGAGTACCTCATCGATTTAAACGCCACGCAAGCGGCTATTCGGGCGGGGTACAGCGTAAAGACAGCTAACCGCACGGCGTCCGAAAACATGTCAAAACCTGTCATCCAAAACAGAATCGCCGAACTCAAAGCGAAGCGCAACAAAGATGTGGGTATTGATGCAGATTATGTTCTTCGTCGCTTGGTTGAGATCGACCAGATGGACGTACTGGATATCCTTAACGACGACGGCAGCCTGAAGCAGATCAGTCTCTGGCCGAAAGCCTGGCGAACGTCGCTAACCGGCATGGACATCAGCACCACGATTCAGAACTTCGACGAGGAGACGGCGGAAACCATCCTCAAAAAGGTGAAATGGCCGGATAAGGTCAAGAACCTTGAACTGCTCGGTAAGCACATCAAGGTGCAGGCGTTTAAAGAGCAGGTTGAACAAAAGGTCACAGCAACCCACAGCATTATGCTGGTCCCGTCCTGCGATAACGTTGATGACTGGGAAAAGGCGGCGCAGAAACAGCAGGGCGAGGTATTAGGTGGATGAATTACAAAGCCGTCTGGAAGCCACTGCCTGGCTCGCAATCCTTGGCATTGAGTTGCCCGTGTAACGAAATTCTCTATGAGGGAACGCGTGGGCCGGGAAAAACAGCCGCACAACTTGCGCGATTCCGTCGCCTCGTTGGCTTGGGTTACGGCTCGTTCTGGCGCGGCGTCATCTTCGATACCGAATATAAAAACCTCACCGATATCATCACCCAGTCAAAGCGTATGTACCGCCTGTTTAACGACGGTGCTCGCTATCTCGCGTCGGCGTCAGAACTTCGCTGGGTATGGCCTACGGGAGAAGAGCTACTCTTTCGCTTCGGGAAAGAAGAGAGTGATTACTGGGATTATCACGGTCAGGAATTCCCGTTCATCGGATTCAACGAGCTGACCAAGCAGCAGTCAGCCGAGTTTTACGAGATGATGTTCTCATGCCGACGCTCATCGTTTCGCCCGGAGAATTATCCTTTGGCGGATGGCAGCATGCTAAAGCCGATCCCCCTAGAAACATTCAGCACGACTAACCCGTTTGGCATCGGCCACACATGGGTAAAGAAGCGCTTCATTGAACCGGCACCTCGCGGCACCATCATTCGAGAAACGCAGAGGGTATTTAACCCGCAGACTGAGCGCGAAGAGGATGTGACGCTGACGCGTGTCGCGATTCACGGCTCATTCAAAGAGAACCCGTATCTCGATCCGCAATACATCGCGACGCTGATGGCTATCAAAGATCCTAACCGCCGCAAAGCGTGGGTAGAGGGGACATGGGATGTGACCAGCGGAGGGCGCTTTGACCACCTGTGGGATGCATCGCATCACGTCATCAAGCCGTTCCGCATCCCGGATAGCTGGACCGTTGACCGTTCCCATGACTGGGGGGAGTCGAAACCGTTCTCTAACCTCTGGTGGGCTCGTTCGGATGGCACTGTCGCGACGCTGCCTGATGGGCGTCAATTCTGCCCGCCCGCCGGGTCTCTGATTCTGATTGGCGAGTGGTACGGTTGCCCGCCTGACGAACTGAATAAAGGGCTGAACATGTCATCTACCAACGTCGCAAAAGGCGTTGCGTGGATTGATAAGCGGCTAACAGGCCAGGAAGTTGACGAACCTGATGAGATAAAACTCGATGGCGTCACTCAGGGACAACTCAACATTATGCCGGGTATCTGCAAAAAGGTTGTTCCCGGCCCGGCCGACAGCGCGATCTACAACACTGGCGATGATGAACTTTCAATCGCTCAGAAAATGGAAGTGCAGGGCGTTAAATGGGTTGAGGCCAACAAAAAGCCCGGCTCTCGCGTTAATGGCGCCGCATTGTTTGCCGACATGCTGGAGGCGGTTGTCGAAGGTAAAAAACTGGAATCCGGGATACCAGAAAAACCTGCGTTTTATGTTTTTGATTACTGCCGTGGCTGGATAAGCCGTATTCCTGTACTCGTCCGCGACAGCAAAAACCCTGATGACGTTGACACGCAACAGGAAGATCACGACTGGGACGGAACTCGTTATGAAGTTCTGCATTCACCGCCGAAGAAAGTCGGCAAAGTCACCAAACTTCGGATGTAAACCATGCCAGATATTTCGACACCCAACCTCGACTATAACGACATGGTTGAGGCGTGGGACATTAACGATGCACTGATGGGCGGCACGCTGGAAATGCGCCGGCAGGGCGAAGCCTACCTACCTCGCTGGCCGCGCGAGGACAAAGAGGACTATAAGAAACGCCTGTCTGTTGCGACGCTGCTCCCGGCCTACGAAGAAAGCATTAAGCAAAATACCGGGCGCGTATTTGCTGAGCCAACAGTGTTAAGCGAAAAAACGCCGGAAAAAATCAAAGATTATGCCGAAAACATCGATATGGAAGGCAGTCGCCTTGATGTCTGGGCGCAGCAATTCTTTAGCCTGGCGTTTCAGTATGGTCTCGCACATGCACTGGTGGATTACCCGCGCACAAACGCCGAAGAAATCCGCACAAAAGCTGACGAGCAGGCTGCTGGTGGTCGACCGTATGTAACGATGCTTAATCCTCGGCAGGTGATCGGCTGGAAATCAAAGGTTGTCAGCGGAAAAGTTGTGCTCACTGAGTTACGCGTAAAAGAAGTCATTGTCGTGGATGGTGACGACTTCGGGCAAACCAAAGTTGAGCAGATCCGCCACATCATGCCGCGTAAAGTGGAAATCTGGCGCCGTAACAAAGGTGATGGTGGGGAATCCACCTGGACTCTTTATGAAGAGTGGGAAACCAGTCGCGACGATATTACCCTTGTAACGCTCTACACCAAGAAAACCGGGTTTATGCGCGGTTCTCCGCCGCTGTTGAATCTGGCATTGCTGAATATCAAGCACTGGCAAAGCCAGAGTGAGCAGGACAACATTCTTCATGTGGTGCGTGTACCACTTCTGTCGGTTTTTGGCCTGGAAGACGATCAGGAGCTGGTCATTGGCTCATCCAGCGCTACTAAATTCAGCGACCGCGCAAAGCAGGGTATGGAATACACCGAGCACACCGGCGCTGCCATTGAATCCGGCAAAACATCTCTGGATGATCTGGAAAATCAGATGCGCCAGGCGGGTGCGAAACTGCTGCGCGCAGAAAACACATCAACAAAATCTGACGACCAGACGCATGAAGAGCATATGCAGGAAAACTCGCCACTGTACACCATGGCGAGTTCTCTGGAGGATGCACTTGATAACATTCTGCAAATCATGGCTGAGTGGATTGGTGAAAGTGATGGCGGCAATGTTGATGTGCGCACCGAACTGGATGTTACTGCTCAGACGTTCGATTCATCTGCTGCTATGGCCGTTCAGTCCCTGCGACAGGGGGGCGACATCCGCCAGGTTGATGCCGTTCGCGTGCTCCAGGCGCTTAAATTCATCGACCCTGACGTGAAGCCGGATGATGTGATCGACGAGCTGAACAATCCACCAGTGACACTGACAGGCAACAATAATGGCGACGGTTAACGAGCAACTGCGTGACGAGTCCATTGCGCACGCTATCTGGATTAGCCGCTACAGCACCGGCGTAGCCAGTCGAATGGTGAAACTGCTCAACGAAAGTGATGCTGAACTGACGGCGCGCCTGCTGGTGGCGATGGATGGCATAGAGCCGAATAGCTTTACGGTCACGCGTCTTGAAGCACTACTGGCGAGCGTACGGGAGATTAACCGCACTGCGATAAACGGCATGTTTTCCAGCCTGTCTACTGAACTGAATGACCTGGCGCAACATGAGGCGGGGTATCAGTTGAGTCTCTTTGACGCGCTGTTGCCGGAGTTCGTGACCGACGTTCATCCGCTGGTGGGTATCTCTCCAGACGCTGTTTATGCTGCGGCAATGGCGCAGCCATTTCAGGGGCGACTGCTCAGTGAGTGGGCCTCAAATCTCGAAGCGGATCGCCTCAACCGCATCAGTAACGCAGTTCGACAGGGTTTTTTGCTGGGAGATACGAACGAGCAGATAGCGCGCAAGGTTCGCGGTCACGCTAATCGCGGCTATCAGGATGGCGCGTTACAGATGAGTCGCGCCAATGCCGCCAGCATCGCGAAAACGGCAGTGGGGCACCTTGCGGCGACGGCGCGTAACAGCTTTGCTGACGCCAATAACGACCTGATGAAGGGTAAGCAGTGGCTTTCCACCCTGGACAACAGAACGACGCAGATGTGCAGGATTCGCGACCGCCTGAAGTACACGCTGGATAACAAGCCGATTGGACATAAAGTTCCGTATTTGCAGGGACCTGGAAAAATTCATTTCTGCTGCCGTTCCACTGAAACCTTCATCCTTAAATCGGCGAAAGAGTTAGGTATCGATGTTCGCGATATCCCGCCAGCGGAACGCGCCAGCATGGATGGTGTTGTGCCCGGCGATACCAACTATCAGGAGTGGTTCTCGCGCCAGTCGTTCGATCGCCAGAAGCAAATCGTTGGCGAGAAGCGCGCCCGGTTGATTCGTGATGGCGGTATGTCGCCGGATGAGTTCTACACCGATAAAGGCGAATGGCTGACGCTGGCGCAGTTGCGTGAACGTGACGCGCAGGCGTTCAGGGATGCAGGGCTTTAATCTTCAATAAATCACAACAGGCTGCCTCCGGGCGGCCTTTTTTATGGCCGCAATCCGGATGGTGAGCGGTGCAACGGTCGGATGACCAACTCAAAGGTAACAACATGAAACTGAAGACAGTAGAAGTAAACGGTAAGCACTACGCAGAAGTCGATGCTAATGGCCTGCCGGTTTACGTGCATGACGACGGGAAAGAAATTGGCTTCGATGCCGCTCAGGCTGTCAGCAAAATCTCGGCACTGAATGGCGAGGCTAAATCCCATCGCGAAGCCAAAGAAACTGCCGAAGCCAGCCTGGCTAAATTTGCCAAAATCGGTGACCCGACGAAGGCACTCGAAGCGCTGGATATGATGACCAAAATCGACCAGAAAAAACTGATCGACGCGGGTGCCGTTGACCAGGTGAAAGCGGATATCACCAAAGCGTTTCAGACTCAGCTCGATGAAGCCACTCAGCGCGCGACCACCCTCGAAGGCCAGCTCTATCAGGAAATGATCGGCGGCCGGTTCTCTGGCTCAAAATTCATCGCAGATAAAGTCGCAATCCCGTCCGACATGCTCCAGGCCCGCTTTGGTCAGTCGTTCAAAGTTGAAGATGGCAAAGTCGTTGCGTATGACGGCTCTGGCAACAAAATTTACTCCCGTTCTAAGCCGGGCGAGCTGGCGACCTTTGATGAGGCGCTGGAATTCCTGGTGGAGCAGCACCCGCAAAAAGACCACATCCTGAAGGCCAGCGGTAATCAGGGTACTGGTTCGCGCCAAACACAGCATGCTTCCGGACAGAAGACAATGAAACGTGACTCGTTCACCAGTCTGAGTCCGGCAGATCAGCAATCGACCCTCAAAGACGGTATCACCATCGTCGATTAATTTTTTGCCAGTCGTCGGATGGCGGCTGGTGCCAGAGCTGGATAGCTCAACCAACCCTATATTTAAATCTCCAAGGAATCCATACACATGGCTAACACACTTACCGGGTTGATCCCGACTATCTTTACGGCTCTGGATACCGTTTCTCGCGAGCAGGTCGGTTTTATTCCGGCCGTATCGCGCAATGCCAAATCTGATGCGGCAGCGAAGGACCAGACTGTTACTGCACCGGTTGCGCCACCTGCAACCACTGTTGACATTACGCCGGGGGCTACTGCACCAAATGACGGTGACCAGACGATCGGTACAGTTGATGTCAAAATCACCAAATCCAAAATGGCCCCAGTCAAATGGAACGGTGAGGAACAACTGGCGTTGGGGCC
The DNA here is from genome assembly GCF_950098555.1 of Citrobacter sp. T1.2D-1. Taxonomy (NCBI): domain Bacteria; kingdom Pseudomonadati; phylum Pseudomonadota; class Gammaproteobacteria; order Enterobacterales; family Enterobacteriaceae; genus Citrobacter; species Citrobacter sp. T1.2D-1. Next base: position 6,743 of record NZ_CATNHH010000004.1, read on the forward strand.
TGCAGGGACATACAACACCATTCTTGCAGATCAGTTTAAGCAGGCTTTTCGCGCGCTGGCTAATGAGATGGATGCAGATCTCGCGGCTTTGTATTTCGCATCCTCCCGTGCGGTCGGCACTGCCGGTACTGCTCCTTTCGGTATTGCAGGTGATTTGTCAGATGCGGCAAATGCGCGCCAGGTTCTCTCTGACAACGGTTCGCCGACAACTGATCTGCAGATGGTTCTCGGTTCTTCGGCTATCGCTAATCTCCGCGGTAAACAGTCTGTTCTGTTCAAAGTGAACGAGTCCGGTACTGATGCGCTGCTGCGTGAAGGTATCGTGGGGCGTCTGGAAGGTTTCAACATCCACGAATCTGCACATGTTAAGAAACGTGCAGCATCTCAGGCTGGCGGGTATCTGGTGAATGGTGCAAAAGCTGAAGGCGAAATCCTGATTGCGATTGATACCGGGACAGGTGCTTTTGCTGCCGGCGATATCGTGACTTTCGACGGGGACAACAATAACTACCTGGTTGCTGCGGCGACTGCCACGACTATTACTCTGGCTGCTCCGGGCTTACGTCAGGCGCTGGCCGATAATACCGCTATTACTGCTGATGGTACCTACACCGCAAATATGGCGTTCGATCGTAACGCATTTCTTCTGGCTTCCCGTACGCCTGCAATGCCGCAGGGTGGCGACACTGCGGATGATGTGATGAACGTTACCGATCCGGTATCTGGTATTACTTACCAGGTGGCGCTGTACCGACAGTACCGCCAGGTACGCTACGAAGTTGGTCTGTCATGGGGCGTGGCGGCAGTGAAAACAGAGCATAGCTGCTTAATTCAGGGTTAATTATCAGGGGGCTGCGGCCCCTTTTTAATGGAGGGTTTATGGCTGGACTAACCAAAGAGCAGCGCGCTCAGCGAGCGGCGGAAAAACTTGCTGCTGAACTGGCGGCAAAAAACAATTCTGAGCAGCAGGAGCAGCAGGAGCAGCAGGAGCAGCAGGAGCAGCAGGAGCAGCAGGAGCAGCAGGAGCAGCAGGAGCAGCAGGAGCAGCAGGAGCAGCAGGAGCAGCAGGAGCAGCAGGAGCAGCAGGAGCAGGGTGCTCAGTTGGTTGCTATGTTCACTGACTTCCCGGCATTCCCGGGTGCGCCCACCACCGCAGACATTCATCCTGACGAAGTCGAAAACTGGAAGGCGGCAGGCTGGCGCATGAAGGAGTGATTCATGATCACCTACATCATAGTGGCGGACGTTGATCAGATACTCGGTGCCGACTGGACTGATCCCAGTAAAAAAACAAAATCGGTACTGATGGCTAACACTTGGATGAATGGTCTTGGACTGAAATTACCATGTGACGAAAATACCCACGAAATCATTATCCCTGATGATGTGAAGCAGGCTGGGGCGTATGCCGCACAGGCGGCAGCGAATGGCGGGTTGTATCAACAGAAAACCAGCTCTGGCGTGCTTACCAGCGAATCAGTTGATGCCGATGGCGTGAGCGTGTCGGAAAGCTACGCCGAAATGGCAACAAACAGCACATCTTTGCTGGATTCCGATCTGCAACTGGCGCTGGCAATGCTCAAACCATACGGCGCCAACACTTCTCAGATTCGTCTTGTCAGGGGGTGATGTGGGGATTCGTGACAAGATTCAGACGAAGGTCGCAAAGGCCTTTGATACCAAGCTGGCGGATGCTGTCAACGATTTCACCGGCTCTTACGTCATCCAAACCGGATGGGATCCGGTAACGGAAACAGGCGGTGAAACCACCGTGACCTACACCGGGCGCGGCGTTCTGTCGAAATACAGTCTCAACCGCATTGACGGCGTCAATATCCTGCAAGGTGACCTGAAATTAACCGCGCTGACGAATGAAGTTACCGACGAGCCAAAAGTCGATCACATCATCACTGCACCAGACCTGATTACCGGCGAACAGCAACGCTACAAGGTCATTATCGCAGGAACCGATCCGGCGAAAGCGACATATTCCATTCAGTTGCGGAGGGTGTGATATGGCGAACGGGTGGAGTATCGACCCCTCTGTTTTTATGAATCAGGTTGAGGAAGACGTTGGTAAAAAATTGCGTTTTATCTCGCTTCAGTTACTGAATGAAATTGTCTCTCGCTCTCCGGTCGATACCGGGCGTTTCCGTGCGAATAATCAGGTGAGTATTGGCTCTCCTGAATACGGCACCACCGATACAACAGATAAAAATGGATCGGCGACTTTTCAGCAAGGCAGCGCTGTTATCGCGCAAGGAAAACCTTATTCAGTCATCTACATTCAGAATAACCTCCCATACGCGGAACCTCTGGAGAATGGTCACTCGCAGCAGGCTCCGGCAGGTATCTACGCTGTCTCATTCCACGGTGTAACACAGGCCTACAAATGACCCTTACAGAAATTCGTAACGCTGTCATTGCTCGTATGACGGCGCAGACAGCTATTGCTGAAAGTGACGTGACATACCCTAACGACCCGACATTCGACCCGAAAGGAAAGGATATTTGGGCGCGTGTGACAAACATAGCCGGTCAGGCAGGCGCGACGGAAATCGGCGCGGGTCCCGTTGTACACAGAACGGGGATTGTCATTATCCAGCTTTTTGTTCCCGCCGGTTCTCACTCATTACCAATAACTCAGGCCGCCGACAAAATTGTTTCTTTGTTCGAGTTCCGGGATGACGGCGCACTGAGCTATTTCGCAGCATCAGCATACGAAGTCGGTGATGCCAATGGTTGGTATCAATGGAACATCAACATCCCTTATCGCGCGACTTAGCGCCAAATAACAGGAGGTCACCAGATGTCATCTGGAGCCAAAGTTCTTAGTGCATTCGTGCGCGAAATCACTCCCGGAGTGACTCCAACGGGTATTCCGTGGAACCTTTTTAAACGTACAAGCTGGGGTGTTGGTCCATCCCAGAATACCAACGACAACGATGAGATCGGCGGCACCCGAATGGCGCAGGGCGCTACGCTGGGAACGGTCGATGTTGGCGGCGATGTCGGAGCAAAATTCCGCTATGGCCAGCATGATGACTTCCTGGCTTCGTGTTTTGGCGCGGAGTGGGCGGGTAATGTGCTGACGATGGGGAATGACCGTATCTCTTTCTCACTCGCAACATACGCGTCGGACGTTGGTATTGCCTCCATTGTTCGCGGCGCGCAGGTAAGTGTGTTCCAGTTGGCGGTCCCGAATGATGGCGACGTTACCGCGACAGTCACATTCGCCGGGCTGGGTTGGGACTCAAAAGCAGACGATACGAGTTACATCACCGGTACTCCTGCGGATAATGCTGGCGAACTGCGTTACTCGTTCAAAGAGGTCACAGCAATCAACCTGAACGGGATCGACGGCGGTGATGGTTTCTGTATCGATACCTTCAACATCCAGTTCGACAATAACGTCCAGACGCAGCGTTGTATCGGCACCGGTTCACCGTTTGCCGGGGCGAACATCCCTACCACCTTTACGCCGTCTGGTTCGATCACTTTGTCGTGGTCAAAAGCCGCGTGGGAGGTCTGGAGCAAAACGCTTACCGGCGCAACCGTGCCATTCAGTTTCACGCTGGCGAACGACGAAGGTCAGTACACTTTCACTTTCCCGAAAGTGCAGGTCGCTGGTGACTGGCCGGATGGCGGCAACACCGAAATTATCCAGGTTCAACTGGATATCACTGCGGCCGACGAGTCGCCGACGATTACCCGCGCTGTTACCGTCCCAGCCACAGCAATCAGCGTAACGCCAGCAACTTCATCAGGTGATGTCGGTACTTCCGTTACGCTGACAGCGAGCCTTACTCCGGCTGGTGCGACTGATGCTGTGCAGTGGGAGTCATCAGATCCGACTGTCACAACGGTGGTATCGACAGGCCAAAAAACCTGCCAGGTAGACAGAGTTGGCGACGGCACTGCAACGATAACCGGTAAAGTGCGAGGCTTCACCGCCACAGCCGAGATTACCGTAACTGAACCATAAGTTTTCCCTTGCCCGTTCCGCTCTGCATGGCGGCGCGGGCTTTTTTCATGCAGGAGTTATTAATGATCATCTTAACCCCACGAATTGATATTGGTGGCGAGCGCTGGTTTACACCACTGAAAGACCTGAAACCCATTGAAGGGCTGAAACTACTCGTCAGCAGCATTGATAACGATCAGTACCGCTCGCGTAATGCGCTTATCCGCCGCCATATTGAAAGATGGATGCCAGTTACCAGGTGGGAACCAGCGAATTTAACTTGTCAGTGGTCGGGGAAATTGACTCTGCCGATGACCTGCTGATCGACAACTGCGCGCGTTACTTGCTAAAAGACTGGAAGGGTGTCGGTGAGCTTGTTGATGGCGAAGAGATTCCGATTGAGTACACGCCGGAACGCGGTGCTGCACTTATGAAACAGGAACCGGCGATTTACTGGCAAATTCTGGCTGAAGCTGCCAGCATCGCCCAGGGAAAAGAGCAGCAAAAGCAGGTAACCGTAAAAAAGCCGTCGAAGCGCAAAAGTGGCTTATTGAGTTCGGCGGGGAGAAGGGCGAAAAGGCAAGGTGGCGAAGGGAGAAATTAAAACTCCCGCCAATTCCAGTGCCTGAAATTGACGGTGTGACAGGGGAAATCCTCAACGCCTACTCCGTTATCTCCCGCTCCCGTCTGTATGCAGGGATGGCGGGCGCACCGTTGCCGATCTCACTTCATGATATTGAGCGCTTTCTTTCTGCACGCCCCGTCCTCATTGACCGAGAAGAATTTGATGCTGCGATATTCGCACTTGATGATGCATGGCGTGAGCAGTGGGCTAAAGAGCAGAAGAATCCAAAGACAAAGATCCAGTAAAAATCTTACCGCTGGTCTTTCCATTTTTTTTAATCCCTTACAATTGGTATGGTTTGTGCAGTTTTTAATCACAATTGTGAGGATATTAAAATGAGTTTTCTATTAAGACAGATAGATGAGCGGGGAAATATTGATAACGAATGTGCGATTTATCATTGCCTGGCGGACAAGAATGAATTCAGCGCATTGCTGGCTGACAGTGAGTATATAAGAAATTGCTCTATCGACCACCATCTAGGTAACGCATATCAATTTCGTTGCTGCAACTGCAAAAAAGATGATGTTGTTTTTGTTCATACAAAAATTGGTGTAGCCAAATCAGAGACGCAACCCTCTGGAATGACAATACATCATGTGTATCTTGGGTTGAATTCCGCCGTTTGGGGTGACTACGACGACAGATTAACCATGCTTGAATTGTAATAAGTAAACTAAGTAATTGTTATTTGAAAACCCGCTCAGGCGGGTTTTTTGTTGGAGAAATAATGAAAATATATAGTGCATTCTTTCATCCAAATGGATTTTTTATCAATGCCGAATGTCCCCATGACTTTTGGGTGTTACTGAGCCGGAGTCTGGGGTGGGGGAAATTTGTTCGCATTCGTGATGGAGACCCGGTTTCTACAGGAGGCCGTGCAACGCTGTTTGAATTGCGTGAAACGCGTCCGGCAAGCGAGCCAACCCCATATCCAGTAATTTCAGATTCAAATGTTTTATGGCATCTTCAGGAAGCTTGCGAAGTGTTGAAATCATTGCCGACTTCTCCTCTTCTGTCGCTAACCCGGACGAACTGATAATAGATTCCAGTGTATTTATGGTATCGCTATGAAGGCGGACATTTACAACATTCAGGATGGCACCTAATCCACCATCATTACGGACGAAGTCTATACCCTTACTGGTTATCGCCATCAGGTCATAGGCAATCTCATAGCCCCCGCCAATATATTGATCTATACGGCAGGTGAGCAGGCCATGTCCTTCGAGGTATCTCAGGTTGGCGATGTAGCTATGCTGCCCACCGAACCGTTGCTCAAAACTCTGGCTAATCTGACGGGTTATGCCTTCTGGAGCCGCTTCGTACAGAGCCATGAGGATATCTCGTTGAACTGAGCGATCAAACTTATCCATGCTTATTTTTCCTTAACAGAGGTAATCAGCCATCCCTCTTTACCTGTGTGCGCCAGTGTCCCACCACTGACGGGCTGAACCTCAACCATAGCCAGGTATTTAAATTAGTAACACCCTGATATTCAGACAGTAGCCGCCACAGTGCGGCTTTTTTATGCCCGGAGATCTCAATGTCAGAACAGACATCCCGCCTTGCCATCATTATTGATAGCACCGGCGCAGAAAAAAATGCTGAAAGCCTGACCAGCGCCCTACATGGATTGACTGAATGGGGGCAGAAAGCAGCGGCCAGCGCCGGGAAGGTAACAAAAGCCACCGAGGAAGAATCGGCAGCATTATCGGAACTGCTTGACCGCATTGACCCGGTTAACGCTGCGCTGAATAAGCTGGATAAACAACAGCAGCAACTCGTGAAATTCAAGTCGAAAGGCATGCTGGACGATGAGACCTTTGATGTCTATTCGAAAAAAATCGATGAGGCACGTAACCGTCTCACCGGGTTTTCCGCCCAGTTGAAAAATACTGGCATGTCTGCAAAGCAGACCGCTTTTGCCATGCGACTTGTTCCAATGCAAATGACCGATATCGTAACAAGTTTAGCGGCAGGGCAACCACCATTGATGGTTCTGTTACAACAAGGGGGTCAGTTAAAGGACATGTTCGGCGGCATTGGTCCGGCAGCCAAGGCTATGGGGGGATACATTCTTGGGTTAGTTAATCCTTTCACCCTGGCGGCAGCCGCTGTCGGTGTTCTTGGACTGGCTTATCACCAGGGGAGCCAGGAACAGGATGCTTTTAATAAATCACTTATCCTGACGGGTAACCAGGTAGGGAAAACATCGGGGCAACTGGCGGACATTGCTGCGCGCGCTGGTGTGGCGGCAAATTCAACCACGGGAGCCGCAGCGTCGGTACTGAATCAACTGGTAGAGTCAGGAAAGGTTGCCGGTGATTCGCTGGAGCGGGTGACTACTGCCGTTGTTAAAACAAGCGAAGCCACTGGAATTGCGACAGACCAGTTAGTTGGTGATTTCAACAGCATCGCCGCCGACCCTGTGGCAGCCATCTCCAAACTTAACGACCAGTACCACTTCCTGACGCTGGCGACTTACAACCAGATTAAAGCGCTTCAGGAGGAAGGGAATCAGCAGGAAGCGGCGCGTGTTGCCAGTGAAGCCTATTCTTCATCGTTAATTCAGCGCTCGAATCAGATTAAGGAAAACCTCGGCACACTCGAAAGGGCGTGGAATTCGCTGGGAGAAATGGCTGGAAAGGCATGGAATGCCATGCTTAATGTCGGTCGCGAATCATCTGTTGAACAGAAAATTCAGCAGACTCAGGATATGCTGGACCGCGCTAGAAGTGATCTGGCAAATATGCAAAAAGGCGGTTCTGTAGATACTGGTAATTACGGATATGGTCGCCAGAGCGATTCATTAGGCGCGCAGCAATCACGACAGAGGAGCAAAGATCAGGAAACACTGGTCAGCAACCTGGAGAAGCAACTCTCTTTGCTACAAGGTGAGGAGATCTCACAGAATCTCATCAACGGACTGGTTGACGACAGGAACAGGAAAGAGCAGGAACACATCAAGATTCAGCAGGATGCGGATCGCGTCAACCAGCAGTTCCTGTCGAATGCTGATAAGCGCAATAAAGCTATTGAGCAGCAGAAAAAGTTCCTGGACGCCGGCGCAATCAGCGCGGAACGGTACGCGAAAAATATCTCGCGCATCAATGAAATGTATAAAGACCCAAAAACGCCAGGAGCGCCAAAAGGTAAAGCCGTTACTGAAGATGCAGGGCAACGCATGATTGATCAGCTCAACCAGCAAAATGCCCTGCTGGTTACTCAGGCTGAAGCAACAAACAAACTGTCTTCTTCTGAACAGGAACTCATCAAATGGCGTCAGCAGCTTTCCTCTCTGGAAACACGGTCACCATCCCAATTAACTACCGCACAAAAATCGCTACTGCTTCGTAAAGACGAAATTACTTCATTGATGGAGCGCAATGCCCAACAGGAGAAAAATAACCGCCTGATGAAGGAGGCGACGGAACTTGCATCGTATCGCAGCACGCTTGAGATGGGACTGGATAATTTACGGGCCAGCTATGCTGTTCAGGATTCTGGTTTCGGTCTGGGTGAGAAGCAGCAGAAACAGACGCAGGAACTGCTTCAACTGGAACAAAAATATAATACTCAGCGACAGCAACTTGATCGTGATTATGCAGATAAATCGAAAGGTATGAGCGAGGAAACGTATAACGCTAAATCACAAATGCTGACCGATGCGTTAGGCCGCGAGAGGGCAATAATGCAACAACACTATGAAAACCTCGACGCGATGAACAATGACTGGCTGGGCGGCGTGGAGCAGGGGTTTCGAAACTGGATGGATACAGCATCGACATATTCTACCCAGATGTCTGGCGTTGTTCAGGGAGCGATGAGTGGTCTTGTCGACACGATGGCCGATGGGTTAAGCGGTAGTAAAGCGGACTGGAATGAGTGGTCTATGAGTGTTCTGAAGTCCCTTCAAAAAGTGCTACTGAACGCGATGATCGTAAACGGCATCAAATCAATGCAAGGCGCAGGTATTTGGGGCTCGTTATTTGGTTCAGCGAACAGCGGTGGATCGACTCCTTCCGGAGCCTATGGCAGTGCATCAAGTGGGCTGGATTTCTTCAAACAAAATGCTAAAGGTGGGGTTTATGACTCTCCATCACTTAGCGCATATTCTGGCGGTGTATTTGATTCACCGAAACTTTTTGCCTTCGCAAAAGGCGCTGGTGTATTTGGTGAAGCAGGGCCGGAAGCAATTATGCCACTTGCCCGAACGCCTGACGGGAATCTGGGGGTCAGGATGATGGGAGCGCAGGGAGGGGGCTTCTCTGGCGACATAATCGTCCAGCAAACGATTCATGTTTCAGGAAATGGCGACGCTGCATTGAATCGCGCAATGGAAGATGCTGCCAGAAAAGGGGCTGACGACGGCGCCAGACGGGCCAGACAGGAAATGCTTCAGGATTTTCAGAGCCGTGGGCAGGGGCGGAGATTACTAGGAGTTTAACAGATGGCTGATGTATTAGAGTGGCCAGGGCCTCGCCCTTCATCCCTCAACTGGTATCTCGAGTCGAATACCAAAACATTCAGATCTCCATTCAATGGCTCATCCCAGGTAGCGCGCTTTCCGGGAGCCCGGTGGAAATGTACTGTCGGATATGACGTTCTGGATGACGCTCAGGCCAGAAAAATTGAGGCAGTACTGGCGTCACTGGACGGTGAATATGGACGTGTGAAAATTCGCGACTGGGGGCGTGATGGTGGCTCGACTGCCGCCGCAGTGTTAGTGACGGATGCGAATCAAACAGGAAGTAACCTTTCAACTAAAGGCTGGCCGGCTAATACAATGGTGATGCAAGCCGGTTACTACCTGACTGTAAATTCGGAACTGAAAAAAGTGACTGAGGATGTATTCAGCAATTCCAGCGGTGTTGCTGTGATCCCTATATCCCCAATGCTGCGGTCATCTCCAGCGGCAAATAGTACGGTAGAGGTGCGAGAACCATGGGGGATATTCAAGCTTTCAGATAACTTGCAGGGCGCATTTGACCGTAAACCGGGTGGGATAACGTCAATGACTATTGAATTTGAGGAGGCGTTTTAATGTTGTATTCCCCATTTTCTGACGCAATGGTTGACTGGCTTTCCCGCGACCGGGTGACAGTGGTGATCGCTGCCAGTGTTCAGTTTGAATCCGGCACTGTTTACGTGCATTCCGGTACCGGCCCGATCGTGCTGGGTGGTTATGTTTATTACGGCATGGGGCGCATGGGATCGATTGATGATGCTACCGAGACGAACACGACCAGCCCGACGCAGGTGAAGATGACACTTTCCGGGCTTGACCTGTCACTGTTCGCCAAAACACTTAATGAACGCTGCGTTGGTCGCAATGCTGAAATCTATCTGGTTGCGATGAACGATAACGGTGTGGTGCAGGTTGCCGATCTTCTGTTTAAAGGGAAAGTATCGGGTACCGGGGCTACTGCCGGGGAAACCAACGCCCTGCAATACACTATCAGTAATATTTTTGAAGACTGGCAACGACCTTTCCCGGATCGCTATACCGACGAATCACAGCAAGCCTCTTATTCTGGCGACCGCATATTCCGCTATGTGGCGCAGATGGCTGAGCGTTCCATTTTCTGGGGCAACAAAAAGGATGCGCCTGGGTTTACTTATAAGTGAGGAAGCATGAAGCACCCTGACTGGCAAAACAGATTAAATGCAGTGATGAAGGCCGCCATTGAGCGGCCTTTTTCATGGGGTAAACATGACTGTTGCCTGTTTGCGGCTGACTGCGCACAGGCCATGTGTGGCGATGACTATGCGGCAGACTGGCGTGGAACTTATGACAGTGAAACCGGCGCAAAGAAAGCGATTCTTACAGGTGGCGGGACGCTGGAAAAAGTGATCGGCAAATACCTTGACGAGGTTCCGGTGAAACTGGCGCAGCGTGGTGACATCGCCATCGTCGAGAACGGCGGGGCAAAGTGCGCTGGCGTGGTGTATTCCGGTTCGGTCTGGGTGCCTGGTGAAAATGGTCTGGTGAGTTTACGGGTAAGACCGCTGAGTGTCTGGAGGGTTCGTTAATGCCGGCTGCTATTCCTGTCATTGCGACTGTTGCAGCAGGTGCTGCTGCTTCGTATCAGTACTACGGGATCGCAATGGCGATCACCGTTGCTGCCCAGGTCGCAACTCAGGCTCTCACCAAAAAACCATCCATCGATTCATACCGTGACACATCAGAACGTAAACAGGTTCTTCGTGCGGCTGCCAGCGCCAAAACGGTTGTTTATGGACGTACCACTGCCGCCGGTACGTTGTTCTTTTCAGAAGAGCAGCCAGGCGAACAGGCTGACGGGGAGATGCTGCATCTGGCGGTAGCCCTCGCAGGGCATTCATTATCCAGTATCGGAACGGTATGGCTCGGCGACGAACCCATCAGCAGTTATCCCGAGCATGCCTCATTCCAGTTGCACACGAACCGGCAGACAGCGGATCCATTCATGCTGGCGAACTGCCCGTCATGGAAAAATGACATGATCGGCAAGGGGATCACATGGCTTCGTGTCTCCCTGAAATTCAGTGCAGAGAAATTCCCTTCCGGTATTCCCAATATCAAGGTAGAGAAGTTTGGGCGCGTCGTATACGACCCGAGAACAGGCCTGACCGGATACAGTAACAATGCGGCGCTGGTTATCCTGGACTATTACCGCAACTACCTGAAGGTTCCTGATTCAGACATCAACTGGGATCAGTTTCAGGAAGCCGCCAACATCTGCGATGAGGATGTGATCACCGGCGGTAATACCGTCGAAAGACGCTACACGATCAACGGTGAGTTTGACCTCAGCGAAAACAAGGTGAGCATTCTGGAGGGGATGCTTGCGGCCTGTGCAGGAGACGTCACCTATATTGCCGGAAAGCATGGTTTGCTGGTTGGTGCGTACTATGGCCCGGCAACGGAAGTGATCACTGAAAGCCAGCTGGCCGGTGATATCGAAATCATGCCGGAAGTCTCTCAGGCGGAACGTGTTAACACTATCAAGGGAACATTCGTCGATCCGCAACAGGGGTTTACTGAAGCTGATTTTCCATCCGTATCTGTAAGCGAGTGGGTGGCGGAGGACGGCGTCGAAATTTCGCAGGATATGAAACTGCGATTTGTGACGAGTGAGTTTCAGGCTCAGCGCCTGGCTGATGTGAAGTTAAAGCGTACCCGTATTGCCAGAACGATGAACGTTACGCTGAATCTCAGCGGCTACCGATATCGTCCCGGAATGTATGTGAAGGTCAATTTCCCGTCTATCGGCATCGTGAACGTTGAGATGCGGGTGACGGACTGGAAATTCGGTGTGCAGAATGGCGTGCAACTGACACTGAAACAGGAAACGGCTGATGTATGGGGTGATGCTGTTGGAAAGCCTATAGAGCGGCCTCCGTTCACTCAGTTGCCGTCCGGTGGTGTTGCCCAGCCGCAGAACATGAAGTACACCGTCGAAGAAATTGGTCAGGTGGTCCAGGGGATACTGTCCTGGGAAAATATCGGGCAGGTTGTCTATAACAAAGTCGTCATTCGTCGTAATGGCCAGATGGTGCTTTCTGCCCAGGTGCCGGGTTCTTTCACTCGTCTGACTGGGTTGCCAAGGAATACCTACACGGCTCATGTTTCAGCGGTGAATCAGATGGGGGCTGAATCGCCGGAAGCTTATCTTGAGTTCAGTGTTGAAGCGCCGCCGCCGCCCTCGCATGTTGATATTGAGCAGGGTTTCTTTGCGGTGACGATGATCCCCCGCCTTGCTGCTATCACCAACGTTTCTACCCAGTTCGACTTCTGGACATCAGGTGAGACGCAACTGTCGGGCACCTCAACTGAGATCGTTGAGGGCAATGCCAGCAGAGAGGGGATGGGTACCACCTGGACCAGCAATCAGTTGCAGGTTGGACATACCTATTACTGGTATATCAGGACCATTAACGCATTCGGCGCTTCTGCATTTATCGAAGTCCCTGCTCTGTGCTCAATGGATACAGGAAGTCTGATCGACCTCATTGATGATTCTGTTCAGAATTCCGAAGCGTTCCAGAACGTTAAAGGCGGGGTTGATACAAACCTTGAAGGCATAATGGAAAATGCCCTCGCCAATCACGGCACGGTTCAGCGTCAGTTTGAGCAGTATGGTGAAGTCAAAGCCGAAGTTATGACGGTGACCACTACGGTTGCAAATCTGGATGGCGCATTCGCTGAACTGGCTGATTATGTACAGGCGCAGATCGGGCCGGATGGGGAACTGATGGCGGCTGTAAATCAGAAATTAACAGCTGAAGTGAACAACGATGGTACTGCGAAAGCGTCGTACACACTGAACCTTGGAATTGTCAGAAACGGTGTGAAATATAACACCGGGTTTGGCATGTCCATCGAGCCTTCAGGCAGCACATATAAATCCACAGTGGTTTTTGCTGCTGATCAGTTCGGCATTTATTCTGGTAGCGATCCGGGAAATTACACCGCCGCCTTCTTTGTCTATAACGGGCAGGTATTTATCCGCGATGCGCTTATTCAGGATGCCAGTATCACCAATGCCAAAATTGCAAACTATATCCGTTCCAATAATTTCCTCGCCGGAACACGTGGCTGGAATATTGATAAGAGTGGTGACTGTGAATTCCATGGAAAACTGTATGCGACCAGCGGCCAGTTTGCATTTAACGGTGTGAACAATACGGTCGTTATTAACGGGAATGGAATTACTGTCAATCTGTCTGGTGGCGGGCGCGTCGTTGTTGGTAAATGGTAGGTGAATTATGCCGGAAGGTATTCTGATTGATTATAACGATGGTCGCCCGGTGATGGCGATTACAGCGGGGCTTCGTGCCCCGTCATTTTGTACGAACTTCTCGGGGCGCGGCACGGCAGGTAATCAAATGACAATAAGCACTCCGCTAACGGCCGGGTCACAGGTGATTGTCGTTCCAACGAAGCCGGTCGAAGTCCAGGAAATCATCGATAACCAGGTATTTCTTCAGATCCCCGTATCGATGGCGTCAGTTGCACGAAATGGAAATAGCGGAGTAATCATCAACGGCGGTCCTCAGTTCGGCTACAACCTTACCCCGCAGGACTGGCGCGGCACGGTTCTTGAGATATTGCCAGCTGGAACTTATAACACCGGCCTGCTGGTGGCTGACTCTACCGATTTCACTGCTATATCGAACAACGCTAAATTAATGACATGCGCATGGGTTGGGCAGTGGGTTGTGAATGGGTCTCGTGCCCTTCCTGTTAGCGGGATACCCTTCGCCCGCTGGGATAACGGAGGTGTATCAGTAGGATTCGACGGCACCAATATTATCGTGCGGGATACTAATTATACCGGGTCTGACGACGTTACAGGGAGCGTTACATTAGACCTGGTCATATTCAACAACACGGCCCCGGTTGGGGGACCTGGTATCACCATGACTAACGCAGCGGGGCAGGTGACATTTTCCACACTTAAGCGCCCGTTTATTTACGAACGCCTTCTGGCCGTGTCCGACAGTAACCAGTCCGTAGGAACCAGTTTTACGCAATTATGTTTTGTCGGGTCAAATAGCCGCAAGATTGGCGATTACGATAATGTGCGCTTTAAGGGGATGATTCGGTCCGGAAATAATATTCGTGCCGGGCTTAATCGGGTTGTTGGTAACTATTATAACCAGGGATTCGACAACAGGTTTAACCAAAACATCTCAATGCCAATCCTTGTCCTTCCCCCTATGTATTGAGGAAATAATATGTCAGCAGGAACATTAACCCTGACCAATAACTCAGATTTGGTCTCCGGGGCAGGCACCTCATTTTCCACAGAACTGATCGCAGGTGATTTCGTTGTCGTTATTGTTGGTGGTGTTACTTATACGCTGCCGGTTAAGTCCGTCGAAGGTGATACTGAAATCACCCTCATCAGCAAATATCCCGGACCGACACAACAAGGTTCTGCGTGGAATGCAGTACCACGTGCCACACAGAACCAGGTTACGGCGGCGCTGGTGGTGCAGAGCACCGAGGCATTGCGTGGGCTGAACTACGACAAGCAAAACTGGCAGGCCGTATTCAGTGTGGACGGTCATATCACCGTCATGTTGCCTGATGGCTCATCGTTTTCAGGCCCGTCATGGAAGAGCATTGCAGAAACGCTGAGCACACTTGATGTTGATTACCTTAATCAACTTGCCGCTCAGATCAATCATGATGCGCAGCAGGTTGAAACCGATAAAAACACGGTTGTTAACACGGCAGAGCAGGTATCAACTGATGCGCAGGCTGCGTCCGCTGCTGCGACTGGCGCACAGGGCTCAGCTTCTGATGCAGCCGAGAGTGAAACTAACGCTGAAGGCTATAAGGACCTGGCTCGTAAATATGCGCTTAATCCGGAGGATGACCCGGTAACAGGTAACGAATATTCAGCGCTTCACTATTCGGAGAAAGCGAAGAAATCCGCAGCAGAAGCGGCATCTCACAATCCTGCTGAGGCACTCGTTAAATCGCTGAACCTGTCAGACCTGGCGGACCGTGCCGCCGCCTGGCTTAACGTGCGTCCTCTCGGGTCTACTCCGCTTGCAGGCGACCCCGTAAACCCTTACGACGCAGTGACCATGCGTTGGGTTATGAATTATGTCGGGGGCGGCGGCGGTACAGGTCCGACGATGAACGGGGTGCAAAACTACGGTGTCGGTGAAAGTACATTATGGGATACTCGTGCGTTCATTCCGTCGTGGGCGCTGCCGAAAGACGGCCAGATTGTTAACCGTGCAGACTGGCCTGAATTGTGGGCGCACGCGCAAATGCAATCGCCAATTGACGATGCTGTTTGGTTAGCTAACCCAGCGCAGCGCGGTAAATATTCCGCTGGTGATGGTTCGACAACTTTCCGTTTACCAGATATGAACGGGGTACAATCCGGCAGTATTCCAGGGCTGTTCGGACGTGGTGATCAGGGCGGCTCGTTGCCAGCGGGTAACGTTTACGAAAGTGCAGCGCCGGAAATAGCAGGGACCTTAAACTTCAGGCAAGTTCGAGCGCCCGCAGGGGAGTTAGCTAATAACCTGGTAGGGAGTGGCGGATCTTTTACTGTTAATACCGGCGCGACAGGGCAGTACGGGCCTATTAGCCTTAACAGCACGCTCGCAACGTCTTTGCAGTTAATATCGTTTAAAGCTTCAGATAGCAGTCTTGTATATGGGCGTAGCGCTAATCAGGTATGGCCCAACTCTTTTGTCGGTGTCTGGATCGTGCGTGCGTCCGGTGGGTTCACGGCGGCAAATACGTTATGGTCCGTAATCAACGAAGACGCAGAGGCACCCGGTGCCGGTGTGGTTACTCGTGGCGGAGATGTGCGCAGTTCTTATAAAATCGCTGGGGTAGAAGTGGCGCGCGGTTCGCTGTACGCAACGCATAGCACGTTCTCTTCAGGTTTCAGAAATGTAAGCGCCGTGATAGAGGCCTGGAGCACAGACGCTTCGACTTCCTGGTCCTTTAACCACGCTGGATACATCACGGCTAACATTCCCGGCGGGAACTTTAACTTACAAGCTGACCCCGGCGTTACCGGAGGAATGTTTGCAAATGGCGATCGGTTTGTAGGTCTTGGCCTTCGCGACCAGAATACAGCAAACGCCGACGCCGTTGGTAAAACGTGGATGATGGCGCTAAACGGGGTTTCAGGCTTGCAGTTTATCGCCCGTAACAGAGCGCAGTCTAACGTAGGCCAGCTTGTTATCAATATGCCGTACTCCAACGGTACATTAGCCCTTCAGGGGACATCCGGTCTGGCATATAAACACGATGTGACGGACGCGGATCTGACGGAAGCAGTAAATCGCATTGACGCTCTACGCATGGTCAACTTCATTTACAACGATGACGAACAAGAGCGTGTACGATTCGGAGTTATTGCAGAAGAGGCCGAGAAGGTGGCGCCGCAATACATCAAACACAACTCCGAAGAAATCGCCGATATCATGGACGAAGACGGTAACAAGATCGGGGCGGAAACTCGCGACCGTCCGTCGGTAGACAACAACCCGATCGTGATGGACTTGCTGGGGTATGTGAAACACCTGAAGGCAGAGATCGAAATGTTGAAAACTGCATTGAAGGGTTAATTAACTGAAGGGGCCGGTTGGCCCCTTTCCCACGCGAACTCTATCTCCAGTTTTGCTTTCCCTGCCTTACCGCTTCCATAATGGCCGCTCCTGTATGCTCGTATTCTGGAAGCGAGAGAACTTGCCAACTTTTCCGCAGGAATGCCAGGATGCAGCAACGCTCACCTACGGTACCCTTGATGGCAAAGTTGCGCATGTTATCCGGTGGGATGGGGAGACGCTCACCGGGTTTAGGGAAATAGATTCTGATCCCCGATATGATCAAGCTGTCCATAGTTCACTCGCTCACCAGCCACATGTCAGATTCTTCGAACATTTCCTCAAGCATGCGGTTCAGCCTTTCTTTCTCAGTTTTTGTGCAGTCGCTGTTTAAAGCATTGGCCTGCATTGGCTTTACCTTCACCTCGGCATCGGGAAAAATCCGGTGCACCCGCTTTGTCAGTTCTGCCAGAATGATGCTACTTGCTCCTGGCAATCCAGCAACGTTTCTCTTGTCATAAACCAGCTCAACAAACATATTTTCCCTTCCCTCTTTACTGGTTGGATATACAGTATTTATACTGTGTTTTTATCCAGCACTCAAAAGAGGGTGAAATGATGTCACGACGTAGCGATATTGAATTAGCCTGGCATGCTTCGATACAGCAAGAACCGAACGGCCGGAAAACTGTCACCACGCAGCAGTTTGTCCAGGAACTGAGTAAGGTTAACTGTCACTGGAGCATGAAGCAGGCCAACGAATGGATCGAATGGTACGTGACAACCTTCCATGATGTATCAACGCAGGAAGGTGAGAACCGTACATTTCAGCTCTTCAATCCAAACGGAGGACTTTAGCTATGGGCTTCCCTTCACCAGCAACTGACTACGTTGAAAGGTGCCTGACGGTCGATGCGATATGCGGGATCTTGATGAATAACCGAGTATTGGAAATATCACTTGGGTAAGCGGTAATCGACGTATTACTGAAGCAGGAATTGACTTGTCCCATAAAATGACAGGAATTGTCAAAAGCTTTGACATTTTCAGTGGTAAGGGCCTCATCACCCCTTCAGATGGCCGAAAAGACGTTCTGCTTCACATTTCGGACGTTAACTCCCGTGAATCAGAATTACTCATCTCAGGAAACCGCATTGAAATTTGCCGGTTCAACGATCTCAGGGGGCCTATGGCTGCGAACATCTACCTTTCCTGAATTTCAGTGCTTCAAAATAAATAGATTAAAACTTAACCACATGTGATACGGTGAAGCTCATTCATTGAAAGGTTAATGGTTATGTCTATTATCAATTACGCAATGAAACTTTTCAGCGGTGCGTCTACCGCCACCGCCACCTGCCCGGTTTGTGGCTTAAAATCAGCTCAACCCTTGTTAAAAATCCGGCGCAATCAGGCCATGCTTTGCCCCGGCTGTAAGGCTCTGTTTATCTCCCGACGCTAATCCCAACTAAAACAGCATTCAGAGCCCATGCTCTATACTTAAGTTAAATTCCAGCAGCTGTTAAATCCCTGATGCCTTACGCCCATCCTGAGAGAACGTTTCTGAACTGATTTCGCAACTGCTCCTGCGCGCTAACGTCGCATCAGAGCAACGCTATGAAAATGAACCCCAGAGCATGGTTTAACCGCTCCCGTATTCCTGAGAATGCCTCCGGAAACGTTATGTTTTCGGCGAACGATCCTTCCGGTGAAAGCACTCTGCAGTCAGAACTCTTTTCGACCGCCCAGATGGAACGCTACGGTCAGAAACTGGCACGGACCCATAAAATATCGCCGGATAAACTTCCGTATTACCTTCTGAAAAGACTCGGCGACAATGAGGCAGTCATCACCCAAAACTGCTATGAGCTTAACTCGGGTAAAAAGACCAGTATCATGCCCGCCGGGGAGTGGTTGCTGGACAATTATTATCTGGTTGAGGAACAAATCCGCACTGTCCGCCAGCACTTGCCGAAAAGCTTTGGTAAAGGTCTCCCATCGCTGATGTCGCTGAATTGCCCGCGAATTTACCATATTGCATCAGAGGCCATAGCTCACGGCGATGGTCGCTGGGATGCAGCCAGCCTGACCAGCTATCTCACTGCCTATCAACAGGTGACGCCGCTGACGCTGGGTGAAGTCTGGGCGTTACCGGGAATGCTGCGCCTTGCGCTGATTGAAAATCTTCGTCGTATCAGTATGGAAGTGATAAAAGCGCAGCAGGACAGAAACCTTGCTGATACGTGGATAACAAGGATTGTCGAATGCGCAGAGAGTGCGCCTGGTGATTTAATCATGGTGGTTGCCGATATGGCGCGCTCCCGACCTCCGTTAACCAGCGCGTTTGTCGCAGAGCTGGTGCGGCGCCTGCAGGGGCATGGCAACGCGCTGTCGTTACCTCTGACCTGGGTTGATCAGTGCCTTCGGGAACAGGGGATCACCACTGACGTTCTCATACATAGTTTCAATCAGCAGCTTGCCGCCAGCCAGCTGTCCGTCAGTAACAGCATCGCGGGCCTGCGTTTATTGAGTGAAACGGACTGGGCTGATTTCGCCGAAACGATAAGCGTTGTCGAACAGGCATTACGCAATGATCCTGCCGGCATCTATCCCCGGATGCACTTCAATACCCGGGATCATTACCGGCACGTAGTTGAGGTTCTGGCCAGAGACAGCGGTCTCAGCGAGCCTGAGGTTGCTGAGACGGCGCTGGCGTTTTCAGAGGAAAAAGCGCCTGATACACCGGAACATCATGTTGGTTATTATCTTGCGGGCGAAGGTCGACAGGCGCTGGATATTCATCTCCTGGCAGACGCCTCAAGGCTCATACGCTTGCGGCACAGTTTCAACAGAATAACCCTGCTGTCATGGCTTGGAAGCCTGGCGTTGCTGACAACCGCAGCGACCGCAGCAATATTGCACGAAACCGCCATGCAGGGCGCAGACTGGCTATTGATCGCGGTGATATTACCTCTGATTATCGCATTAACTCAGTTAATGAGCGATTTGCTCAGTGATGCAACCACCCGTTTTCGCGTTCCTCGCCCCTTGCCGGGGATGGATTTTTCAGCCGGTATTCCCGCTGACAGTGCCACCATGTTAGTCATTCCCTGCATGCTGACCAGCCACGAAAGTTTCATCCAGCTCCTCACCAGTCTTGAAGTCTGCTGGCTTGGGAATGAAAACGAAAATCTCAGGTTCGCGCTGCTCACTGATTTTGCTGATTCTGAAAATGAACCCTCGCCGGAAAGTCACGCGCTGCTCAGACAGGCTATCGCCGATACGCAGGCGCTGAATCGGCGCTACCCCTCCGGCCGACCACGTTTTTATCTGTTACATCGCCAGCCTGAATGGAACCCCGCGGAAGGAATGTGGATAGGTTATGAACGCAAGCGGGGAAAACTGGCGTTACTGAACAGCTGGTTGCGCCATCCGGGAACGCAATTCGTCAGCGTTGCAGACATGCCTGCACACCTTTTACCGGGTTACATTAAATACGTCATTACCCTGGACAGTGATACGGTGCTGCCGCGCGATACGGCACATAAACTGGTTGCGGCGATGGCGCATCCGCTGAATACGCCAGAGTATGATCCGCTACGCCAGAGGGTTGTCAAAGGATTTGGCATTCTGCAACCCGGTCTTGCGGAGGAGATACCACGCGATGGTCAGGGGCGTTACGCAGCCCTGCGCAGCAGCATACCGGGTAATAACCCCTATTCGATGATGTCTTCGGATATCTATCAGGATCTCTTTGGGGAAGGATCGTTCGTGGGCAAAGGGATTTACGATGTTGACATTTTTATGCAGGCTACTGCCAATACCTGTCCGGAAAATCTGGTTCTCAGCCATGATCTCCTTGAAGGGTGCTATGCGCGCTCGGGTCTGCTGAGTGAGGTGTTACTCTACGAACAGTACCCTAATAATTATCTGTCGGATGTTGCACGCCGTTCACGCTGGATCCGGGGTGACTGGCAACTGCTTAACTGGCTGAAACCACGTGTCAGAAAAGCCGATGGAACCTGTGCCCGGAATCCGCTGACCGCGCTTTCTTACTGGAAATTACTCGATAATCTACGTCGCAGTCTGGTAGCCCCCTCTTTACTGGTATTGCTGTACTTCACCCTGCTTTGGGTACCCAATCCGGTTTACTGGCTGGGCATACTGTCACTGATTTGGCTGTTGCCAGCCATCCTCTGCATCACCCATGACCTTCTCAATAAACCTCTGCGCCGCCGCCTGAAGCCGCATCTGTTACTTGTGGGGGCGGGCGCGCTGAAGCGTCTGTCAGGTATCGGTCTTAATTTTGCGATACTGCCGCACGAAGCCGGATATTCACTGAAAGCGATCGCCGTGACGCTATGGCGACTGGGGATAAGCAGGCGTCACCTCAGCCAGTGGGTCAGCCACAGCCAGGACAGTAATCAGGCCAGACCCACTGTTGCATGTTTTTATCAGGCGATGTGGCTGAATGTTGCCGGTGGCGTGACGCTGATAATACTGACCGGACAATTTACCCCCCAACTGCTGTGGATTGCGTTGCCGATCGGTTTGTTATGGTGTGTGGCACCGCTGCTGATGAGCTGGTTGAGTCGCCAGCCCGTGCGTAAGGTATTTTCGCCAAATCAGGAACAAAAACAGCTGTTACGCCAGACAAGCCGTGAAATCTGGGCTTTTTTTGAAACCTTTGTCACAGCAAAAGAGAACTGGCTTCCGCCTGATAATTATCAGGAAATACCACAACCGACGGTGGCACATCGAACTTCACCTACCAATATTGGTCTTTCACTTATGGCTAACCTGACGGCATGGGACTTTGGCTACCTGCCCGGCGGAGAGGTGCTCCGGCGCGTGTCGCTCACGCTCGACACGCTGGATAAAATGGAGCACTACCGGGGCCATCTCTACAACTGGTATGACACCCGTACGCTGATCCCCCTCAGTCCACGCTATATCTCCAGCGTCGACAGCGGCAATATGGCCGGGCATTTGTTGACGCTGCGTGCAGGGCTGTCCTCCATGCGTCATCAGCCTGTTTTAAACAGCCAACAGATACTGGCAGGACTGAGCGATACGCTGGATATTCTGGAAAAACAGTGGGGTCAAAACCTACCAGACAGCCTGCGGCTGCTACGCAAACACTGCCTGAGCGCGATGTCACTCTCTCCACAGGCGTTTTTCAGCGAACTGAAAAACATGAGCATCCAGTGCAACCATCTGTCCACGTTATGTCATCAAGGATCACCCCTTCAGATTCGCTGGGCAGGACATCTGGAGCATCAACTGGTTCAGTTCTGCCATGAGTGGTCGTTGTTGCTTGGCTGGTTACCTGTATCGTGGAACGAACAGACGCTGCCGACGTTGAGCGAGCTTGCTCGTCCGACATTAACCGGTACAGGAACATCACCGGCGTCAGCGATGGAGCAGGCCCGAATGCGACTGAATATTATCACCGAACTTGAACAGCGGCTGGATGAGCATGCCCGGATGGATTTCGCCTTTCTGTACAGCGAAGCAACCAGTTTGCTCAGTATCGGTTATAACTGTGACACGAATACGCCTGACAAGAGCCACTACGATCTCCTGCCGTCTGAAATCCGCCTGACCAGTTTTCTTGCCATTGCGACTAATCAGCTACCTCTTAAAAGCTGGTACGCGCTGGGTCGACTGTTTACCACGATTGATAGTGAAACTGCCCTGATGTCATGGAGCGGGTCCATGTTTGAATATCTGATGCCAAATCTGGTGATGCCCACCTGGCCCGGCAGCCTGCTCGAAGAAATGAGTCAGTCGGCGGTTATGCGCCAGATTCACTGGGGGAAAGAACGCGGGGTACCATGGGGCGTTTCAGAGTCTGGCTATCATGCTTTTGATGTTCAGCATAATTATCAGTATCAGGCATTTGGCGTACCGGGTCTTGGTCTGCGCAGGGGACTTGCCGATGACATGGTTGTCGCACCTTACGCCACAATGCTGGCGCTGATGGTTTCTCCACAAAGAGCCTGTGAGAACCTGTTCAGACTGCAAAAAAATGGCGCACACGGCGAATACGGCTTTTATGAAGCGCTGGACTATACCCCCTCACGCCTCGCAACCGGCCAGCTCTATGCGGTGGTACAGTCCTGGATGGCGCACCACCAGGGCATGGCATTTCAGGCACTGGCTCATGTGCTGCTTGACGCCCCCATGACTGAACGATTCATGTCCAGTACGGTATTCCGGTCAGCGAGTCTGCTGTTACAAGAGCGCGTACCGGATGCGGTCGATCTGTACAGTCCGCGCCGCCATTTTGAATCTCATGAAGGCAGGGTCAAACCCGTTCGCTATGAACCCCGTATTTTCTATGGCGTGGATACACCAGCTCCTGATATTCAACTCCTGTCCAACGGCCATTATCATCTGATGTTGACCGCGGGCGGCGGTGGTTACAGTCGCTGGAACGATATTGCACTAACACGCTGGCGCAGTGATACCACCCGTGATAACTGGGGAGCATTCTGCTACATCCGTGATACACAGACGGGAAATGTGTGGAGCAATACTTGGCAACCGACAGGCTATACCAGCGGACACGACGAGGAAGTGTTATTCACCGATGCGGGGGCTGAATTCAGACGCACCTTTGGGGGAGTCAGTGTCAAAACTCAGGTGGTGATCTCCCCGGAGGATGATGTTGAGTTGCGGCGGCTCACACTGATTCATCGTGGGCGTCAGCCCCGCTCTCTGGAACTGACAACCTATGCTGAAGTGGTACTGGCACCTGATGCTAGCGATCTGACACACCCGGTATTCAGCAATCTGTTTATTCAAACTGAGCTGGATCCTGAGCGTGACGCTATTCTTTGCCACCGGCGCCCGCGCTCCCCGGATGAAGCGTGTCCCTGCCTGTTTCACATGATGGTGGTACATGGCGATAACCGACATAACGTCTCGTTTGAAACGGACAGGGCAAAATTTATCGGGCGTGGCAGAAACCCTGCTGATGCCCTGGCAATAGAGGCAGGAGGGTCGCTCAGCAACACGTCGGGGTCAGTGTTGGATCCGATACTGGCAATTCGCCATGCCATAATTCTGCAACCGGGGCAGCCGGTCACGATTGATATTATTTATGGCATCAGTGAGACCCGTCAACAGAGCCTGGCGCTGCTGGAAAAATATCGCGATTACCCTATCGCCGATCGCGTCTTTGAACTGGCCTGGTCTCACAGTCTGGTAGTATTACGCCAGATGAACGCCAGTGAAGATGATGCCTCTTTGTTCAATCGTCTCGCCAGCGCTGTGCTTTACCCTGTCCAGGAGTTGCGCGCTGAAGGCCAGGTGATCAGCCGCAACCGGCGTGGTCAGTCCGGTCTGTGGGGCTGGGCAATTTCAGGCGATCTGCCGATAGTGTTGTTTAGTATAACCAGCGAGGAAAGTATAACCTCAGTGACCACACTGATTCAGGCACACCGTTACTGGAGACAGAAAGGGCTGGATGTTGATTTGGTTATCCTGAATAACAGCCCCGGCGGCTACCAGCAGGGATTACAAAATCAGATTATGGATTTAATTTATGCCGGGTCTGAAGCCAGTCTGCTGGACAAAACAGGCGGGCTTTTTGTCCGTAATGGTGAGCATCTCTCCGCTGAGGATAAGTTGCTTTTGATGAGCGTGGCCTGTCTTTATCTTGATGACCGCGCGGGGGGGATTAATGAGCAGCTTAACCAGCGTATACATACCCTGAAATTGCCGGCCAGAGCATTCATTCCGCGCGCTGTGCGCGAGCGTAATCAACATACGGACTGGAGCCCCGATATCAGTCAGTTATGCCATTTCAATGGGTACGGTGGATTTTCTCAGGATGGTCGGGAGTATCAGATTGTCCTCCGGGAAAATGCGCAGACACCAGCTCCCTGGTCAAACGTACTGGCAAATTCCCATTTTGGCAGTGTGATTTCAGAGGCAGGACAGGCCTACTCTTGGTATGAGAATGCACATGAATACCGGTTGACACCGTGGGAGAACGATCCGGTGAGTGATCGAAGCGGCGAAGCGTTTTATCTGCGCGATGAAGAGAGCGGTGAGTGCTGGTCACCGACGGCTTTGCCTGTTCGCGGACACGGTGATTACCTGACCCGCCATGGTTTTGGTTACAGCGTTTTTGCCCATCGTGAGAGTGGTATAGACAGCGAGTTGACGGTCCTGGTTGCCGAAGAGGCACCGGTTAAACTGGTGCTCCTGACGCTCAGTAACTCTTCGGGACGGACACGTAAACTCTCCGTCACAGGCTATGTGGAGTGGACGCTCGGAGGATCACGAACTCGCTCAGCCCCTCACATTGTGACACATGCGACCAGAACGCCTGGCGGCTGCGGGGTGCTGGCGAACAACTTTTATGGTGATAATGGTGGCGGCCGAACTGCATTTTTTGCCGTCAGCGGTAATGATTGTTCGCTGACAGGGGACCGCCGGGAGTTTATCGGCCGTAATGGTTCCCTGCACGCCCCGTCGGCCATGAAACTGCGCAGACTTTCAGGTAAGACGGGCGCCGGTCTGGATCCCTGCGGGGCGGTACAATCGACGGTTACATTAATTGATGGAGATCAGAGGACGTTTATTTTTATCCTCGGCACAGAGGAGAATGATGTTTGTGCTCAGGAGACGCTGGCTCGTTACATGAACGAGGATACGGTCCGCCAGGAGCTGAACCATATTCATAACCACTGGCACAATGTGCTCGATAAAATCGTGGTTAACACCCCCGACACGTCCGTAAATTTACTGGTTAATGGCTGGCTGTTGTATCAGACAATAGCCTGTCGCCTTATGGCCCGCAGTGGTTACTATCAGTCTGGCGGTGCATTTGGTTTTCGCGATCAACTGCAGGATACACTGGCACTGAGCCATGCTGCCCCGAACCGGATGCGTGAACAGATAATACTCTGTGCATCACGGCAGTTTATCGAGGGTGATGTGCAGCACTGGTGGCACCCGCCACACGGCAACGGTGTTCGTACCCGCTGTTCCGATGACTACCTGTGGCTGCCGCTTGCTGTTTGCCACTATGTTGAAACGACGGGGGATACGGATGCACTGGAAATATGCATTCCTTACCTGGAGGGACGCCCGCTTCAACCTGGTGAAGAGTCTATCTATGACACGCCGGTCATCAGCGGCACCGAAGAGACTCTCTGGTTACACTGCATCAAAGCTATTCGCCATGGACAGCGGTTCGGGGAGCATGGTCTGCCGTTGATGGGGGCTGGTGACTGGAATGACGGGATGAACCGGGTGGGTATCGAAGGCAAAGGTGAAAGCGTCTGGCTGGGCTTCTTCCTGTATGACATTTTGCAGCGGTTTGCAGCGCTGGCGGAGCGCAGGCTGGATGAAAGTATCGCCTCGATGTGCCGTTCACAGGCTCTGCGCCTGCAAAGCAATCTCGAAGCCCACGCCTGGGATGGTGAATGGTACCGGCGCGGGTATTTTGACGACGGAACTCCCCTGGGGTCGAAAGCCTCACAGGACTGCCGGATTGATGCGATTGCGCAGAGCTGGTCTGTATTGTCCGGAGCCGCGAGTCAGGAACGGTGCGCAAAGGCCATGCAGGCGCTGGATAAGCACCTTGTTGATAACGAAGGGGGACTGATCAAACTGTTAACGCCTCCTTTCGATGGACACGGTCCAAATCCGGGTTACATACAGGGCTACCTGCCCGGTGTGCGGGAAAACGGAGGGCAGTATACTCATGGTGCCATCTGGGCCGTGATGGCATTTGCCCGGATGGGGAATGCCGAACGTGCCTGGCAACTCTGGTCAATTCTCAACCCTATAAATCATACTCTGAATGCAGCCTCGGTCGGGATTTATAAAGCGGAGCCTTATGTCATGAGTGCTGATGTCTACAGCGTCGCTCCCCATACCGGACGTGCAGGATGGAGTTGGTATACCGGTTCCGCAGGCTGGGCCTGGCGTTTACTTACTGAGGAATTACTGGGGATAAAACGTTCAGGTACTGACTTTAGTGTTCATGCCCGGTTACCGGATGAGTGGCCGTCTTTTTCTATGGCCTATCAATATGGCGAAAGCCATTATCAGATTAGTGTCTCACGCGGTGATGCAGAATATCGCGTGACACTGGATGGTGTTCTCCTCCCTGATGACAGAATACCGCTGCAGGATGACGGACAAAACCATATAGTTGAGATCATTCAGAACTAACACTGATCCCGGAGGCGCATTAACGTCTGCCGTTAATGCGCTGATTATCCCTGAGAACATCAATCGCAGTCTGCATGGCGATTTTGTCATCCCGCCTTTTTTGTTTGTCCTGCATGACCTGAAGGTATTCCAGCAAGGTGCGGGTATTAATCGGTCGGCCCTGTTTACCCACAGCCAGCACGGCTTCGCCAAGAATAATTTTCACTGGCGGTAGCTGTGCCGGATACCAGTCAAGGGTGTCTTCTGATTTCATCATAAATTTCTCATGGAAGGTTAGTATATCATAAATCAGACGTTTAATTTTCAATATCTCTTCTTCTGGTTCAGTCATAAATCAACATAACTTAAACCAGTTATTATTATATTAAAGCGTATAATAATTATTGTATTCCTCAGAGAGCTTTAATTATGTCTTATACAAAAGGACTCAGGCACTTTAAAGAAAGACCAGTTCATGTTGCCTGCCCGATATGTGCACACAGAGCTGATCAGAAAGCAGGTAAACTAAGAAAAGATGCGGTTCTTGAGTGCCCTGCCTGCGGACTGTTGTTCAGACCTTCAGAATGCTGGTGTATAGGCGGCTGATCAGCTTCTGCCACTTAACGTAAGTGATGTTGGGAAATGACAACATTTCTCCTGTACTGTAGTTGTCGAGGGTATGATAATGAAATCTAAAAAATCTGTTTTTATTGAAGGACATATCCTGTCGAACAGCTGTCACGGGCAGGTCGGTCAACCTTTTTGTATTCACCGGGTCAGGTTTAGTAATGGGAAATATGCGATTATCCGGGTGGCATCCGGGATATGTTTTAAACCTGGCGAAATTATTCAACGAAACGATTGCGAGTGGTTTTATAAACTTACCAAAATTCGCCTTCTTTCTTTTGAGTACCTTGATGATGATGAATCAAGAAGACAATTTCTTGAGTATCAATGATAAATCCATGGATTTATAATAGAAAAACTTTGCTGGTTTACAATTCACTCCTGACTCTTTAAATCCTTTACCAGTCATTGCAAAATTATTTGTTTTTTCTGAATTTAGACAGATTTAAATTATCTAAAACAAAATGCATCGCTAAAGACGAATTGTCTCATTGTTTTCCTTTTGCGTTATAACCTTCATTAGCATTAAGGAAATTTATGGCACAGACTTTTACTCATAATTTACTTCATCCCCGCTACTGGCTTACCTGGTCTGGTTTGGGTCTGCTGTGGCTTCTCGTTCAACTTCCTTACCCGGTTTTACATATTCTGGGCTCTGGCCTTGGAAAAATATCCATACCCTTTCTGAAACGCCGGGAAGGAATTGCGATTAGAAATATCGAACTCTGCTTTCCAGGGATGACACCGTTTGCCCGGAGCCAGATGGTCAATAAAAACTTTGTTTCTCTCGGGCTGGGACTGATGGAAACAGGAATGGCCTGGTTCTGGAGCGATGCGAGAGTCAAAAAATGGTTTGATGTCGAAGGGCTTGAAAACCTGACCAGTGCGACCAGAGGAGTATTGGTTGTCGGGATTCATTTTATGTCCCTTGAATTGTGTGGAAGAGTAATGGGTTTATGTCATCCTATGATGGCAACGTATCGCCCACACAATAATCCATTAATGGAATGGGTACAGACAAAAGGGCGTATGCGTTCAAATAAGACTATGATTAATCGACGTAATTTATCTGGTTATGTTCATGCGCTGAAGGCCGGGGAAGCCGTATGGTTTGCACCAGATCAGGATTATGGGTCTAAGGGAAGCGTTTTTGCACCTTTTTTCTCGGTAAAAAAAGCAGCCACGACGAACGGAACGTATGCTCTGTCAAAACTCGCTGGTGCACACTTGATCACACTTAGCATGTTTCGTCGTAGCGATAAAAAAGGTTATCACATGTATATCAGCAATCCGTTGTCAGGCTATCCAGGGGAAGACAAGGTCGCCGCAGCGGCTTATATGAACAAGATCATCGAGTGTGAAATTCTCCGTGTCCCTGAGCAATACCTGTGGATGCATCGCAGGTTCAAAACGCGTCCTGAAGGCGAAGTCATCTTTATACAAATGAATCACTCTACTTGTCATGAGCCATAATCTATTTTTCTTGCCATTGTGTATTTGTTAAAAATGGGATGAGGAATTACTCGATCTACTTCATGTTAACGATGGCGTAACTGACAGTCATGGTTAATCAATTAAACCTGTTCGGATTTGAAGGTCCGTTTTTCGATGTGAGTTCAACAGCTCAAAGCTGCCCTTTAAACCTTGGACTGATCCCGCCCTGGTAGACGATTCTGCCCTATAGCTAACGTCAAATAATTTGGGGCATATTTGGGGGTAAAAAATAGTTTAGGGGTAACTCTGGGGGTGATGAAATAGCTGATATTATCTGTTATCGTCTGATTGAGTCCTTTTCAACATATTGATATTGTTATAAATGTATGTTTTAAAATCTGTTTGTTTTTTATGTGCGCAGTTTAACGCTGATTATGGAGTTGCGGGGATAAACATTTCATAAACCGGGGGAAAGAGGGAGGGAAGTGCCGGATGGCGGCGCAAGCGATGTGCAGGAAGTCGGCCCGGTGACGTTGTGCCACCGGGCCAGGTATTTATTTCAGCTCGTCAACCATAGTGATCGCACGACCAATATAGTTGGCCGGGGTCATGGCTTTCAGGCGGATTTTCTCGTCGTCCGGCAGCGGCAGGCTGTCGATAAATTGCTTCATACCTTCAGCGTCGACGCGCTTACCACGGGTTAACTCTTTCAGCTTCTCGTACGGTTTTTCAATGCCGTAACGACGCATCACGGTCTGGATCGGCTCGGCCAGTACTTCCCAGTTGTGATCCAGCTCGTCCAACAGACGGTCGCGGTTTACTTCCAGCTTGCTCACCCCTTTCAGGGTGGACTGGTAGGCGATCAGCGCATAGCCGATACCCACGCCCAGGTTACGCAGAACGGTGGAGTCGGTCAGATCGCGCTGCCAGCGGGAAACCGGCAGTTTGCTCGCCAGATGTTGAAGCACCGCATTAGACAGGCCCAGGTTGCCTTCGGAGTTTTCGAAGTCGATTGGGTTCACTTTGTGCGGCATGGTGGAAGAGCCAATTTCACCGGCGATGGTTTTCTGCTTGAAGTGGTTCAGCGCGATGTAACCCCAGACGTCGCGATCGAAGTCGATCAAAATGGTGTTAAAGCGGGCGATACAGTCAAACAGTTCAGCAATGTAGTCGTGCGGCTCAATCTGCGTGGTGTACGGGTTCCACTGAATACCCAGCGAAGTGACGAACTCTTCGCTGAACTGATGCCAGTCCACTTCCGGATAAGCGGCAATGTGGGCGTTATAGTTACCGACGGCACCGTTGATTTTGCCGAGGATTTCCACCTGGTTAAGCTGGCGGAACTGACGTTCCATACGATAAGCCACGTTAGCCATCTCTTTGCCCAGGGTTGACGGCGTAGCCGGCTGGCCGTGGGTGCGGGAGAGCAGGGGAATATCGCGATACTGCACGGACAGATCTTTGACCGCGTCAATCAGTTGACGCCAGTAAGGCAGCACCACTTCATCACGGGCGGTTTTCAGCATCAGCGCGTGAGACAGGTTGTTGATGTCTTCAGAGGTACAGGCGAAGTGAATGAATTCGGACACCGCATGCAGTTCCGGGACATTCGCCACTTTCTCTTTCAGAAAATACTCGACCGCCTTGACGTCGTGGTTAGTGGTGCGCTCGATGGTTTTAATACGCGCCGCATCTTCTTCATTGAAGTTCGCGACGATAGCATCGAGGAAACCGATTGCGTCGGCAGCAAAAGCAGGAACTTCCTTGATCGCTGCGTGCGCGGCCAGTTTTTGCAGCCAGCGTACTTCTACTTGTACACGGTATTTCAGCAAACCATATTCGCTGAAAATCCCGCGCAGCGCGCTGACTTTATCGCCGTAGCGTCCATCGACAGGGGAAACGGCGGTCAGTGAGGATAATTCCATAGATCACAACTCCGGGGTTAAATGAGCAAGAATTTGTTTTGCCTGAGTCGTCAGGCGATTACGAGAAAACATTAACTGTAGACGGCCCCCGCCGACCTGATGCCAGAGCACGGCGGCGCGAATGCCGGCCAGAAGCGAAGCGCGAACTTTGGCCTGTACCTGCGGGCTTTGCAACACGGCAGGGGAACCGGTCACCTGAATGCGCGGACCCAGCGGGCTGATAACATCGACATAGATACCGGCCATCGCACTCATCAGCGTTTCAGACTGCAGATCAAAGTGATCGAGCTGGCGTTGCAGGCCGTTGATCCGCTCGCCCAACGTATCGAGCGCGCCTTTGGCGGCGGTGAGTTTACGCTCGAGCACCATCAGGCTAAGCGTATAGCGAGTCAGTTCCGCATTCAGCCCCTGACGGCTGCTGGCATTCAGCACGCCGAGCAGGGTTTCCAGACCGAGGCGCAGATTGGCCTCGCTGCCGCCGAACACGCCCAGCGTTGAGCTGGGGTTCATATCGATAACGCTGTTCAGTGAGACGTGGAGCGCATCGGCATCACAATGTCCCTGGTGCGCCAGTTGTTGCACCAGGCGTGCTGACTGGCAGATTCCAGCCAGTGCGAGGGTGATGTCATAATAATTCTTTGCCACGATCACTGCTTCCTTGTATCAGTCTGTTGAGAATAATTATACCGGCAGGGGCAGTCGCTGCTCGATAATGCCGCCGCCGAGGCACACGTCGCCGCGGTAAAAGACCGCTGACTGGCCTGGGGTGACGGCGGCCACCGGCTCGTCAAACATCACCTCGACGCGTTCGGCATCCAGGGCTTTAACGGTGCACGGAATGTCGGTCTGGCGGTAGCGGGTTTTCACCGTGCAGCGCATCGTGCCGGTGAACGGCAGACGATCGACCCAGTGCAGCTGCCGCGAAATCAGACCGACGGACATCAGACGCGGATGCTCATGACCCTGAGCAACCACCAGAATGTTGTTCTCAACATCTTTGTCCACCACGTACCACGGATCTTCCGTTCCTTCTTTGGTACCACCGATGCCCAGACCTTTACGCTGACCCAGAGTGTGGTACATCAGCCCCTGATGCTGACCAATCTCTTCGCCGTCCACGGTAATGATTTTACCCGGCTGTGCCGGCAGATAGCGGCCCAGAAACTCGCGGAACTTACGCTCGCCGATGAAGCAAATGCCGGTAGAATCTTTTTTCTTCGCGGTTACCAGCCCCAGGTCTTCGGCAATTTTGCGCACCTGCGGTTTTTCCAGCTCGCCAACCGGGAACAGACTTTGCGCGATCTGCTCATGGCCCAGCGTGTAGAGGAAGTAGCTCTGGTCTTTATTGCTATCTACTCCGCGCAGCAGGCGGCTCTTACCGTCGACATCCGCCCGACGAACATAGTGTCCGGTAGCGATGTAATCTGCGCCCAGATCTTCTGCTGCGAACTCCAGGAAGGCTTTAAATTTGATCTCTTTGTTGCACAGAATATCCGGATTCGGCGTACGGCCCGCTTTGTACTCTTCAAGGAACAGTTCAAAGACGTTATCCCAGTATTCTGCCGCAAAGTTTACGGTGTGCAGTTCAATGCCGAGCTTGTCGCAGACGGCCTGAGCGTCGGCCAGATCGGCTGCCGCTGTGCAATATTCCTCACCGTCGTCCTCTTCCCAGTTCTTCATGAACAGGCCTTCTACCTGATAACCCTGTTGTTGCAACAGCCAGGCGGAAACGGAGGAATCGACACCGCCGGACATGCCGACGATCACTTTTTTTGGGCTTTCTGACATTGGAATACTCACGACATTGAACTTCAAGGCGGCATATTCTAGCACGCAGCCCCTTACTTGACACCCTCTGTAAACGGCCAGTTAAATGCGCCGATCGTCTCCAGCGGGTAACGCATTCCGCTCTGATAGCAGCGAACGCTTTCGGCAACCAGCGGAGAACGCAGGTTTGGGGCGTTGAGGAGGGTGTCAGCGCTCACCCAACGGCAACAGTCGATATCGCTGTCATGGGGTTCGGTGTCGCACATATTGGCAAGTTCAATGGAAAACAGAAACCGCAAAAACGGCGTGCTGTCCGGTGCAATCCACTGATGCATGCGAATGAAGTGCTGAGGCTGCGCTTTTATGCCAGTCTCTTCCCACAACTCCCGAGCAGCGGCCTGCTCCAGCGTTTCATCTGCTTCCAGATGCCCGGCGGGCTGATTCCATAGCGCTTTGCCGTTGATGGTTTCTTCAACGATTAAAAATTTGTCCTCTGCATGAACGATGCAGGCGACCGTGACGTGCGGTTTGAACATGACCTATCCTTTATTTTCTTCTTCAGTGGCATCTCGCCATTCACCGTTGGCCAGGTTCTCCAGGGTGTAATCGCCCATCGCGTAACGGATCAGGCGCAATGTGGGAAAACCAACGTGTGCGGTCATTCGTCGCACCTGGCGGTTACGGCCTTCATATAAGGTCACTTTTAGCCAGCAGGTTGGGATGTTCTTACGTTCGCGAATGGGCGGATTGCGCGGCCACAGCCACTCGGGCTCCGCGACCACTTCAATACCGGCAGGCAGGGTGGGCCCATCGTTTAACGTCACGCCATTGCGCAGCGCCTCCAGCGCCTCCGCCGTCGGTTCACCTTCTACCTGCACGTAGTAAATCTTCCCGGTACGCTTGCCGGGCTGCGTCAGTCGCGCCTGTAATGTGCCGTCATTGGTGAGCACCAGCAACCCTTCGCTATCTCTGTCGAGACGACCTGCGGCGTAAACGCCCTGCACAGGGATGAAATCTTTCAACGTGCTGCGTCCAGCCTCGTCGGTAAATTGTGGCAAAACATCGTAAGGTTTATTGAACAAAACCACGCGTTTTGGCTGGTTTTCTTTCCGACGCTTAGTGACTTGTCGCTGGCTGAATCGCTCAACCCGGTGATTTCTAAAAGAAGTTTTTTGCATGGTATTTTCAGATCTTATCAATTGCCGCATTATAGCCTAATAACGAGTGTCTTTCATGGCAGCGAACATTAGGGTAGTATTGACATGCTCATTACAAAACATTAACAAAAAATTGCTCTAACGCAGTCGTGCAGCAGGACGCAAAAGCACATGCAGCGCGATGACAGACGAGCAACCAGAAGCGCTCGAAGGAGAGGTGAATGGAAAGCAAAGTAGTTGTTCCGGCAGAAGGTCAAAAAATCACCCTGAAAGACGGCAAGCTAAATGTGCCGCACAATCCGATTATCCCATTCATTGAAGGCGACGGCATCGGTGTTGATGTTACCCCTCCGATGATCAAAGTTGTCAACGCTGCCGTTGAGAAAGCTTATAAAGGCGAGCGTAAAATCTCCTGGATGGAAATTTACACCGGTGAGAAATCCACCCAGGTATACGGCCAGGACGTCTGGCTGCCGACGGAAACCCTGGATCTGATTCGTGACTACCGCGTGGCGATTAAAGGCCCGCTGACCACCCCGGTTGGTGGCGGTATTCGCTCTCTGAACGTTGCGCTGCGTCAGGAACTTGACCTGTACGTTTGCCTGCGTCCAGTTCGTTACTATCAGGGCACCCCAAGCCCGGTTAAACATCCGGAACTGACCGACATGGTTATCTTCCGTGAAAACTCAGAAGACATCTACGCCGGTATCGAGTGGAAAGCGGACTCTGCAGATGCAGAAAAAGTGATTAAATTCCTGCGTGAAGAGATGGGCGTGAAGAAAATTCGCTTCCCTGAACACTGCGGTATCGGTATCAAACCGTGCTCCGAAGACGGTACCAAGCGTCTGGTTCGTGCGGCGATCGAATACGCGATCACTAACGACCGTGACTCTCTGACCCTGGTTCATAAAGGCAACATCATGAAGTTCACCGAAGGCGCGTTCAAAGACTGGGGTTACCAGTTAGCGCGTGAAGAATTCGGTGCTGAACTGATCGATGGCGGCCCGTGGATGAAAATCAAGAACCCGAACACCGGTAAAGAGATCGTGGTTAAAGATGTGATTGCCGATGCGTTCCTGCAACAGATCCTGCTGCGTCCGGCCGAATATGATGTGATCGCCTGTATGAACCTGAACGGTGACTACATCTCTGACGCTCTGGCTGCACAGGTAGGTGGTATTGGTATCGCCCCTGGCGCAAACATTGGTGACGAGTGCGCGCTGTTCGAAGCAACGCACGGTACGGCGCCGAAATACGCCGGTCAGGACAAAGTTAACCCGGGCTCTATCATCCTGTCCGCTGAGATGATGCTGCGCCACATGCAGTGGTTCGAAGCCGCAGACCTGATTGTTAAAGGCATGGAAGGCGCGATTGCCGCGAAGACCGTGACCTATGACTTCGAACGTCTGATGGAAGGCGCTAAACTGCTGAAATGTTCAGAGTTTGGTGACGCGATCATCGAAAACATGTAATCCAGTATCTGGGTTAAACAAGAACGGGAGCCGATGGGTTCCCGTTTTTTTTACCCCTTTTAACGTTCTGCCCCAAAATAGTTTTGCTTTCAGCCGATAAGCGTTAGGTCAGCGTGTAAATAGACCCGTTTTAGTTTCATGCACTTTTTTCAGGGAGAAGATTACTCATCCCACGAATGGAGACTTCGACGGGTTATTGGATTTTGGGGGCGCGGACTCGATCAGCAATGCGGATTATCTTGAGCTGGAAAATCGTTAAATGGATAGAGGATTATTTTAGGTCTTGCGTAGAATTGGCTTCGACTCTGGGTTAGTCCACTTCATGCCAGAATCGAACGTTATCTCTCTGGTTCCACCCGACCATCCATCAGAATGTACTGCGCCGCTTTACGCGCGTATTGATCAATCAAAGGAACAAGCCGAGTGAAATGCTCGCTGGCGCAGTGTGCATCGAGTGCTGCCCGGTCAGGCCACTCTTCAATGAAAATAAAATGCCCCGGATCCTTTTCATCCTGGTACAAATCATAAGCAATACACAAGGGCTCTTTCTTTGTTGCGGCGATGAGTTCGCGGTAGAAAGGGAGAACGGTTTCGACACACTCAAGTTTGATAAAATCTTCGGCGATGACCTTTAGCATGCGAACTCCTTCATTAAAAATGGTACAAGGCTCTTTACGTGTAATTCCAGCCTGAAGGGCTGGTCAGAGCCAGAAGCGGGCCTGGTAGACTCAAGAGGTTGGATATATTGAATGTTTAATCAAGATTTTTACTTACAGTAAGCTGTAGATAACAGCGTTCCAGTAACCGTTGCCCTGTCGACGATACTCTTTCCAGCCCATCGATACGAGTTCCTTTGCAATCAGTCGATTCATCACCCAATGACCCATAAGCAGAACAGGCCCGTTTACTACTTTTACCGATGTCACCAGGATATCCGCAGCCTGAACGGCGCGTTGTTTAGCTATCTTATGCTAATCACCTGGCCTGAACGCATATTTAGACGTGAACATGATTGACGATAGAGATCTGCGTTGTTATTAATATATTCATATTTTTCAGCATGATAAGGTTGAGGATTCCGATATGATTTCTTTTCGAGCGATGACAAAAGATGAGTATCCTGCTTATCTCGAATATTTCGTTAATGATTATGCATATGAGATCGAATCAAACTACATGGTCTCCCCTCGTGATTCTCTTGCCAGAGCGAAGCAGGAAATAGCGGAAATGCTTCCCGATGGAATTAATACACATGGGCAAGTATTAATGTGTATTGTTGCTCATTCGGACAATACTAACAATCATGTAGGTTATCTCTGGTACAAACCAGACTCGACTAAGCGCACTGTTTTTATCTACGATTTTCATATTTTCAACTCCTGTCAGGGATTGGGACTTGGCAAACAATCTCTACGTGCTTTCGAAGAGTATCTGCTGGCGAAAGGTTTTAAAGAGATCAGATTGCGTGTTGCAGGTGATAATGCTCGCGCCCGGCATGTCTATGAAACCAGCGGATTCGGAGTGACGGGTATCAATATGAGTAAATCTATTACGGGTTGAGCCACTGACACGCAATAAAAGCCGGCAGTATCGACGAAACTATGTTCGCTATTCGCTCATAACTGGCCCCGAGTCCTGATGTTTATTCGAGGCAGGTTAGTCTAATTCACACCACAAAGTACTAACCAAAAGAAAACTAAGTTGCTTCAAAACAGAGCAGAAAACTTTCCCAAAACGACAAATATAATTTTGTTAATCAAGGTGCTGCGTCATGAGTGATTGAGCCTTTTTACAGGCTGAAAGTTGAATAAGTTGATATTTATCATAGTGTTGAACAAATTTTCTCTATGCACTGCTGGGCCACATGCAGTGGTTCGAAGCCGCGGACCTGATCGTTAAAGGTATGGAAGGCGCGATCGCCGCGAAGACCGCGACCGATGACTTCGAACGTCTTCGGCGCTGCATATCTCGTCCCTGTCGTGCCGCAACTGTTACGACGGGTAAGTGAACGGGAAATACAGTTACAGTCTATGCAGGCATGAGCTATCACACATTCGGCTGGTTCATTTTAACCATGCCAGATAATGGCTTATATAAACCTGATATTCTTTGTCCATATTGTTAGGTAAATCATTCGGAGAAAAAAAAGCAAGCTCCAGCCCTTCTTCGGGGTCATTCACTATTTCTCCACTCCAGTCACCAGACCAGAAAAGGGATGTAACGACGTTGATTTTGTCCTGGTTGTGAAGTGTAAATGTATATTCCGGACCGGAAAAAACGCCCAATAAAGTCAGGTTGTGGACATCAAGATTTGTTTCTTCCTTAACTTCACGTATGGCTGTTTCTTCCAAAGACTCACCCGGTTCAAGAAGCCCACCGGGCAGGCCCCATGTTCCGTCCCGTCGATGTTGCAGGAGGATACGCTGATTTTGGTCTGTCAGAACGACATTAGAACCCGCCAGTAAAAGTAAACGATGACCAATCATGCTGCGCATCTGCTGTACATAGTCCATTACTCACTCCTTTTCGCATGGCCAAAACGGAGGATGCCGCAGCCATATCGTTTAGGATAACGAACTGCAGCAACGGCCAGGTTGTTCATGCCGTGGCGCGCGCGAAAAGTATATAACGCAATACGCTTGTTACCACCTATTTTGTCCGAGCTTTGTTGCTGCGCTAACTGCCTGGGTGCTTCATTAAAAAGCCGCGCAGTTGCCAGTCCCCAGACACCATTTTTATGGACCATCGGTGCGTAGCCCTGGACTGATGCCGCAAAGCACACCGCAGATCTTGTCGCTGTCGTCACAAGCAAAACAACCGTAGCCAACGCCGGATTGTACGCGACATGCTCGTAGATATTGCACCAGAAGCATGAACGTTAGGTTGTCATCGCTGATGAACGCGACATGGCAGGAGTGACTTGTCAAAGACATATGAGTCCTGAAGAAACACTAAAAGTGTATTGTCGGGAGAAGAGTCACAAAAAATATCGTCGATTAACGTAACAGTATGTTCTGTCGCTGAAAAACAGAAAAGCGAAGGGGGAAAATGAGACTCTTCCATGAGCCAAAATCCCTCACAACTTAGGGCGATAGATAAAGGTCAGAATCAGCATGGCATAATTTCTGGTTAAAGCTATTTATATTATTTTTTTGTTCGTTAGTAGCGGGTTAACTGACTTACAAAACTATACCTTGCTATGTCGCGTTAATCATGCGTTAATGGAGTTCTGGTTTGTTATGAATTTATCTGAAGCAGTCACTAGAATAGTTTTATTATTTGTTCCTGTTGAGACTTCCTTGTTGGTTTTTCCTCTCTGATAATTTTTCTTCGGACCATTCTGCCCAAGGGCTTACTCAAAAAGGTAATGATTATGTCTAACAAAATGACTGGTTTAGTTAAATGGTTCAATCCTGAAAAAGGTTTTGGTTTTATCACTCCAAAAGATGGTAGTAAGGATGTATTCGTCCATTTCTCTGCTATCCAGAGTAACGATTTTAAGACGCTGAATGAGAATCAGGAAGTCGAGTTCGGTATCGAGCAAGGTCCAAAAGGTCCCTCGGCAGTTAACGTCGTGGCG
The DNA here is from genome assembly GCF_950098555.1 of Citrobacter sp. T1.2D-1. NCBI lineage: Bacteria > Pseudomonadati > Pseudomonadota > Gammaproteobacteria > Enterobacterales > Enterobacteriaceae > Citrobacter > Citrobacter sp. T1.2D-1. The sequence continues at coordinate 45,545 of NZ_CATNHH010000004.1, forward strand.
CTTTAAGGAAACTGCTATTACTAATAATATTCACTTCAGATGCCCTTGTTGCCATGGGTCTCAGTACAGAACATCGTCTTTCGATGTCACTGATAGAAATCCTTTCGGCGCGAAATGTATTTTTTGCAAAACTACAATGATAACATTCGATAATATTGCAATGTACATTCGTTCTGGTCAGTCTCCATTGGATTTCAGAAAATAAAATTCAGGCTCCTTTGGGAGCCTTTTTTATTTTTAAGCTATTCTTATTAACGGAATCATCACGGAATAATTATGAAAAAAGTGATAGTATTTTTTAATTCAGAATCGGCAGTAGTCGTATCAGTCATGAAGAGTATTACTACAATAATGCGTGAGTACCCTAATGGGGAAAAGGCACACCTGCAAGTCATGTCCGCAGGTTTCCCGTCTCTCACTGGAGATCATAAAATAGTTCATGTTGCCTCTGATCGGGCTGTCACTTCGGAAGAAATTATTGCGGCGGCATCAAAGCTCTTTAAATAACGACTCATAGTCCTCTATGAACGGCAGTAAAACTGCGGATTGTTGTTTGCTTCTTGAGCAGGTTTGGTATAAACCATATCCACTAACCTCTTGATTATTGAAACTTTACTGCATATCGTTTATAGATATCAGTGGTTGTATAAGTTTTCACATGAATCATGGGATCTGCTGGGGGCATCGGTGCCGTTACAGACCAAGAGGTGCATAATGAAAATCGAAGAGTTAAAGAGAAAAACTGAAGCGGATATTTCTGATTTTATTACCAAAAAAATAGTTGAGCTCAAAAAAAAGACAGGTAAAGAAGTCTCTGATATCCAGTTTACGGCGCGAGAGAAAATGACTGGGTTGGAAAGCTATGACATCAAAATTAATTTGATCTAGCGGTCATCGACAACCAGCGCTAATGAAAGCATCATCTTATAAAGAGAGGGTGCTTTTTTATTATCAAACTCAAACCACCTCCACTGGAGGTGGTTTGAGCTCATTTCACCCGCTACGCGATGTCGTTACGCTATTCAATCGCCTCGCAAAGTCGCGTCTTCATGTCACGGTAGGTCTGCGCAGCATAGCGTTCGGCCCACTGCTGATCGACAATCTTCTCGACCTTAACCGCACAATACTTGGTTTCCGGCGTTTTTGAGATAGGGTCGAGATTATCCTGCGTTAATTCATTGCACGCGCCAATCCACCATTGATAGGTCATATACACTGCCCCGTGATTAATACGTTCGGAGACATCCGCCCGACTGATCACTTTTCCCCGGCGCGAGCTAACCCACACCAGGTCGCGATGGCGAATGCCCGCCTTTTGCGCATCCTGCAAGCTGATTTGCACATAGCCGGGTTCATCGGCAAGCGCCTGCAGCGCGGCACAGTTACCGGTCATAGAACGACAGGAATAGTGACCGACTTCGCGCACCGTACACAAGACCAGTGGATACACCTCGTCAGGGACTTCCGCAGGGGCGCGCCACGGTGCGGCAAACAACTTGCCTTTACCGTCTTTTGTGTCAAAGCGGCTGTTTTCATACAGATATGGCGTACCGGGGTGGTCAAGGTCGGGGCAGGGCCACTGGACATGTCCCATATCGCCCATCTTTTCGTAAGTCACACCATAGAACAGCGGGCACAGCTCACGCATCTCATCCCAGATTTGCTGATTGTTTTCATAGTGCATGGGGTAGCCCATTTCGCTGGCAAGCAGGCTGATAATTTCCCAGTCGCGCTTCACGTCACCGGTAGGTTCAATGGCCTTTTCAAAGCGCTGGAAGCCCCGATCGGCACAGGTGAATACGCCGCCGTGCTCCCCCCAGGAGGTGGCGGGTAAAATAACGTCCGCCATCTCGGCGGTTTTGGTCATGAAAATATCCTGTACCACGACAAAATCCAGCGCCGCGAAACCGTCGCGCACCAGTCCCAGATCGGCTTCTGTTTGCAGCGGATCTTCCCCCATGATGTAGTAGGCTTTGATTTTGCCTTCCAGCGCCAGATGCGGAACTTCGGTGATGCGTGTGCCGACCTTGTCGTCCATCCGGCTGGCGTCGATTCCCCAGGCGCTGGCGAATTTCTCTCTGACGGCCGCATCGGTAACATCCTGATATCCGGGAAAGAGATTAGGTAATACGCCCATATCGCAGGCTCCCTGGACGTTGTTCTGTCCTCGAACCGGGCCGACACCCACGTGAGGACGACCGAGGTTACCGGTCAACAGCGCAAGGCTCGATAATCCGCGTACCACATCGACGGCCTGACCAAACTGCGTCACGCCCATCCCCCACATTACGGTTGCGGAAGGGGCTGCGGCAAAGGTCCGCATCGCCTGACGCACCTGTGAGGCCGGAACGCCGGTTAAGTGCTCGACGGCTTCCGGCGAATAGTCCTTAACCGTCTGCCAATAGGCATCCAGCCCTTGCGTATGCTTGTGTACGTATTCTTTATCGTAAAGCTGTTCTTCAACGAGGACGTAACCAAAGGCGTTTACCAGCGCCATATTGCAACCGTTATTCAGCTGCAGATGCTGGTCAGCAATGCGGGCGGTTTCTATGCGGCGAGGATCGCAAACAATAATCTTCGCGCCATTCTGACGCGCGTTGATCACCCGACGCGCCACAATCGGGTGAGAGTCTGCACAGTTGTAGCCGAAGATCAGCAGGCATTTGGAGTTTTCTATGTCGCTGATGGAATTACTCATCGCGCCATTGCCCAGCGTTTCCTGGAGTCCGGCCACTGAAGGTCCGTGACACACGCGGGCGCAGCAGTCGACGTTGTTGGTGTTGAGGACCGCTCGGGCGAATTTCTGCATTACATAGTTGGTTTCATTGCCGGTGCCGCGTGAGGAACCGGTAGTCATAATGGCGCGCGGGCCTTCGCTGTCGCGAATTTCCAGTAAACGTCGGGCGGTATAGCGGATCGCTTCATCCCAACTGACCGGGGTAAATTTGCCGCCTTTTTGGTAGCGGATCATCGGACGGGTGAGGCGAGGGGTCAGAAGGCGGGTATCGTTGAGGAAGTCCCAGCCATAGTACCCTTTCAGACAAAGCTGGTTCTGGTTGGTAACGCCCTCAGCCGCTTCGGCGCGGATGATTTTGTTATTTTCAACAACAAGCTTAAGCTTGCACCCGGCCCCACAGTAGGGACAGACACTGGTGATTTTTTTCATCAATAACAGACCTGTTAAAAGCTGAAATAGCGCAAATTGTGACGAAGCCAGCGCGGAGCCGCTGAAGCTTCGGGTTGTCGTCATGACGCAGAGGATAAGCACAATACGTGCCAGAGTGGCAAAGTCAGCGTTGACGCGACTCCAGGCAGAGCCGACAGGAAAAATGACAGTGAATTCGACATAAATGACGAGCTGGCGTCAAAAAAAAGCCCGCACGAAGGCGGGCAAGAAATACTGGAAGCAATGTGAGCAATGTCGTACTAAATACCTGAGTTATTTACTCAACTATTCAGTAATGAGAAAGATAATCTTTATCATCTAAACTTGCAACCCCATCTTTTGTGGGAGAAATCAGAAAGCTCAATAAGGTGATGTACATCACAAATTTCAATTTCCTGACGATGTGCTATCCTTTTTAACGGCGAATAAACCGCTAACGTAAAATCGATAAGCGAGGAAAAAATGGGCATTATTTCATGGATTATTTTTGGTCTGATTGCAGGTATTCTGGCGAAGTGGATTATGCCTGGTAAGGATGGTGGTGGATTCTTTATGACGATCATTCTGGGGATCGTCGGTGCCGTGGTGGGGGGATGGATCAGTACCCTGCTTGGCTTTGGGAAAGTGGACGGCTTTAATTTCGGCAGCTTCGCGGTGGCGATTATTGGTGCTATCGTAGTGCTGTTTATCTACAGAAAAATCAAAAGCTAAGACGCAAAAATTGACTGACAAAAGGCGACCTGAGGGTGGCCTTTGTCATTTTGGGCCAGGTGTTACCACCAGCCCAGTTCGGTACCCAGCACCACAACTACCGCAACGACAATCATAATCAGCGTCGTTTTTTTCATGATTTACGCCCCCGGTGCGGCATAGCCACCGATAAAAAACCAGGCCAAAAAAACCACGGCCGTAATGAAAATGACGACGGGAAACAGTACGCCCAGTCTCATGCGATCACCTGTCTGAATTATGCAAAGAGCTGCAAGGATAACAGGGGTTAATGGGGGACAAAAGGGGTTTTATCCTCGCGCTTTTCGCTTATTCTGCGAGCGGCCAGGGCGTGACACGCAGGCACCCGGCAGGCTATTATTTCTCGGAATTGTCTTAACCAGAGTCGCGAGAGCGCAATGAGAGAAGTATGTTCCAGCTAAAGCCGGGTTCCCTGGCGCTAATCATTGGTGCGAAAACGCCTGCCGGGCGCGGCAACATTGGCAAGTCGGTTGAATTATTTCATCTCTGCCAACCGGGTGAGGTATTTATTAATCCAGTGAATGGATTTACCACGATGCTACCGAAAGAGACGCCGCGTGCGCTCTGGCTGGTGACGGGGGAGGTGGTGTCGGCAAGCGGGCAGCAGGGTTTTGCCTGGGTGAGAGCGGAACACCTGATGCCGCTGCTGCCGGATATTCAGCCTGAAACGACGAATATCCGCAAATTACAACTCACGTAGCCAGTCCGCCAGCACAAGGGCGTGATTCTGTTCGCTGTTTTTGGCGGCATACAGCAGCGTCAGCGTCTGCTGGCGGGCAATCTGCGCCAGTCGCTCACCTTCCTGCTTCTGCGTGGCGAGTTCTGCGCGATACAACTCAGTAAAATGATGAAAATCGATCGTTTCTGCGTGAAAGGCTTTGCGCAGTTCTGTTGAAGGGGTGAGGTCTTTGACCCACTCATTCAGCGCGAGATCCGTTTTTTTGATCCCGCGCGGCCACAGCCGGTCAACCAGCACCCGGTAGCCGTCGTCGTTTTCTGCCGGGTCGTAGACGCGTTTACACTGAATATTCATGATTGTCTCTCTCCTCAATCCAGGCGCAAAACTCATCGAGCTGATGGTCGGAAAAAACCGTTATCCCGTGCTGGCGTAACAGCGCTGCGGCAACACCCGTTCCGGGATGACGTTGACCGCTGAAGCTGCCGTCGTAAATAAACTGACTGCCGCAGGTTGGGCTGCCGTCGGTGAGAAGCGCAACGTCACAGCCGGTCTCTTGCGCAGTACGAAGGGCCAACCAGGCGGCAAGCTGATAGTGCGCCGTGACATCATGACCACTCTGTTCGACAATGGCTGCACGCCCCTGCATGACGTCGTTGCCATCGGCCTGAACAATCTCCGCCGGTGGTCGAGGCGTCGGCAATCCTGCGGCCAGCTCCGGGCAGTGGATCACCAGGCGCTGTTCCGCCTGTAGGTGAGCTAACATCGCCGTTGGCCGGGCTTTCTCGCTGCCGTTATAACGCACCTTCAGCCCCATCAGGCAGGCGCTCACCAGAACCTTACTTTTCATCGCATTTGCCTCGACAAGCAGAAAAACAGCACCCGATCACTATATCACTTTGCGCGTGCCCATCCTTAAATTAAGGTATTGTGATGGCAGTAAAAGATCGGTAGGCTGAGGTTCCTTATGTTGTCCCCAATTGTTCTGACGTAAGGAATTCTCCATGGAAATATCCTCTGTAAAAGATACGCTGCGGATTGCGGTGGTGGGTGATTACAACGCTGGCATCACGGCCCATCAGGCGATTCCTCTGGCCATCGATGACGCCGCTGCGGTTCTGGAACTGGTGGCGGATTACGACTGGCTGGCCAGCACCGAAATCACCAGCGCAGAAGATCTGGTCGGCTATGACGCCATCTGGGTAGTACCCGGTAGTCCATACAAAAATACGCAAGGCGCGCTGACTGCCATCCGTTATGCCCGCGAAAACGGCATTCCCTTCCTGGGAACCTGCGGCGGTTTTCAACATGCCATCCTCGAATACGCTCGTAACGTGCTGGGGTGGTCGGATGCCGCCCATGCGGAAACTGACACGACAGGCCGGATGGTCATTGCGCCACTCATCTGTTCGCTGGTGGAAAAAACCGACGCTATCGAACTGCGACCCAACACTCTGATTGCCAAAGCGTATGGCCAGCCGGTGATTTCAGAAGCCTATCACTGCAACTATGGCATTGCAGAGGCGTTCGCGGCTGAACTGGAAAGCGGCGATCTGCGCGTGACAGGCTGGGATGATAACGGCGAGATTCGGGCGGTGGAGTTGGTCACGCATCCCTTCTATGTGGCGACCCTGTTTCAGCACGAACGGGGCGCGCTGGCGGGTAAACCGGTTCCTCTTGTACAGGCGATGCTGCGCGCCGCGCAAGGCTAATCATCAGGGCAGAGCGGTGAGTCTGCCCTGAATCGTTCAGTCTGTTATCTCTTTATTACGCCCGGCATAGAGGCCGAAGACCGCCATCACGACCGCCAACGCTGCAACGGCCAGCAGCGGGATCTGCCAGCTTCCCTGGGTGTCATGGATCCTGCCCATCAGGGGCGGCCCGCAAGCGGCTAATAAATAGCCGACGGATTGCGCCATGCCGGAAAGTGCTGCCGCCTGATGTGCTGAACTGGCGCGCAGGCCGATGAAGGTCAGCCCCAGAATCATCGTCGCGCCGGAGCCAAATCCAAACAGCAGCGTCCACAGCACCGCCTGACCCGGCATAAACCAGAACCCTGTCGCACCCACTGCACACATGAACGACACCAGCGCGGCGATGCTGCGCTGATCGTGAAAACGGTACAGCACCAGCGGAATGAGTAAACCGGGAGAGGCGGTCGCCAACTGGAGCAAACCGTGCAGCGAGCCGGCCTGTGCCTCACTGTAACCGTGGCTGATTAAGATAGCCGGCAGCCAGCCGATGATCACATAATAAATCAGCGAGTTAATCCCAAGAAATAACGTCACCTGCCAGGCCAGCGGCGAACGCCAGATGCCGCGCGCATGCAAAGTGCGCGAGGTGGTCACGTTCGCGTGGGCGGTATTGCGCCATTGCGGCAGCCAGACCAGAAATGCCAGCAGTGGGAACACCATCAGCAGCAGCAGCGCACCGCGCCAGCCGAATCCGCTCAGCGCCAGTGGAACCACCAGCGCAGAGCCCAGCGCGGCGGCGGCCCCCATCGTCAGGGAATAAGCGCCGGTCAGTCTGGCGACGTGCTGCGAAAAATCGCGCTTGATCAGACCCGGCAGCAACACGTTGCCGAGGGCGATACCACAACCGATGATGGCGGTGCCGAGAAACAGCAATGAGGCGGATGACAGAGAACGCACGGCAATCCCGGCGCAAATCAGTAACATCGCGACAAAGAGGCTGCGTTCCATACCAATACGACGGGCAATGCCTGCGGCAAGGGGAGAAACCAGCGCGAACGCCAGCAGCGGCAGGGTGGTTAATAGCCCTGTCTGGGCCGTCGTGAGACCATAATCCGTGCGAATCGCATCCAGCAAAGGGGCGGCGCCGGTAAACGTCACGCGTAGCGTGGTGGCAATCATCAGGATACCCGCAATCAACAGGGCTCCGTGGTTGCCGCGTGGTGGTGAAGAAGTCATTGTTCTCTCATATCAACAGGTGAGGCCGTACCTTACCGCGTTTATCTGCGTAACGAATCAAGCTAAAATGACAGTTTATCGCTAATTTCGGACAAAATAATGTACAGCCTGCGACTCGACGGATACGACCCCGATCTTCACCACGATGCCGCCGTGGCGTTTCGTATCCGCGCCCGCCCGGACGAGCTGTTCAGTGCACAGCATCAGCATCGTAAAGGGCAACTGATTATGGCATTGCACGGGGCCGTCACCTGTGATGTTGAGTGCGCTATGTGGATGGTGCCGCCGCAGTACGCAGTCTGGATCCCCGGCGGCGTTCCTCACAGTAACCATGTTACGGCAGGCGCGGAGCTCTGCTTTCTGTTTATCGAACCGGATGCGGTCACTTTGCCGGGAAGATGTTGTACGTTAAAAATATCTCCGCTTTGTCGGGAACTGATCCTTTCTCTGGCGACGCGTAGCGACGGTCAGCGGGCAGAACCGCAGACGCAGCGCCTGACGCAGGTGTTGTTCGATGAACTCCCGCAGCAGCCACAGGAGCAGATGCAACTGCCGGTTTCTGCGCACCCGAAGATCCGCCGGATGGTTGAAACGATGGCGCGCGAACCGGCGCAGTGGCAGACGCTTGGGCAGTGGGCCAGTGTATTTGCGATGAGCGAGCGCAATCTCGCCCGGCTGGTCGTCAGGGAGACAGGGCTCAGCTTTCGTCGCTGGCGTCATCAACTCCAGCTTATTCTGGCTTTACAGGCCCTTGTCGGGGGGCACAACGTGCAGCAGGCAGCGCAACTGTTGGGATACGACTCGACCACCGCGTTCATCACCATGTTCAAAAAAGGCCTGGGCCAGACGCCAGGCCGTTATCTGGCGGGGTTGACTACTGCCTTCCCACAATAAGCGAGACAAGACCGGCGGCGATAAGCGGCCCGACAGGCACACCGCGAAACAAGGCCACGCCAAGCACCGTACCGACCAGCAACCCGGCGACCAGTTGGGGTTGGCTACCCATCAGCGTCACACCGCGACCGCCGAGCCACGACACCACCACGCCAACCACAATCGCCACCAGTGATTTCCAGTTAAGGAAAGAGTGGATCAATGTAGAAGGCGGCAGCGTCCCGCTGGCGATCGGCGCCATGACGCCAATCGTCAGGATAATAATCCCGATGGTTAGCCCTTGTTTTTCAATCCACGGGAAAAAGGTATTGAGCGGAGTAACGCGGACAATAATCAGCACCAGAATTGAAACGGCGACAGTGGTGTTATGGCTGACAAAGCCCAGAGCTGCCAGTCCAAGCAGAACCAGCAGAGTGACATCAAACATCGTTGTTTCCTTGCCAAAAAAAGTTAAGCCTGTTTACTCTACGCTCAAACGCAATGCAGAACAGACTTTTTTAGAATCAGGTCGCTATTTTCAGGCAAATGCATGATGGCGAAAAAACAGGCGATTTTGGTGTTTTGTCATCAAATTGCCATTATCGCGGGCTATCAATAACAGGTGAGCAGGTATCTCTCATTATGAGGTGTAGCCATGAACGATCACATGTTTATTGAGACGCTAATTATTAGCTCATCCTTTTTCGCCATTGCCGCCGTTATCGTGATCTCTGTGTTAATTCTCGAACGCGGTAGCTGAATGCCTACGATACGCGGTGAAATGCCACCCGTTCAGGCTGAGCAATGCGCAGATAATCGTCAGTATTGAGAATGATCGACTTCGTGAGCACACCAGCGTTAAAGGCAATTTCGCTATAGCGCTCGAAGAGCAGCGGATCGGCAACCAGTTTTAGCTGCGGATGAAAACTGAAGGGCGGAATCGCACCAAACACGCAACCGGTGAGCTCGTCTACCTCTGCCGGGCTGGCGAGAGAGGCTCGCAGGCCGCCAAGATAGGTAGCCAGTTGACCGAGGTCGGCTTGTTGATCGGCGGGCAAAATCGCCAGTACATGCTGATTCACTCCATTGCCTTTGACTTTGCAGACCAGCGCCTTTGCTCCCTGACCCAGTGCGGTGCCCCGAATTTCTGACACTGCCTCGCATTTGCCCACGGCCTCATGGCTGACGACGCGATAACGGGCGCCCTCCAGAGATAATAAATCGAGTAAACGCTGATGGGTGTCGCTGCCTTTTTCCATTTTGCTCATCTTTCACTCCTGTTCGCGCGAAAAAAACACGGGACAGATTATCACGAACGCTGGTGATTTTGGTGCTTGTTGAGGTAAAGCTGCTCGTCAGACGCGGTGTAGGCATCATGCAGCGTATCGTTCGGCTGCATGCTGTAACTTCCTGATGAAAAACGAATATCCCTCTCCGGCGCGACGGTTCGCAGATGGCTGGCAATCCGTTCCGGCAGACGAGCAGCCATGTCTGGCTCGGCGTCTATCAGAATGATGCAAAACTCATCACCGCCCAGGCGGATGGCGTAATCGCTCTTACGTACCGATGCCTCGATGGCTTTCGCCAGCAGCGTGATCGCCCGATCGCCCGCGTGATGCCCCAGCGTATCGTTAATCATCTTCAGCTTATCGAGGTCGATGGCGATAAAGGTCACCGGCGCACCGGCGCTGACCAATCGTTGCAATCGTTGCTCAAGCGTCGGGGTTAAAATTTTACGGTTATACAGCCCCGTCATCGCATCACTGATATTTTCGCGGGTGACATTGTGGTAAAGGCGGAAATGCAGTCTGACCATATTGAGGAGCAGGGCGGTCGCCAGCAGGTAAAACAGAAACAATTTCCAGGAAGAAACAATGAAATACAAAATATCGAGTGACAGCTCGACGTGCAGGCCACCGGGAAGATTGCTGATGTAATTGACGTACGGGAAAAGGTTATTTTCGCTTTGATGAATAATAATTGTTTTATCTGAGTCGGTATCGGTGACGCTGGCATTGAGATAACGCCAGACCAGGGGACGATCGTGGGTAAACACAATATTTTGCAAATTGTGTTTGTTAATATCCACCATCACGATGCCTTTTAGCTTACCGTTCAGATAGACCGGTGTTAAAAAACTCATCACATTAAGTTCAGTACGATCGTCCTGATAGATACTCGACAGCACGGTCCGGCCAGAAAACAATTCATCAATATCAGCCTGATGAATACCTAATGAGCCTTTCTGTAAAAAAGCCCAATGATGCATGGCAAACTGATGCGTATTGATCAAATCATAGAAGTAAATATATTGATTCTGTAAATCCAGATAATAATGAAATTTCTCTTCTGAGGTGGCGAGTCCTTTTCCATAATCAACCTGTTCCCGGTTAACCTTCACGGCCTGGTCAAAGGCAGGGAGCAGGAGTACATCGTCCGTGATACGCGCGCAGTCCGCAACAGAAGTCTGTAACGTACCGTTGAGCGCGGGATAATTATGCCTTGTCAGATTCAGACCATACACCGAGTTGGCACTTTCAAACGCCTGACAAAGGGTATTGCGCGCTTCGACAGAGACCATTTTCTCCGGCGAGGCTAGTGTGCGCATCAGATGAGCGGCAATACTCTGGTTTTGGTATTTATCATACAGAAACGAGGAGTCTGCTTTTTCGATGATATAGCGCATATAGCCATTCATTGCCTTATGACTGGCAATAAGTTCGTAGATCAAAAAGGAAGATGTCAGAACGACAACGCTTGCGGAAATAAAGAGCCTGAGCGCTTTATGAGGCAATTTCATGATAAACAGCAACCCTCCTGGTCAGATAATCTATTTTATCACACGTCACAGGTGCAACCTACCGACCAACGGGAATAGTTAGTACAAAAGGCATGAAATGAACCAGCCAGGAGATTATTTACCTGGCTGGTTGCGGTTTAATTGACGCTGGTGGTACCTTGTTTTTGAAAAAGCTCGCGGAACACCGGATAAATATCATCCTGATCGCGAATATGCTGCATCGCAAAATTATCAAAGGTGGACTGCAGATGCTCATATTCGCGCCATAATGTCTGATGCGCGCGGCGGGTAATTTCGATGTAACTGTAATAGCGAACCACTGGCAACAGTTTTTTCGCCAGAATTTCATGGCACAGCGGGGAGTCATCCGCCCAGTTATCACCATCGGATGCCTGTGCGGCGTAAATGTTCCACTGCGCAGGATCGTAACGCTCTTTCACGACGTCATCCATCAGCTTCAGGGCGCTGGAGACAATGGTTCCCCCGGTTTCCTGAGAGTAGAAGAACTCATGCTCGTCGACCTCTTTCGCCTGAGTGTGATGACGGATGTAGACCACTTCCACGTTTTTATACGTTCGGCTCAAGAACAGATAGAGCAGAATATAAAAGCGTTTGGCCATGTCCTTCGTCGACTGATCCATGGAGCCGGAGACATCCATCAGGCAGAACATGACCGCCTGGCTGGAAGGATCGGGACGCTTCTCATAATTTTTATAACGTAAGTCGAAGGTGTCGATGAACGGCACGCGCTCGATTTTGGCCCGCAGTTCGGCAATCTCTTTGCGTAGCCGTTCCTCCTCCAGAAGTTGCGCCGGTTCGCTCTTGCTGATGGTGTCGAGATCCTGCTCCAGCGCGTGCAGTTCGCGTCGTTTGCCTGCCGTCATGGCCGTACGCCGGGCGAGGGAGTTTTGCAACGACCGCACGACGCTGATATTGGCCGGAACGCCGTTGGCGGTATAGCCCGCACGATGCGTTTTATACTCCGTAAGCTGACGCTGCTGATTTTGCTTCAGATTAGGCAGCGCTAAGTCTTCGAAAAGCAGATCCAGGTATTCATCTTTGGAGATCTGAAAGACGAATTCATCCTGGCCTTCACCGTCCTGACTGGCCTGACCCTGTCCACTTCCGGATCCACCGCCGCCACCCTGTGGGCGCTCAATACGGTCATTCTGCACGAAATGGTCGTTTCCCGGATGAACGCGATGGCGCAGGCCGCCGCGTCCCTGATGAAACATCGGTTCGCTAATATCTTCCGTCGGAATGGAGACAGATTCACCGCTGTCTACATCGGTCACCGAACGCTTGTTAATGGCCTCGGAGATCGACTGTTTAATTTGTGCTTTATAACGGCGTAAAAAGCGCTGGCGGTTAACCGTGCTCTTATTTTTACCGTTAAGTCGTCGGTCAATGAACCAGGTCATATGTCCCCCGTACTGCATTTGCCAACTTTATGCGGCACCTGTAGTGCCAGATACGCCTCGCTTATCCGGCCTACGGTTCGCTGTCGTTGTGGGCCCGGCTGGCACAATGCGTCGCCGGGCCGTTTGCTGTTAAGACGATTTACGTACGCGCAGATACCATTCGCACAGTAAACGCACTTGTTTACGGGTATAGCCTTTTTCCATCATCCGGTCGACAAAGTCGTCGTGTTTCTTCTGCTCATCGGTCGAGGTTTTGGCATTGAACGAAATGACCGGCAGCAGCTCTTCGGTATTGGAGAACATTTTCTTCTCAATGACCGTGCGCAGTTTTTCATAGCTGGTCCAGTTCGGATTCCGTCCGCTGTTGTTGGCGCGCGCGCGCAGCACAAAGTTGACGATTTCATTACGGAAATCTTTCGGATTACTGATCCCCGCGGGTTTCTCAATTTTCTCCAGCTCAGCGTTCAGCGATTCACGGTCAAACAACTGACCGGTATCCGGATCGCGGTACTCCTGATCCTGAATCCAGAAATCGGCATACGTGACATAACGGTCGAAAATGTTCTGTCCGTATTCCGAGTAGGATTCCAGATAGGCGGTCTGGATCTCTTTGCCAATGAACTCGGCGTATTTCGGGATCAGATACCCTTTCAGGAACTCGAGATAGCGTTCTGCCTGCTCCTGTGGGAACTGTTCACGTTCGATCTGCTGTTCCAGTACATAGAACAGATGAACCGGGTTAGCGGCAACTTCGACATGGTCAAAGTTAAAGACGCGCGAGAGGATCTTAAACGCGAAGCGGGTTGACAGGCCGTTCATCCCTTCGTCAACGCCGGAGTAGTCGCGGTACTCCTGATATGACTTCGCTTTCGGATCGGTATCTTTCAGACTTTCACCGTCATAGACGCGCATTTTCGAGTAGATACTCGAGTTTTCCGGATCTTTCAGACGGGAAAGAATCGAGAAGCGCGCCAGCGTTTCCAGGGTTCCCGGCGCGCAGGGCGCGTGGGTCAGCTCGCTGTGGTTAAGCAATTTCTCGTAGATTTTAATCTCTTCAGAAATGCGTAAGCAGTACGGTACCTTCACGATATAAACACGATCGAGGAAGGCTTCGTTGTTTTTATTGTTACGGAAAGTCACCCATTCCGACTCGTTCGAGTGGGCGAGAATAATACCGTTGAACGGCAGGGCGGAGATCCCCTCGGTGCCGTTGTAGTTCCCTTCCTGAGTGGCGGTCAGCAGCGGATGTAGCACTTTAATCGGTGCTTTAAACATCTCGACAAATTCCATAATCCCCTGGTTCGCCCGGCACAGCGCGCCGGAATAGCCATACGCGTCCGGATCGTTCTGGGCGTGGTGTTCGAGTTTACGAATATCCACTTTCCCGACCAGCGCGGAGATATCCTGGTTGTTCTCATCGCCGGGCTCCGTTTTGGCAATCGCGATTTGCGCAAGGATTGACGGCCAGACTTTTACCACGCGGAACTTGGTGATATCCCCACCGAACTCATGCAGGCGTTTGGCAGCCCACGGCGACATAATGGTGCCGAGATAACGGCGCGGAATGCCGTACTCTTTTTCCAGAATCTGGGTATCTTCCTGCGGATTAAACAGACACAGTGGATGATCGTTCACCGGACTGCGCTCACCGTTGGCGCTCAGGACATAAATCGGGACGCGCTGCATCAACGACTTCAGTCGTTCGGCAAGCGACGATTTCCCGCCCCCTACAGGCCCCAACAGATACAGGATCTGTTTCTTCTCTTCCAGCCCCTGAGCCGCGTGTTTCAGATAAGAGACAATCTGTTCGATCGCGTCTTCCATGCCGTAAAACTCTTCAAACGCCGGGTAACGAGCGATAACCCGGTTGGAGAAGAGGCGAGAAAGTCGGGGTTCCTGGGCAGTATCAACCATGACGGGTTCACCAATAGCCATCAATAGCCGTTCTGCCGCGTTGGCATAAGCACTGCGATCTTGCCGACAAGTGGTAAGAAACTCCTGCAGTGTGAACTCTTCGTCCTTGGCAGCTTCATAACGCTGGCGATAGTGATCGAATATATTCATGATATGCCGTCCTTTCGTTTTTTAGCACAGGTTAAGAGCCGTTCATATGAATAGTAGAGGCTCCCGGAAGAGGTAGACTGAACGACGTCATTTACTGTCTCGTATCAAAAAAACAGCAACTCTCATGCCAGCTTGTACAGCGTGAGACCAACGTGCCCGGCGATACAACTTCTAAATTAAAGCGTAGATGGCATTTGCAAAACTTGCATGCGCTCGCAAATGATTTTCAATGGCATATCAATAACTCATCCGCAAAAAATGCATAGTTAATGTAAATAAAGTGGCAGGAGATCACACCGTTTTCATCCCACTGTAAGCCGCGTGTCATCTCAGCCTGCAAAATTAGACGGTTACATTCTTTCATTAATTTGTAAAATGGTTGGGTTGTAACGTATTGGCGGTTACACTTTTGCCGCTGAACAATTGAATAAGGAAAGATGGATTGTGACCAAACTCAAACTTCTGGCACTTGGCGTGTTTATCGCATCGTCTGCTACCGTGGTGCACGCTGAAAGCAACCTGACGCTTGGCGCTGGCGTTGGTGTGGTTGAACACCCTTATAAAGATTACGACGCAGATGTTTACCCGGTTCCGGTGATCAACTACGAAGGCGACAACTTCTGGTTCCGTGGTCTGGGCGGTGGATACTATCTATGGAACGACACTGCAGACAAGTTGTCGATCACGGCCTACTGGTCCCCGATGTATTTCAAACCGGGCGACAGCGACGATCGTCAGATGCGTCGTCTGGATAAGCGTAAGAGCACCATGATGGCGGGCTTATCTTACGTCCATAATACCGAATACGGTTTTCTGCGTACCACGCTCGCCGGGGATACGCTGGACAACAGCAACGGTATCGTCTGGGATCTGGCCTGGCTGTATCGCTACACCAATGGCGGCCTGACGTTGACGCCGGGTATTGGTGTTGAGTGGAACAGTGAGAATCAGAACGACTACTACTACGGTGTGTCTCGTAAAGAGTCCGCAAGAAGCGGTATGCGTGGCTATAACCCGAACGACAGCTGGAACCCGTACCTGGAGCTGAGCGCGAACTACAACTTCCTCGGTGACTGGAGCGTTTACGGTACTGCACGTTACACCCGTCTGTCGGATGAAATTACCGACAGCCCGATGATCGACAAATCCTGGACTGGCCTGATTTCGACCGGGATCACCTATAAGTTCTGATTGTGCATTATTACTGTGCAATTTGTGCATCAAAACAGGGCGCTTGCGCCCTGTTTTGCATTACGGTGGTGCACAACAAAGGAGGATGTGATGACAGATAAACAGGTTGTTTTTGCCGGTGGGGTTGTTCTGCCCGCGATCGGGCAGGGGACGTGGTATATGGGTGAGAATCCCGGCCATCGCCGGGCGGAAGTGTCTGCACTCCGTGCGGGCGTCGATCTGGGGCTGACGCTCATCGACACCGCCGAAATGTATGCCGATGGCGGAGCGGAAGAAGTGGTCGGTGAGGCGTTGAACGGCTTACGTGAACGCGTTTTTCTGGTGTCGAAGGTCTATCCGTGGAACGCGGGGGGACAAAAAGCGATTGCCGCCTGCGAGGCCAGCCTGCGCCGCCTGAAAACCGACTATCTGGATCTCTACTTATTGCACTGGTCGGGTAACTTCACCTTTGCCGAGACGGTTGAGGCGATGGAAACACTGATTGCCCAGGGCAAAATTCGTCGCTGGGGAGTGTCCAATCTCGACGTTGACGATATGCAGGCGCTGTGGCAGGTCCCGGGCGGCAGGCAGTGCGCGACCAATCAGGTGCTGTATCATTTGGCTTCACGCGGCATTGAGTACGATCTGCTACCGTGGTGTCAGCAGCATCAACTCCCCGTGATGGCCTACAGCCCGCTGGCGCAAGCCGGACGACTTCGCAGCGGCTTGCTGAACCATCCCGTGGTCAATGAGATTGCGCATGCGCACAGTGCGTCAGCGGCGCAGATCCTGTTGGCGTGGGTCATCAGTCATCAGGGGGTGATGGCAATTCCGAAAGCGGCAAGTGTCGAGCATGTGCAGCAAAATGCGGCGGCGCTGAGCATTACGCTTTCAGCCCAGGAACTCGCCGCGCTGGATAAGGCGTATCCCGCGCCGAAGGGGAAAACGGCGCTGGACATGGTGTGACGATGCCGGATGTTATTTTTGTAGGCCAGATAAGGCGTTAGCCGCCATCTGGCATTGATTGCCGGATGGTGATGCTCACGCATCTTATCCGGCCTACAGAAACTCCGGCATCACTTATTACTTAACGTCTGGTCACGCGAACAGTCTGTGCCAGGCGGGACGGTTTCTCTTCGGTGGTCTTCTGTGCCGCGGTGGCGTATGCCGTTTCCACACACACAAAGGTTTTGTAGCCATCGTCCGGCATATCGCCCATGCTTACGGACAGCGCCGGGCCCGGGTTCCAGCCGACGACGTTAAGGTGGTGATGATGCACGACGTCGATGTTGCGGTTCAGTGCAGCATCGTGAATCACGCTGCAGGCTTCCGGGTTCAGATAGACGCGGTCGGTACGATCCGGGAAAGTCTGTACGCCATCGGTCAGTGCATCTTCTTTTGCATTGTTCACTTTGTCGATAAAACGATCGCCCAGACCGCTGACTTTCACCGCCGCGATATCGCCAACGTTGAAATAGGTATGCAGCGCGGAGGTTGTTTCAAATTCGCCGTGCGCTTCCAGTTCGATCTCACAGGTTTTACCCACTTTAAAGCGCGCCAGCAGGGTGAAGTCATGCGGCCAGTACTGGCGAGTCGCTTCACTGCTTTGCAGTTCAAAGGTCAGCACCGCACCGTTGTCGTCTTCATTATGCGCCTTCAGCGTCCACGGCAGGTTACGGGCAAATCCATGCGCCGGTAGACCCTGCTGGGCCGCCGGACCAAACCACGGCCAGCAGATTGGCACGCCACCGCGCAGTGCGACGCCATTTTTAAACGGTGTGTTGTTGCTCAGCCACAGAACCTCTTGTTCTCCCGCCGGTTTCCAGGAGAGCAGGTGCGCGCCCTGTAACGCGAAAGACGCTTTCACCTGGGGGTGGTCGACGACAATCACATCGAGTTCGTCGAGCTGACGACGGGAGAGGACAGGGGTAATGTGTTCGATTACCGGAAGTGCAAAAATTTTATTGATCATGATGTAATCCTTTCTCTTCAGGCAAAAAAAAGAGCGACCGAAGTCGCTCTTACAGATTACTGTTTCATCTCAACTTATTTGGAGATGTGAGCAATCAGATCCAGAACCTTGTTGGAATAACCGGTTTCGTTGTCGTACCAGGAAACCAGTTTCACGAAGTTGTCGTTCAGTGCGATACCGGCTTTGGCATCGAACACGGAAGTGCAAACTTCGCCGTTGAAATCGGTAGAAACAACGTCGTCTTCGGTGTAACCCAGAACGCCTTTCATCGGGCCTTCGGAAGCAGCTTTGATCGCTTTCTTAATGTCTTCGTAAGAAGCAGCTTTTTCCAGACGAACGGTCAGGTCAACAACGGATACGTTCGGAGTCGGAACGCGGAACGCCATACCCGTCAGTTTGCCATTCAGTTCTGGCAGTACTTTACCAACGGCTTTAGCCGCACCGGTAGAGGATGGGATGATGTTCTGAGCCGCGCCACGGCCGCCACGCCAGTCTTTGTGAGACGGGCCATCAACGGTTTTCTGAGTTGCGGTGGTTGCGTGAACAGTGGTCATCAGACCTTCGATGATACCGAAGTTGTCGTTGATAACTTTAGCCAGCGGAGCCAGGCAGTTGGTGGTGCAGGATGCGTTGGAAACGATGTCCTGGCCAGCATATTTGTCAAAGTTAGCGCCTTTAACAAACATCGGGGTGTCATCTTTGGACGGACCAGTCAGTACGACTTTCTTCGCGCCAGCAGTGATATGCTTACGAGCAGTCTCGTCGGTCAGGAAGATACCGGTCGCTTCAGCCACTACGTCAACACCAACTTCGTCCCATTTCAGGTTAGCCGGATCACGTTCAGCGGTAACACGGATTTTTTTACCGTTAACGATCAGATGACCGTCTTTCACTTCAACGGTACCGTCGAAACGGCCGTGAGTGGAGTCATATTTCAGCATGTAAGCCATGTATTCAGCGTCTAACAGGTCGTTGATTGCAACGATCTCGATGTCAGAACGTTTCTGAGCAGCACGGAAAACAATGCGACCGATACGGCCAAAACCGTTGATACCTACTTTGATAGTCATATATTCCACCAGCTATTTGTTAGTGAATAAAAGGTTGCCTGTAAAATTACAAAAACCTTACGCAGCGTCAAGCGGAATCGTGTCAATCATTGCGACAAATCAATCCTCTGCACAAGCTTTGCGCAGCTGATTCGCCTCACTCTTCCATTGGGCTTGAAACCACATGGGGGCGGCGCCCCGAATTTTAAAGGGCAACTGAGATAAAAACGTGATTTGCATCACGATTCACAAGCTGCCATTTCGCAAGGATCAAGTTTAGAACAAAAGTCTGCACTCAGGTGTTAATGTTTTGTTAGAATCTGTCGTGCAATGTCAGCGTCATGAAAAGTGAGATGTGAGCAAATGGCGAACAAACCTTCTACGGAAGATCTAAAAAAAAACCTGTCTGAAATGCAGTTCTACGTGACGCAGAATCACGGCACAGAACCGCCATTTACAGGGCAGTTGCTGCATAACAAGCGAGACGGCGTTTATCACTGTTTGATCTGCGATGCGCCACTGTTTACCTCCCAGTCCAAATACGATTCCGGCTGCGGCTGGCCCAGCTTTTACGAACCGGTGAGTGAAGAGTCGATCCGCTACATCAAGGACTTCTCGCACGGCATGCAACGTATTGAAATTCGCTGTGGAAACTGCGACGCGCATCTGGGACACGTCTTCCCCGATGGTCCGCAACCTACCGGCGAACGCTACTGTGTCAATTCAGCTTCTCTGAGCTTTACCGATGATGAAAACGGTGACCAGACCAAAGGTTGAAAAAACGATTCAGCAATTTATTCCATAGGAGCGGACTTATCATGAATCTTGATGAGATAGTTAACAGCATGACGCCGGAAGTGTATCAGCGCTTATCAACCGCCGTTGAACTGGGAAAATGGCCGGATGGCGTGGCGCTGACTCCGGAGCAAAAAGATAACAGTCTGCAACTGGTGATGCTCTGGCAGGCGCGCCACAATACTGACGCTCAGCATATGACGATTGATACCAACGGGCAGATGGTGATGAAGAGCAAGCAGCAACTGAAGGTCGATTTTGGCATTACGCCAGAACCGATTGCGACGTTTAAATCCTGATAGCGCGCAGTGAGGCCCGGCATTCTACAGTATTGCCGGGCTAACGCGGCGGATTATTTTTTATTCAGCATTGCCTTCAGGTCGGCAAAAGGGTTGTACGTGGCTTCGCCAACGCTCTTTTGCGCATCCTCTCCAGCCACCACTGTGGAACCATATTGATCGGCTTCCGTGTATTTGGAATGCTCATGATCGTGGCAGTACAGGCACAACATCTCCCAGTTGCTGCCGTCTTCCGGATTATTGGAATGATCGTGATCGATATGATGCACCGTCAGTTCGCGAAGATTTGAATAGACAAATTCGCGGGAACAGCGGCCGCAGACCCACGGGAAGAGTTTTAGCGCCTTTTCCCGGTAGCCAACTTCCAGACGGGCGTAATTTTTAGGGATAAAAGCCATACAATCCCATGCCTCCAGTTGAAAATGAAACGTGACGTCAAACACTGACGCAACGGCCTGGGGCCATCATAACCGATTCCGTTTCGCGTAACACACCGATCCCGCAGCTTGTGAAAAAAATGCCCTGTGCGGGCGCACAGGGCATTATCAGCAATGGGTGGCGCTTAGTGTTGAATGCCTAAGGATTCCGCCAGCTGTTTCGCAAGCTGGTTATTGTCGTCCGCACCGTACTCCCAGAACATTGCGCCGGCCAGTCCGCGCTTCTTGATGTACTCCGCTTTGATTGCCACCGAGCGGGGGTTTTCGTAAGAGAGGGCAAACAGGGGCTTACCGTCAGCCGACTGAACGGACAGCCACGGCACCATCGCCTGAGCGTCCCAGTGTTCGGTAAAACGCTTCTGCGGATCGTTGAGAAACGTTTTGACAATGTCGTTGTACTTCACGTAGGTGTCTTTGGTCAGATCGACCCCCAGCGATTTAAACAGTGTGATTTCCGGTTCGCCAAAGTAGGGCAGAGTGACCGGATTTTTTTGTGCGTCCGGCTTCGTCCAGTCAATTCCCGGCTCCACCGTACGTTTGGGGACGCGACCATAAAAACCGATCCCCAGATTCATCTGTTGGGGTTTTAGGCCAGCGGCAAGGTAGTTGTTGACCACAAAGTCGACGCTGTACTTATCGGCAGTTGCCACGGTTGGCCAGTCTTTCGAATCATACAGGTTGGCGTTGAAATATTGCGTTCCGTAGGCCATGTCGTAAGTCATCAGGTTGATGTAGTCGAGTAGCAGCGCAATCGCCTTCACATCCACCCAACTTTTCGGACTTTCCGCATTCGCCCCGACGGCAATCGTCACCAGTTTCTGGTTGCCGACCGCCTGACGCAGTTCTTTCAGCAGCAGCGTGAAATTCTCACGATCGGCGGGCTGACTGGCAACCAGTCCCCAGGCACCGTTGACCGGGTATTCCCAGTCCAGATCGATACCGTCGAGTCCGTATTTCTGCACTATCTCCATAGCGGACTGAATAAACACGGCACGTGTTTCCGGCGTCGCGGCGGCACCCGAGAATCCGCGCGCCCCCCAGCCGCCGACAGAAAGCAGGACTTTCAGACGCGGGTTCTGTTTACGCAGTACCGGGAGCAGGGCGAGGTCAGACTCCACTTTCGGCGACAGCCAGATCTGATGAAGCTTCGTCGGATCTTTTAGCGCGGCGTTGGTTTCGTCTTTTTCAGCGTTGTAAATCAAGCCGAACGAGTAGTTGAGGTGGGTAATCTGGCGGACATCCAGTTTGTTGATATCGCCGCCCGGTCCGGCGGTGACATCTCCGCCGCCGTTGAAGTAGCCGACGGACATCATAGAACTGGCGGACGCGACAGACGCGCATAGCAGGGGTAATGCTGCCAACAAGGGCAAACGTTTCATAGCGATCCTCTTTGACATTAAAAAAAAACAAACACGCCACTGAAATGGCGTGGCGAAAAAACAACCTGAACAAACTAGCACCTTCGTGCAGGAAAAACTACGAAGGTGTTCACGGCATTTTTGCAAAGCCTCTTCCACATTCCTTTGTTTTCACGGATCAGTTTCTTCGTATTTGTGATCTGAGTTGCGAAATGCAGATGTTTGTCTGTGTTTTAAAGATTCAATGTTGACCTCAAAGATTTTGTGGGTAAGTATGATGGGCATTGATGCAAAACTAAACACAAAGGAAAAAGCAATGAAAGCACTGGCAAGATTTGGTAAGGCCTTTGGTGGCTACAAGATGATTGACGTACCGCAACCTGTATGCGGACCTGACGATGTGGTGATTGAAATCAAAGCGGCAGCAATCTGTGGCGCAGACATGAAACATTACAACGTTGATAGCGGTTCCGATTGGTTTAACTCCATTCGTGGCCATGAGTTTGCAGGACGTATTACGCAGGTTGGGGAAAAGGTTAAAGACTGGAAGGTGGGTCAGCGCGTGGTTTCAGACAACAGTGGGCATGTCTGCGGCGTCTGCCCGGCCTGTGAGCAGGGGGATTTTCTGTGTTGCACAGAAAAAGTGAATCTGGGATTGGATAATAACACCTGGGGTGGTGGATTTTCGAAATACTGCCTGGTGCCGGGTGAAATCCTGAAAATTCATCGCCATGCCCTGTGGGAGATCCCGGAAAACGTTGATTACGAAGAGGCCGCAGTGCTGGATCCCATCTGCAACGCCTATAAATCTATTGCTCAGCAATCCAAATTTTTACCGGGTCAGGACGTGGTGGTGATCGGCACGGGTCCGCTAGGGCTGTTCTCTGTGCAGATGGCTCGCATCATGGGCGCGGTCAATATTGTGATGGTCGGCCTGGAAGAGGATGTCCCTGTTCGTTTCCCGGTGGCGAAAGAATTGGGTGCGACGGCGGTCGTTAACGGCTCCACGGAAGATGTGGTCGCACGCTGTCAGGAAATCTGCGGCAAAGACAATCTTGGCCTGGTGATCGAGTGTTCTGGCGCCAACATTGCCCTGAAGCAGTCCATCGAAATGCTGCGTCCTAACGGTGAAGTGGTGCGCGTTGGTATGGGGTTCAAACCGCTCGATTTCTCCATTAACGACATCACTGCGTGGAACAAAAGCATTATCGGACATATGGCCTACGATTCCACCTCCTGGCGTAATGCCATTCGCTTACTCGCCAGTGGCGCAATCCAGGTCAAACCGATGATTACGCATCGTATTGGCCTGTCACAGTGGCGTGACGGTTTCGACGCGAT
Source organism: Citrobacter sp. T1.2D-1 (assembly GCF_950098555.1). NCBI lineage: Bacteria > Pseudomonadati > Pseudomonadota > Gammaproteobacteria > Enterobacterales > Enterobacteriaceae > Citrobacter > Citrobacter sp. T1.2D-1. The sequence goes on from NZ_CATNHH010000004.1 coordinate 68,646, forward strand.
GGTCGATAAAACGGCGATCAAAGTGATTATGACCTACGACTTTGATGAATAACCCTTCTGCTAAAGGAACGTTATCGAATGGAACAGATAACAAAGCCACATTGCGGCGCCCGACTGGATCGCCTGCCGGATTGTCGCTGGCATACATCAATGTTTGCGATGGTTGCCTTTGGGTTACTTGTCTGCTGGAGTAATGCCGTTGGTGGGTTGATCCTCGCGCAGCTAAAAGAGTTAGGCTGGACTGATAATTCCACAACCGCCACTTTTTCCGCGATTACCACGGCGGGGATGTTCCTCGGCGCCCTGGTTGGTGGGATCATCGGTGATAAAACCGGACGCAGAAATGCGTTTATCCTCTACGAAGCGATTCATATTGCCGCCATGGTGGTTGGCGCATTTTCGCCAAATATGGATTTCCTGATCGCCTGCCGTTTTGTTATGGGCATCGGGTTAGGGGCGTTGCTGGTTACTCTCTTTGCCGGATTTACGGAGTATATGCCGGGAAGAAACCGGGGCACCTGGTCAAGTCGGGTTTCGTTTATCGGTAACTGGTCGTATCCGCTGTGTTCGCTCATCGCGATGGGACTCACACCGCTGATTAGCGCAGAGTGGAACTGGCGCGTGCAGCTGTTAATCCCGGCCGTATTATCACTTATTGCCACTGCACTTGCCTGGCGTTGGTTCCCTGAATCACCCCGCTGGCTGGAGTCACGCGGACGCTATCAGGACGCCGAAAAAGTCATGCAGGCGATTGAAGAGGGGGTGATGCGTCAAACGGGTAAGCCGCTGCCACCGGTCATTATCGAAGACAACGGTAAGCCGCCACGTTCAGTACCGTATTCCGCATTGCTGACCGGTGTATTACTGAAGCGCGTTATTTTGGGTTCCTGTGTGCTGATTGCCATGAACGTCGTGCAATACACGTTAATTAACTGGTTGCCGACAATATTTATGACCCAGGGAATCAATCTGAAAGACTCCATTGTATTAAATACGATGAGTATGTTCGGCGCGCCGTTTGGTATTTTCATCGCCATGCTGGTGATGGATAAAATCCCCCGTAAAACGATGGGTGTAGGTTTATTAATATTGATTGCCGTGCTCGGGTATATCTATTCACTGCAAACCAGCATGTTGCTGATTACCTTAATTGGCTTTTTCCTGATTACCTTTGTCTATATGTATGTCTGCTACGCTTCGGCCGTTTATGTACCGGAAATCTGGCCTACGGAAGCGAAGCTTAGAGGATCAGGCCTGGCGAATGCCGTTGGTCGAATCAGCGGGATTGCCGCACCTTACGCCGTCGCGGTGTTGCTTAACGGTTATGGTGTGACGGGCGTCTTCATCCTGCTGGGCGCCGTCTCAATTATTGTCGCTGTTGCTATTGCCACTATCGGAATAGAAACAAAAGGTGTCTCGGTCGAGAGTCTGGGTATTGATGCGGTAACGAATAAATAAAGGAATGAAAATGCAAAACTCTAAAGCGATATTAAAAACACCGGGGACGATGAACATTATTGCCGCCGATATGCCGGTGCCAAAAGAGCATGAAGTCCTGATCAAAGTCGAGTATGTCGGGATTTGCGGTTCGGATGTTCACGGTTTTGAATCGGGGCCGTTTATTCCGCCAAAAGACCCGAATCAGGAAATCGGTTTGGGCCATGAGTGTGCCGGGACGGTGGTGGCCGTGGGTAACCGTGTCAGCAAGTTTAAACCGGGCGATCGGGTGAATATTGAGCCGGGCGTGCCCTGCGGTCACTGTCGCTACTGCCTGGAAGGCAAATACAACATCTGCCCGGATGTCGACTTTATGGCGACCCAGCCCAACTATCGCGGTGCCTTAACGCACTACCTGTGCCATCCGGAAAGCTTCACCTATAAGCTCCCGGACAACATGGACACCATGGAGGGGGCACTGGTGGAGCCTGCTGCCGTTGGGATGCATGCGGCAATGCTGGCGGACGTGAAGCCCGGGAAGAAAATTGTCATTCTCGGTGCGGGCTGCATTGGTCTGATGACATTGCAGGCCTGTAAATGCCTTGGCGCTACTGACATCGCCGTGGTCGATGTCCTGGAAAAACGGTTGGCAATGGCTGAACAGCTTGGCGCAACACTCGTCGTCAATGGCGCCAAAGAAGACACCGTTGCCCGCTGTCAGCAATTTTCCGGGGAGATGGGGGCTGACATCGTTTTTGAAACTGCAGGTTCCGCCGTCACGGTTAAGCAGGCGCCGTATCTGGTGATGCGCGGCGGGAAAATCATGATTGTTGGCACGGTGCCGGGAGACTCTGCGATTAATTTCCTCAAAATTAACCGTGAAGTCTCAATTCAGACCGTTTTCCGCTACGCCAACCGCTATCCGGTCACTATTGAAGCGATTTCCTCAGGTCGTTTCGATGTGAAATCGATGGTGACGCATATTTATGACTATGAAGAGGTTCAGCGAGCATTTGATGAGTCGGTAAATAACAAACGCGACATTATTAAGGGTGTAATTAAGGTTATGCCCTAGATAATTCGAGTTGCAGCCAACACATCTGCAACCTGAATTATGGCGGGGGTAGTGATTAATTTAAACGGGAGAAATAACAATGCTGGCAGATATTAAATATTGGGAAAACGACGCACAAAATAAACATTATGCGATTGCCCACTTTAACGTGTGGAACGCAGAAATGTTGATGGGCGTAATCGATGCGGCGGAAGAGGCTAAATCACCGGTGATTATCTCTTTTGGCACCGGGTTCGTGGGGAATACATCATTTGAAGACTTTTCGCATATGATGGTTTCGATGGCGAAAAAAGCATCGGTACCGGTGATTACCCACTGGGATCACGGGCGCAGCATGGAGATTATCCATAATGCCTGGACTCACGGGATGAATTCGCTAATGCGTGACGCCTCCGCTTTTGACTTTGAAGAAAATATCCGCCTGACCAAAGAGGCCGTTGATTTCTTTCATCCGTTGGGTATTCCGGTTGAAGCCGAGCTGGGACACGTGGGGAATGAAACGGTCTATGAGGAAGCGCTGGCAGGATACCATTATACCGATCCCAACCAGGCGGCAGAGTTTGTTGAACGGACCGGCTGTGATTCACTGGCTGTCGCCATTGGTAATCAGCATGGTGTCTATACCTCCGAACCAAAGCTGAACTTCGAGGTGGTTGAACGTGTACGTCAGGCCGTTTCTGTGCCGTTGGTACTGCACGGGGCTTCGGGTATCAGCGATGCTGATATTAAAAAGGCCATTTCACTCGGTATTGCCAAGATCAATATTCATACTGAGCTGTGCCAGGCGGCGATGGTGGCGGTGAAAGAGAATCAGGATCAACCGTTCCTGCACCTGGAGCGCGAAGTGCGCAGAGCCGTCAAAGCGCGAGCGCTGGAAAAAATCAAATTGTTTGGTTCAGACGGCAAAGCGGAATGATGATATGGACGAGATCGAAGTGCTTTGCATCGGTGCGGCAATTGTCGATATTCCTTTGCAACCGGTCAGTAAAAATATCTTTGATGTAGATTCTTATCCTTTAGAACGAATCGCCATGACCACAGGAGGGGATGCCATCAATGAGGCCACCATTATTTCCCGCCTTGGACATCGTACGGCATTGATGAGTCGCATTGGCGATGATGCGGCAGGCCATTTTATTCTCGAGCACTGTCGCAAAGAGAATATTGATATTCAAAGCCTGAAACTGGACGCTGAAATTGATACCTCGATTAACGTTGGTCTGGTTACTGCGGATGGTGAACGGACATTTGTCACCAACCGCAATGGCAGCCTGTGGAAGTTGAATATCAACGATATCGATTTTGACCGTTTTTCTCAGGTCAAACTGTTATCGCTGGCAAGCATTTTCAATAGCCCTTTGCTGGATGGCAAAGCATTAACGGAAATTTTTACCCGGGCGAAGGCGCAGCAATTGATTATTTGTGCTGACATGATCAAACCCCGGCTTAATGAAACGCTGGAGGATATTCAGGAAGCGTTGAGTTTTGTCGATTATTTGTTCCCTAATTTTGATGAGGCTAAAAAACTCACCGGGAAAGAGACGCTGGATGAAATCGCCGATCGCTTTCTCCAGTGTGGCGTAAAAACGGTGGTGATAAAAACCGGCAAGAAAGGCTGCTTTATCAAAGGTGCTGATATGAGAATGGAGGTACCTGCAGTTTCCGGGATTACCGCCATCGACACGATCGGGGCCGGCGATAATTTTGCCTCGGGATTTATCTCTGCACTACTTGAGGGAAAAACGCTGCGTGAATGCGCACTGTTTGCTAACGCGACGGCAGCGATATCGGTCTTAAGCGTAGGGGCGACAACGGGTGTGCAAAACAGAAAGCTGGTGGAACAACTCCTGGATGAATACGAAGGATAATAGCGGCAGATGAAAATGATACCTTTAGGCAGTACTGATATTACGCTCTCGCGAATGGGGCTGGGCACATGGGCCATCGGCGGCGGTCCGGCGTGGAATGGCGATCTCGATCTACAGATATGTATCGATACCATCATTGAAGCGCACCGCTGTGGTATCAACCTGATTGATACTGCGCCAGGATATAATTTTGGCAATAGCGAAGTGATTGTCGGCCAGGCACTAAAGCAGTTACCGCGCAGAGAAATCGTTGTTGAGACCAAGTGCGGTATTGTGTGGGAGCGCGAAGGAAGCTTATTCAACAAGGTCGGCGATCGTCAGTTGTATAAAAATCTCTCCCCGGATTCTATCCGTGAAGAGGTTGAGTCCAGCCTGCAACGTCTGGGGATTGATTGCATCGATATTTATATGACCCACTGGCAGTCGGTACCGCCATTTTTCACTCCGATTGCGGAAACTGTCGCTGTACTTAACGAACTAAAGGCCGAAGGGAAGATTCGTTCAATTGGAGCGGCGAATGTGGATGCCTCTCATATCCGCGAATACCTTAAACACGGTGAGCTGGATATTGTGCAAGCGAAGTACAGCATTCTGGATCGGGCGCTGGAAATCGAGTTGCTGCCGCTATGTCGTGAGCATGGCATCGTGGTACAGGTCTACTCCCCGCTGGAGCAGGGATTACTCACCGGCACGATAACGCGCGACTACATCCCTGGCGGCGCAAGGGCGAATAAAGTCTGGTTCCAGCGTGAGAATATGCTACGTGTTATCGATATGCTGGAACAGTGGCGGCCGCTGTGCGACAAATATCACTGTTCTGTACCCACGCTGGCGCTGGCATGGATATTGAAACAGAGTGATTTAATTTCAATACTCAGTGGAGCAACCGCACCGGAGCAGGTCCGCGAGAATGTTGAAGCGCTAACTATCGCCTTAACAGATGACGACGCATTATTGATGAGGGAAATGGCGGAAGCATTAAATAATAAATAAGAGCGATAAGCACCACCTCTGTTTCTGTGTAAAAGAACACGAAAATCTGTGATTCAGACATGTTCTTTTGAAAATAAACATGGCCTGTGAGATACTAAGCACTTATCATGACTTTGAAGGAAACAGAGGTGTAACTGTGGCGGCAAAAGACAGAATTCAGGCAATTAAGCAAATGGTTGCCAATGACAAGAAAGTGGTGGTTTCTAATTTAAGTACAATATTCCAGGTGACCGAAGAGACCATTCGCCGCGATCTGGAAAAACTCGAGGATGAAGGCTTTTTAACACGCACTTATGGCGGCGCGGTATTAAATACAACGACGTTATCTGACAACATCCATTTTTATAAGCGGGCAAAATCGTTCTATGAGGAGAAGCAGATTATTGCGCGTAACGCACTACCATTTATTAAAAATAAGACCACGATGGCAGCAGACTCCAGCAGTACTGCCATGGAATTGTTGAAGCTATTAAAGGAACGAAACGATCTCACGTTATTAACCAATTCAGCAGAGGCGTTTCATGAGTTGGCACAATCGGATATTAATGTGGTTTCGACCGGTGGTGAGTTAAATAAGAACACGCTTTCATTACAGGGACGGATCACCAAAGAAATTATCAGTCGTTACCATGTGGACATTATGGTGATGAGCTGTAAAGGTCTGGACAGGGAAAGTGGGGCGCTTGATTCTAACGAGGCAGAAGCCGAGATCAAGAAAACCATGATTCGGCAAGCGACGGAAGTGGCGCTGCTGGTGGATCATTCGAAATTTGATCGCAAAGCCTTTGTCCAGTTAGTAGATTTAAGCCATATCAATTATATCATAACGAATAAAGCACCCGGTGCGGAATGGATTACATTTTGCAAAAAAAATAATATTCAGCTCATTTTTTAGTTTTATGCGGCTAATATTTTTAGTTCACACCTGGTGAATGCTAAATACAAAGTGATGATGAATGATGCGGCAACGTCGAACTTGCCGCTGAATCACAACTTAATATGCTCATCTCTTCCGGGTTCAAAATACAGATTATATTCTGCGAGTTTCGGGTTGTCGGGGAATGATGAGTGTTTGAGGTATCCAGATGGAACAATATGATCATATCGGTGCAAGACTGGACCGCTTGCCTTTAGCCCGGTTTCATTTTCGCATTTTTGGCATTATCAGTATTAGCTTATTATTGACCGGCTTTCTCAGCTATTCCGGCAATGTGGTACTGGCAAAACTAGTAAGTAATGGATGGTCAAATAATTTCCTCAATGCGGCATTTACCTCGGCATTGATGTTCGGTTATTTCATCGGCTCTTTGACCGGCGGGTTTATTGGCGATTATCTTGGACGCCGGAAAGCGTTTCGAATGAATCTGCTGATTGTGGGCATTTCCGCAACCGCGGCTTCCTTTGTTCCCAATATGTACTGGCTTATCTTCTTTCGCTGTCTCATGGGGACAGGTATGGGGGCGCTTATCATGGTGGGCTATGCGTCATTTACGGAGTTCATTCCGGCGACAGTCAGAGGAAAATGGTCTGCAAGGCTCTCTTTTGTCGGTAACTGGGCACCGATGCTGTCTGCGGCCATTGGCGTTGTCGTTATTGCCCTGTTGAGCTGGCGAGTGATGTTTCTCCTTGGTGGGGCTGGCATGCTGCTGGCATGGTACCTTTCCGGAAAATACTTTATTGAATCGCCACGCTGGCTGGCGGGCAAAGGTCGACAATGTATTGCGGAAAAACATCTGCGCGACGTTGAAATACAGATTGAAAAAGAGAAGAACATCACCTTGTCTCCACCTCCGGGCAAACCGGAATCGCATTCAGTCAGTGAGGAGCATGGGTCATTCTGGCTGCTGTTTAAAGGACAGATGCTGCGCCGCACGCTGGTGGCCATTACCGTACTTATCGCGATGAATATTTCGCTTTATACCATTACCGTATGGATCCCAACGATTTTTGTTAACTCAGGGATTGATGTCACCAGGTCTATTTTTATGACCGCCATCATTATGATTGGCGCACCCGTCGGTATCTTTATCGCCGCTTTGATTATTGACCGTTATCCACGGCGGTTATTCGGTTCGTTGCTGCTGGTCATCATTGCGCTGCTGGGCTATTTCTATTCGATTCAGACTGCGGAATGGGCCATTCTGAGCTATGGTCTGGTGATGATTTTTTTCCTGTATATGTACGTCTGCTTTGCTTCTGCGGTCTATGTTCCGGAGCTGTGGCCGACGCATTTACGCCTGCGCGGTTCAGGATTTGTAAATGCGGTAGGCCGGATCGTGGCGGTTTTTACCCCGTATGGCGTGGCGGTATTACTGACGCAATACGGCTCAGTCACCGTATTTATTGTGCTGGGCGCTATGTTGGTGGTTTGTGCGCTAATTCTGTTTTTCTTTGGTATTGAAACGCGAATGGTATCGCTCGAGGAAATTTCCAGTCTGAACTAACGTGGGAGGATGGTGAGGGGATCGCCATCCTCCTGTGGGCTAATTCTGGGTTTCTTCCCAGTCGGCGAGGGTATAGAGCGTAGCACCTGCGGCGGCCATCTCCATGAAGGCATGGGCACTGTCCTGTGGCTGAATGTTCACGCCGCGACAGCCGTTGGTAATCACATTCACCGTATAGCCCAGTTGCAGCGCATCCATAACCGTAAACCTGACGCAATAGTCGGTCGCCAGGCCCATGACTATCAGTTCACTCACGTTGTGCTGGCGAAGCCACGCGTCCAACCCGGTTTTCTGTCGGCGACCATTATCAAAAAAGGCGCTGTAGCTGTCGACAAGCGGGTTCTCGCCCTTATGGAAAACGGCATCTATCGCCTTGCGGTTCAGCAGTGGATGAAACGCCGCGCCGTCGGTATCCTGCACGCAGTGATCGGGCCAGAAAGTTTGCGCCAGACCATCCAGTTGCCCCTGGCTGTAAGGCTGGGCCTGATGTTGACTGGCGAAACTGCCGTGGTTCGCAGGATGCCAGTCCTGGCTTGCGATCACCGCATCGCCGCGCGTCTGACACCATGCGATCAGGCGGTTAGCGATATCAACCGTGCTGTCGCCTTCCGGGACCGCCAGCGCGCCGCCAGCGCAGAAATCATTTTGTAAATCGACCAGTAACAGCGCACGATGCGTCATCAGTATCTCCTTAGTCGTCCGGCGTGAGTTCGCCGCGCAGATTTTGCGTCATCGCCTTGCGAATCGCATCCGTATCCAGCCCTTTGCTCAGCAGATAATGCAGTTTGGTCAGGGTCGCTTCAACGGTCATATCCGCGCCGCCAATCACGCCCGCATGTGCCAGCGCATTGCCGGTGGCATAGCCGCCCATGTTCACTTTCCCCGACATGCACTGCGTGAGGTTCACCACCACAATGCCACGCTCGCTGGCTTCGCGAAGCTCTTTCAAAAACGCTTTATTCTGCGGCGCGTTACCCACGCCATAGGAGCGCAGAATCAGCGCTCTTACCGGTTGGCGCAGGAAGTTGCGCACCACATCGGCTGAGATCCCCGGATAAATAGTGACGACGCCAATCGGCTGCGGTGTGATTGGGTGAACAATCAGTTCGCCTTCACTTCGCGGGGCCGGTGGCGTACCCAGACGACGGATGTGGATACCCGCTTCCAGTAGCGGCGGGAGGTTAGGGGAGGCGAAAGCGTCAAAGCCATCGGCATGCGCCTTTGTCGTGCGGTTGCCGCGAAACAGGCGGTTGTTGAAGAACAGGGTGACTTCGTTGATCGGATAGTTTGCTGCGATGTACAGCGCGTTGAGAAGATTGATTTGTCCGTCAGAACGCAGCTCCGCCAACGGTATTTGTGACCCTGTCACAATGACCGGCTTGCCCAGATTCTCCAGCATAAATGAGAGTGCGGAGGCGGTAAACGCCATCGTGTCGGTGCCGTGAAGGATAACAAAACCGTCGTACTGGTCGTAATGGGTTTTGATATCGTCGGCGATATGCTGCCAGTCTTCCGGCGTCATATCTGACGAATCCATCAGCGGGGCATATTCATGAATGGTGAAGTCGGGCATTTCCGGGCGGTGAAATTCGGGCATCAGCGCCAACTGCCGCTGAAGATGTCCGGAGACCGGGATGTAACCCTGTTCGGAGCGCTGCATACCAATGGTCCCGCCGGTATAGGCAACGTAAATCGATTTCTTCTGCATGGCTATTATCTTGTCGCTCAAGGAAAAATCCCCCTTCGCAGGAAGAGGGATTGGGGATTAACGCACGTTAGCGCAGGTCAGACAGAACGCATAACGGTTTTGCGGATCGTTGAATGCGGCGAGCTTATCGCCTTCCGCTTTGACCGTACTGGCCGCTGAGGCCAGCGGTGCAGGGAGCATTGCCTGAATCGCCTGCGGCAGCATGGCGCGAACGGAGCCTGACATGCCGTCCATTACCATATCGAAGAAGGTCGGCTCATCCTGATAATAGTCGATATGCCACGCCTTGAGCTTCGCCAGTTCAGCCGCTTTAGCGACCGCATCGTCGAAGTCGCCAAGGCTGTCGACCAGACCGTTCGCTTTGGCGTCCTGGCCGGTCCAGACGTGGCCCTGCGCAATTTTATCAATCTGCTCAGGCGTAGATTTACGCGCCTGAGCGACCAGGGTGATAAAACGCTTATAGCCGTTCTCAATGCTCAGTTGCATCATTTGCTGCGCTTCCGGCGGCAGGGCCTTGGTCAGCGAAATATCGGCCAGCGGTGAGGTGGCCACGCCGTCGGTGTGCACACCAATTGAATCAAGGCTATTTTCGACGGTGTTAATCACCCCGAAGATACCAATCGAACCGGTCAGCGTGCTCGGGTTGGCCACAATGTAGCTGGCCGGCGTGGAGATCCAGTAACCACCAGACGCTGCCATTCCGCCCATCGACACCACCACCGGTTTGCCGGCAGCGCGCGCGGCGGCCAGTTCTGAGCGAATCACTTCCGAGGCCGTCACGCTGCCGCCAGGGCTGTTTACGCGCAGGACAATGGCTTTCACTTTCGGATCCAGACGTGCATCGCGAATTTGCGAGGCGGTGGTATCCCCGCCGACGTTCCCCGGCGTTTCTTCACCATCCATGATGGCCCCGTTGGCGAAGACGACGCCGATGGAGCTGCCCGTATCCGCAGGCGGATTGAGCGTATAGTCGTAATAGCTGATCGCGCGATAGTTATTTTCGGCTTTGCTCCAGCCAAACTGTTTGGTCAGCGCTTTTTCCACTTCGGCGCTGGAAAGCAGGGCGTCGACCAGTTTGCTGTCGAGCGCGTACTTCGCTGTATCACCATCGGCTTTCGTCAGCGCATCCAGAACGCCCTGTGCGCCAGGGAAGACTTGCCCTGCCGGGATTTGACGATTGGCGGCAACGGTATTCAGGTAGTTCTGCCACAGTTCACCAATCCAGCGGCTGTCTGCTTCCCGGGCCGCAGGCGACATATCGTCACGAATAAACGGCTCGACGGCAGACTTATAGGTTCCAACGCGGAACACGTGGGTGGAAACTTTCAGCTTATCCAGCAGGGATTTGTAATAGAGTCCGTTGGTGGCAAAACCGTGGATGTCGACCGAGCCCTGCGGCGACAGCCAGATTTTATTGGCGAAGCTCGCGAGGTAATACTGGCCCTGACTAAAGTTATCGCCGACGGCATAGACCGGTTTTCCGCTGTCGCGGAATTCACGCAGCGCTTTGCCGATATACTGCATTGACGGCTGGTCGGCACCGGCGAAGTTTTTCAAATCCATCACAATACCGGTGATATTGCGATCGTCTTTGGCCTGACGAATGGTATTGACGATATCGAACAGGGAGTTTTCCTGCAGACGATCGGAGCTGGCGCCCAGCAGTTGACGGCTGAGCGCGCTAAGACGGCTGGTACTGGACGGTTTATCGACGATCACCCCGGAAATATCTAACAGCAGGGCACCGCGACCGACTTTATCACTGGTATTATTGTTGCTGACCTGCATCCAGACTCCCACACCGACCAGGATCAGGAAGATAAAGAACAGGTTAAGCACCATCTCGCGGACAAAATTAAGCAGTCGCCACGTCCATTTAAAAAAACCGGCAATGAATCGCCACAGGGTTCGCATGTATTCTCCCTACCGTTACAAATACTACACCTGGGTCAGGTGTAAGAGATGTGGCTATCCTAATGACCCTGCCGTCTCTTGTCAGCAGGAATCACCGTCGGCGCTGTAACAAAATCTGCTCTCGTGTTAATTTTGTGAATATTCACCCTGACAGGAGTTAACCAAATGGATGCACTTGAATTACTTGTTAACCGCCGCAGCGCTTCTCGCCTGGCCGAGCCTGCACCTGCCGGTGAGCAATTGCAAAATATTCTCCGCGCGGGGATGCGCGCGCCGGATCATAAGACCCTGCAACCGTGGCATTTCTTCGTCATTGAAGGCGAAGGGCGCGAACGCTTCAGCGCGGTGCTGGAGAAGGGGGCAATTGCCGCCGGGAGCGATGATAAAGGGATCGAAAAAGCGCGCACCGCGCCGTTTCGCGCGCCGCTTATCATCACCGTGGTCGCGAAATGTGACGAAAATCATAAGGTCCCGGTCTGGGAACAGGAAATGTCCGCTGGCTGTGCGGTGATGGCGATGCAAATGGCGGCTATCGCGCAAGGCTTCGGCGGTATCTGGCGTACCGGGGCGCTAACCGACAGCCCGGTGGTGCGCGACGCGTTTGACTGCCGCACGCAGGATAAGATCGTCGGCTTCCTCTATCTCGGTACGCCGCAACTGAAAGCCTCCACCACCATTAACGTGCCGGACACCGCGCCGTTTGTCAGTTATTTCTGAATGTCAGATCCGGCTGTTATCTGGCCGTTATTGTGCATTCCCGGGGACTCAGCTTCCCGGACGGCGATACTGGCGGCCACTTGCATAATGGCCGCTGGTGGTCGCTGGTGCTGAATTTGTTCCGCCATGAAACGCATATAAGGATTTAAGTGGCTGAAAATCGCTTTATATCCGTCACAGAGGTGATTGTGCCATCGTTCACCACGTTTATGGATTCGATGCTTCGGGCAACCGCCATGGCAGGCAAAGCGCCATTCGCAGCGCTCACACTCTGCGGCAACTTGTGTTTTCACCATGCCGAATTTACGCTGCTGCTTGCTGGTCGCCATTTTCGCCAGGCTGTCACGGCGCAAGTTGCCCAGTCGGTGTTCCGGATAAACATAGTGATCGCAACTGTAGACATCGCCGTTCTGTTCGACAACCAGGCCAAATCCGCAGGAGGACTGCATCACGCAAAGCGACGGCTTCTCTCCTAGCCACGCGGCAAGTGCGCTGTCAAATAACTGCACGTAAACCCGACCCACATCCTCTCGAACCCACACATCAAAAACGCCGTTGATAAATCGTCCCCATTGTTCACCTGACACCGACCATTCAGTGATAGTGCGTCCTGACAAGGACTGCGGATAGAGCAGTTCGCCGTACATTTCATTCACCGGACGTTGTTCTACGGCGGGAATGAACTGCACGAATTCAGCACCCAGATCGTGGGTCAGAAATCGATAAATCTCCTGCGGATGTTCAGCCGTGACGTTGTTAACTACGCTGAGGACATTTACTGCAACATGGTACTGGCGCAAAAGTGACATAGCGTTGATCACTTTGCTAAATACAGAGTGCCCGCTGCGGGTTTTACGCCAGGTGTCATGTAACCAGGCTGGTCCGTCAACAGATAATCCCACCAGAAAGTCATTCTCCGCCAGAAACTGAGCCCATTCTTCATCAATCAACACGCCGTTCGTTTGCAGGCTGTTGCTGATGCGTTTTCCGCCTGCATACTTTTTTTGAAGCTGTAACGCCTTCTCGTAAAAGGAGATACCCGCAAGGGTCGGTTCACCACCTTGCCAGGTAAACTCAATTTCTGATCCAGGATTGGCCTCAATGTATTGCCGGACAAAAGCTTCCAGTGTGACATCATCCATATGCCGCGACGCTTTACCGGGTTTGAGCGTCCCTTGTTCTTTTTCCAGGTAAAAGCAGTAGTCGCAGGCAATATTGCATTGGTAGCTGACGGGTTTTGCCATCAGATGAAAAAAACGGTTCATACGTACTCCTGACGGACGTTCGATTAATTTTTAGTGATATTGCTCACTTTTTCTGACATCACGTTTTGACTTTGTCATGCAATGATCGAAATATAAATTTCATAAAAAACACTATACATGAAATTTAAATTGCATAACATCAACATCAGGGATTCTTATGAGCAAATTGTTTGCTGGAGCACAAAACCTGGGTAAGTCGTTCATGTTGCCGATTGCGGTCCTCCCTGCGGCCGGGCTGCTGCTGGGATTTGGCGGTGTGTTTACCAATCCGGTGACCCTGTCGACCTACCCGCTTCTGAACAATGAACTGTTTCAGGCTATTTTTACCGTAATGAAACTTTGTGGCAGCGTGGTCTTTGATAATCTGGCGCTGTTGTTTGCCGTGGGTATCGCGGTCGGAATGGCGCGAAGCGACAAAGGTACTGCGGGACTGGCTGCCGTACTCTGTTTTATCGTCATGAATAAAGCGATCAACGCCTGTTTACTCCTTTCCGGGACACTGGCGGTCGACAATCTGACGGCGGCAGGTCAGGCCAGCGTCATGGGCATCACCACGCTGCAAACAGGGGTGATGGGCGGGATCATGAGCGGGTTGCTGGCGTATTGGGTACAAAAACGTTTTGGTAAAACTGAACTGCCGAATCTGCTGGCTTTTTTTAGTGGTTCACGTTTTGTACCGATTGTCAGTTCGTTTTTTGCCATTTTCCTCGGCGTCGCGTTGTTCTGGGTCTGGCCGCATATTCAGATGGGGATCACCCATCTTGGTGGACTGGTTGAAAAAACCGGCTACGTCGGCACGCTGTTCTACGGCATGATCCTCAAATGTCTTATCCCATTAGGATTACATCATCTTTTTTATCTTCCGTTCTGGTTAACCAGCGTCGGCGGCGAAACGATGGTGAACGGGCACCTGGTAGAAGGAACGCAGAAAATCTTCTTTGCGCAACTGACCGATCCGTCCGTCACGCAATACTATATCGGCGTGTCACGCTTTATGGCGGGACGCTTCGCGGATTTCATGTTCGGTCTGCCCGGTGCTGCGCTTGCCATCTATCACTCTGCACGTCCTGAGAACCGAAAAAAAGTGGCGAGTCTGATGCTGTCTGCTGCACTTACCGCCTTTGTTACCGGGATCACCGAACCGCTGGAGTTCGCCTTCATGTTCTGCGCGCCGTTGCTGTATGGCGTTCATATCGTACTGACCGGCGTTGCTTTTATGCTGACCCACATCCTGCAAATTACCGTTGGGCAAACCTTCTCCGGCGGCTTAATTGATTTCCTGTTGTTCGGGGTGTTACAGGGCAATGCCAAAACTAACTGGGTGCTGATGCTGCCGTTGGGGGCGGTGATGTTCTGTCTTTACTACTTCACGTTCCGCTTCCTGATCAACTGGCGTCAGTTGAAAACGCCAGGTCGCGAAGAGGAAATGGAAGAGACGGTTGCAGTGGCGGGTGACGAACGTGCCGCGGGTATCGTGCAGGCGCTGGGCGGCAGAGAGAATATTGTTCAGGTGGATTGCTGCGCCACGCGACTGCGCGTCACCGTTAAAAATCCTCAGCATGTTGCGGTCGAAGCATTTAAGGCGCTGGGCAGTCGTGGCGCGTTTATCCGGGGGGAAGGCGTCCAGGTGGTCTACGGTCCGCACGTCACGCTGATTAAGAACGAAGTTGAAGAATTTATTGGTTCATAAAGAAGAGACGTCTTATGAAAGCAGTTATGTTGATGTTTGATACGCTGACCCGTAATCATCTTGCGCCATATGGTGGAGATGCGATCACGCCGAATTTCACTCGCCTGGCGCAGGAGTCAGCGCAGTTTGACAACTTCTACGTCGGCAGTATGCCGTGTATGCCCGCACGACGTGAACTGCATACCGGGCGTTATAACTTTTTGCATCGCAGTTGGGGCCCGCTGGAACCTTTCGATTTCTCGGCTTTTCAGACGCTGCGTCAGGCGGGCATTCACACGCATCTGGTGACCGATCACAAGCATTACTGGCGTGACGGCGGGGCGACCTATCATCCACGTTACTCCACCTTTGAATTTATTCGTGGTCAGGAAGGCGACAGTTGGAAAGGTCAGGTGGAGAAACCTCTTATTCACTGGCAGGGTAGAGAAGACGAAGAGACATTGCGTCGTCGTAGCGGGAGGATGATCCAGGATTTGATTAATCGTGCCGCTATGCCCACGCAAGAGGAACACTTCACCCACCGCACCATCAGCGCAGGTATCGAGTTTCTGGAGACCAATCGGCATCAGGATAACTGGCTATTGCAGATTGAGTGCTTCGATCCCCACGAACCGTTTTTCGTACCAGAGAAGTATCTGGCTCAATATGGTTGCAAGCCGGAAGAATTTGATGGTTGGGTGCCCTATTATTGCGGTGCTCCGGGCAGTGCGAATGATGACAAGGTCAGAAAATTTTACCAGGCATTGATCACCATGTGTGATGACTACCTCGGACAGGTGATGGACAAACTGAAGGCGTTGGATCTGTGGGAGGATACGCTGTTTATCGTCTGTACCGATCATGGCTTCCTGTTGGGTGAGCACCAGTGGTGGGGCAAAAACATCATGCCGGTGTACAACGAAATAGCCAACACGCCGTTTTTTATTCGCGATCCGCGTTGTAATGCAGAAGGTGTAAGGCGTAGCGCACTGGCTCAGACGATAGATATCCCCGCGACATTACTGGAGTACTTCGGGGTTCCCTTACCGTCGTCAATGACCGGAAGGCCGTTACGTCCGGCAGTCGAGAGCGATTCTCCGGTGCGCGATTATGCGCTGTATGGCTATTTTGGCGGCCATATCAATATCACCGACGGTCAGTCTGTGTACATGCGCTGCCCGCGTGAAGAGGGCAACGCAGGACTGTACGAGTACACGCTGATGCCGACGCGAATCGACAGCATGTTTAAACCCGGTGAATTAAACAATATTCGCATCCATCCGGGGTTTGATTTTACCCAGGGTGCGCAACTGATGCAGATCCCGGCGACGTTCGGCTATCTGAATCCGTGGCGTTTTGGCGATAAGCTTTTCGAACTGTCCGGCGATCCGCAACAGAAAGATTCTCTGCACGACAGTGAGCGTGCATTTCATCTGGCGCAGGCGATGAAGCAATTGATGCAGGATCATGATGCACCGCCGGAACTTTACGCCCGTTTCGAACTTGACGTGCTATCCCGTGCCAGGGAGGCGTCTTTTACACTACGCAGAGAAAACGGCAATAATCACTGTGAAACGCCAGGCGTGCAGGAAGCATTGCGGTTTGTGCTGTCGGCATTTGCAGACCAGGCGCAACAAGTGCTGGCGCATTTCGCCGAAGGGCATCTGTTCACCGAAGCCGATATCTTAGCGCTTATTGACCAGCATTTTGCGGGTGACAGGCACAAAGCCTTGATCTATCAGACCCGGCTGTTGCTGAGAACGGAATAAGGGAAATAAGGATGATCTGGCAACTGGAAAATCCGCGTTTTTGTGTCGATATCAACGCATCAGGCGCAGAACTGACTCGCATCTGGGATCGTCGACAGAACAGAGAGTGGTTATGGCAAGCCACGCCCGGCGTCTGGAATAACAGCGCAACGCAATTGTTTCCGGTGACCGGGCGTTTGATCCACCAGGGAGTGTGGGAGGGGGCAGACTTTTATGCGCTGCCTGACCACGGTTTTTTGCGCCATCAAACGTTTACCTGCGTGGAGCGATGCCACGACTGGCTAACACTGGAAGCTATGGCGACGGATAAAACGCTTTCTGTCTGGCCCTGGCGGTGGCGAATTCAGGTGACATTTTCGCTGGACGATACGGGGATCCGCGTTTGTCAGCGGGTATTTAATGATGACGTTCGTCCGTTTTGGTTTTCACTCGGCTGGCATCCCGGTTTTTCCTTACCGATAACCAGACCTGGCTGGCAAGTGGAATTTGTAGGCAAGCCAGTCCATGGACCGTTTTACACTCGCGACAGAACCCTTGTCGTTCCTGATAATCCACCTGAGACGTGGCGTTTTCTCTTAACCGCAGAATGTTTTAAATCTGGTGCCGTTTATTTTGGCAACAGTCAGGAGCAGAGAGTCATTGTGCGCTCCCCGCAAGGCCAGATCGCGCTGACGCTGGAAACGGGTATGCAGGGGTGGCTGGTGCTGTGGGGCGTTCCGGGAAGCGATCTGCTCTGCATTGAGCCGTTGGCAGGAACGACGGACGATCCTGAATTTCAGGGACAGGTGATGAATAAGCGAGGAATGCGGTGTCTTGTTCCTGGTGAATGTCAGTGTTTTGAGACTCGCGTCGGTTTTGCTGTGGACGAGTGAGGAAGGGATTGCCAGAATACGGCAATTCTTTTCGCGACAACGGCAGGGAGTCATCATGAGTGTGAATCGGGACAATGTTCGGGTCTACATCCGCAATGTAATGGGGGGACTGGGAGAGACCGATCGGCAGATCGCACAATTCATCCTCCGCCAACCCGCGCAGGTAGCTCAAATGCCTGTCAGTAAACTGGCGCAGGCGGTGCAACTGAGTGAAGCAACCATTGTGCGCTTTTGCAAAAAAATCGGTTATACCGGTTTGTTAGAACTCAAAAGCGCCCTGAAACGGGAACTGCTTGAAGAAAGCGAACAGACGTTGCCGGTTTCCCCGGATATTTTTCTTGATGACTCACGCAAAGATGTTGCGCAGAAGATTGCGATGACGGTGGAAACCACTCTGAAAGAAACGATTGACTTGCTGGATATGCGGGTAGTGCATCCTGTGGTGCAACAACTTATGACGGCCAACCGGGTACTCTTTGTCGGTTTTGGCGCGTCAGGCCTCGCAGCGATGGAGGCGCGCGACAAAATGAATCGTCAGGGTATCGATTCGGAAGCCTACACGGACCGCTTCACCATGACGCTAAAACTGGCGAATCTGAAGCCGGAGGATTTGGTGGTGGCGTTTTCTCATTCGGGGGAAACACCGGAAGTCGTCAATGCTTTTACGCTGGCAAAAAAGGCTGGCGCGCAGTGTCTGGCGATCACCCATAGCCCGCATTCGCCATTGACCGAAATGGCTGATCGCTATGTGCTCACTAGCGGGAGCGCCGGGCCGTGGCAGGGAGATTCTATCGCCACGCGCATCTCCCAACTGTTCATTATTGAGTTTCTGTGCACCGAAATCACGCGGCACAATTTTAAAGACAGCGCGTCGACGGGATTGTCGATCAAAGAATTACTGATAAAAGAAAGGATTAAACGTGAGTCAACGGGATAATACAAATCTGTCTACAGATAACCTAAATGGCAAATGGTGGCAGGCAGGCAAAACGCCCGATTACCGTTTTACACTGGCGAATGAACGTACGTTTCTGGCATGGATCCGTACCGCGCTGGCGCTGATGGCGGGTGCCGTCGGGATCGAACAATTCTCCCCAGCGCTCTCCAGCGCAGAGCTCAGAACCACACTGGCGATGCTACTGCTCGTTGCGGCAACGGGCACAGGCGTGATGGCCTGGCGGCGCTGGCGACAAAACGAATACGCAATGCGTCTGGATAACGATTTGCCGTACACGTCGGGGCTTCTGCTCTTATCGGGGTTGATGCTGCTGCTGGCAATACTGCTTGCGGTGCTTCTCTGGCAAGGGCGGGGAGGATGAGTCGTGACTCGGGTCTACAACCGGAACGTACCGAACTCGCCTGGCGTCGCACCGGGTGGTCGATGCTCATTCCGGCATTGCTCTGCCTGCGTGGCTGGATACGAAGTGGTCATGTGCTTTATGCCCTCAGTGGGATACTTTTACTGATAGGGACGTTGACGTTACTCTGTGGAATCATTCGTGGTCGCTATATGTTGATTTCTCTGCTCGTGGTGCTTTCGGGGGTAATACTGCTGATAAACCAGGGAGAGTATTTGGCGGGTTGGTAAGAAAATCGCCAGTTCAACGCGGGATTACGGCGTAATAGCCCATCTGTTTGCATAGATTCTGAGCAAAGACGCCGGAATTCGGACACTCTCTCTTATCACTTCATGGAATGAGCGCTACCATAGCCCGATTGCAATGACAGGAGATGTCCATGAGCGAGCAAGCTATTCGTTTAACGCAGTACAGCCACGGAGCGGGTTGCGGTTGTAAAATTTCCCCGAAAGTGTTGGAAACCATCCTGCACAGCGAGCAGGCGAAGTTTGTCGACCCGAACCTGCTTGTGGGAAATGAAACCCGTGACGACGCGGCGGTATACGATCTGGGCAATGGCACCAGCGTCATCAGTACCACTGACTTCTTTATGCCGATTGTCGATGATCCGTTTGATTTTGGCCGCATTGCGGCGACCAACGCCATTAGCGATATTTTCGCGATGGGCGGCAAACCGATTATGGCGATCGCGATCCTGGGCTGGCCAATCAGTAAGCTGTCACCAGAAATCGCCCGCGAAGTGACCGAAGGCGGACGTTTTGCCTGTCGTCAGGCGGGCATTGCGCTGGCGGGCGGTCACTCGATTGATGCGCCGGAACCAATCTTTGGTCTGGCGGTGACCGGCATCGTCCCCACTGAACGGGTGAAGAAAAACAGCACTGCCCAGGCCGGCTGTAAGCTTTTCCTGACCAAGCCGTTGGGCATCGGCGTGCTGACCACCGCTGAGAAAAAATCGCTGTTGAAACCTGAACACCAGGGGCTGGCGACGGAAGTGATGTGTCGGATGAATATTGCCGGGGCGTCATTTGCCAACATCGACGGCGTCAAAGCCATGACCGATGTGACTGGCTTTGGTCTGTTGGGCCACCTCAGCGAGATGTGCCAGGGCGCAGGCGTGCAGGCGCAGATTTGTTATCAGGACATCCCTAAACTGCCGGGAGTGGAAGAGTACATCCGCCTGGGCGCCGTGCCGGGCGGCACTGAGCGTAACTTTGCCAGCTATGGACACCTGATGGGAGAAATGCCGCAGGCGGTGCGCTCCCTGCTGTGCGATCCGCAAACCTCCGGTGGCCTGCTGCTGGCGGTGATGCCAGACGCCGAAGAGGAAGTTAAAGCGACAGCCGCCGAGTTTGGTATCGAACTGACGGCGATTGGCGAACTGGTTGAAGCCCGTGGCGGACGCGCCATGGTTGAGATCCGTTAATTCGATGCGGTTGTTTATTGCCGAAAAGCCGAGTCTGGCACGTGCCATTGCCGATGTGCTGCCTAAACCGCACCGCAAAGGCGATGGTTTTATTGAATGCGGTAACGGTCAGGTGGTGACCTGGTGTATTGGTCACCTGCTTGAACAGGCGCAGCCCGATGTCTATGACAGCCGTTATGCGCGCTGGAATCTGGCCGACCTGCCGATCGTGCCGGAAAAGTGGCAATTGCAGCCGCGTCCTTCCGTAACCAAACAGCTCAACGTGATCAAACGCTTTCTGCATGAGGCCAGTGAGGTTATCCATGCGGGCGACCCGGATCGCGAAGGGCAACTGCTGGTCGATGAGGTGCTGGATTACCTGCAACTGGCACCGGAAAAGCGTCATCAGGTGCAGCGCTGTTTGATCAACGATCTCAACCCGCAGGCCGTTGAGCGCGCCATTGAACGTTTGCGTTCAAACAGTGAATTTGTGCCATTGTGCGTGTCAGCGCTGGCTCGCGCCCGCGCGGACTGGCTGTACGGCATCAACATGACCCGGGCGTACACTATCCTCGGACGTAATGCCGGTTATCAGGGGGTACTCTCCGTCGGACGCGTACAGACGCCGGTGCTTGGACTGGTGGTACGCCGTGACGAAGAGATCGAAAACTTCGTTGCCAAAGATTTCTTTGAAGTGAAAGCGCATATCGTGACCCCTGCGGATGAACGTTTCACCGCCATCTGGCAGCCAAGCGAAGCGTGTGAACCGTATCAGGACGAAGAGGGGCGTTTGCTACATCGTCCGCTGGCGGAGCATGTGGTCAACCGCATCAACGGACAGCCGGCGATTGTCACCAGCTATAACGATAAACGGGAATCAGAATCCGCACCGCTGCCGTTTTCGCTCTCCACATTGCAGATTGAAGCGGCAAAGCGCTTTGGTCTGAGCGCGCAGAACGTGCTCGACATCTGCCAGAAACTGTATGAAACCCATAAACTCATTACCTACCCGCGTTCCGATTGCCGCTATCTGCCGGAAGAGCACTTTGCCGGACGTCATGCGGTGATGAACGCCATCAGCGTGCATGCGCCGGATCTACTGCCGCAACCGGCGGTGAATCCCGATACCCGCAATCGCTGCTGGGATGACAAAAAGGTCGATGCGCACCACGCCATTATCCCTACGGCACGCAGTAACAACATCAATCTGACGGAGAACGAAGCGAAGGTGTACAACCTGGTCGCCCGTCAGTACCTGATGCAGTTCTGCCCGGATGCGGTATTCCGTAAATGCGTGATTGAACTGGACATCGCGAAGGGTAAATTCGTTGCTAAAGCCCGGTTCCTCGCAGAAGCGGGCTGGCGGACGCTGCTCGGCAGTAAAGAGCGTGATGAAGAGAACGACGGCACGCCGCTGCCGGTGGTGGCGAAAGACGATGAATTACTGTGCGAAAAGGGGGAGGTTGTTGAACGCCAGACCCAGCCGCCGCGCCACTTTACCGATGCCACGCTGCTGTCGGCGATGACCGGGATCGCGCGCTTCGTGCAGGATAAAGATCTGAAAAAGATCCTCCGCGCAACGGATGGGCTGGGCACCGAAGCCACCCGCGCCGGGATCATTGAACTGCTGTTTAAGCGCGGCTTTCTGGTCAAGAAAGGGCGTTACATTCACTCCACCGATGCCGGGAAAGCGCTGTTCCACTCGCTGCCGGAGATGGCGACCCGTCCTGACATGACCGCCCACTGGGAGTCGATACTGACGCAAATCAGCGAAAAGCAGTGCCGCTATCAGGATTTTATGCAGCCGCTGGTGGGGACGCTGTATCAACTGATCGATCAGGCGCGGAGTACGCCGGTACGCCGCTTCCGTGGCATTGTGGCACCCGGCGATGCAGATAAGAAAAAGAGCGCGCCCCGCAAACGCGCGGCGAAAAAAAGCCCGCCATCAGCAGAAGCAGAGGCGGGCGTGTAATACGCTCGTGCCGCGGTGAATTAAATCACACCCTGGCCAAACATGGCGTCGGCAATCTTCACGAAGGCTGAGATGTTCGCCCCACGGACATAGTTGGTCTGCTTGCTTTCGCCACCGTACTCGACGCAGGCATGGTGAATATCAAGCATAATGTGGTGCAGACGGGCATCCACTTTTTCCGCCTTCCAGCTCAGACGCGCAGCGTTCTGCGCCATTTCCAGACCGGAGGTGGCAACGCCACCGGCGTTCGCTGCTTTGCCCGGTGCAAACAGCACGCCGGCTTCGAGGAACAGGTCGGTTGCCTCGATGGTGGTCGGCATGTTTGCCCCTTCCGCCACCGCCTTCACGCCGTTGGCGATAAGCTGACGGGCAGCGTCGACATCGAGTTCGTTCTGCGTTGCACACGGCAGGGCGATATCGACCGGCACTGACCACGGCTGTTTACCTTCCAGATAGGTCAGGCCAAACTCACGGGCGTAGTCGGCCACGCGACCGTCGCAGCTGGCCTTGATTTCGCACAGACGCGCCAGTTTCTCTTTCGTAAAGCCGCTCTCATCCACGACGGTGCCGCTGGAGTCGGAGGCCGTCACCACGCGAGCGCCAAATTCCATCGCTTTTTCAATGGCAAACTGCGCCACGTTGCCGGAGCCGGAAACCGCCACGCGCATCCCTTCAAAGCCCAGACCATGACGCTTGAGCATCGCTTCGGTGAAGTAGACCAGACCGTAGCCGGTTGCTTCTGGACGGATAAGGCTGCCGCCGAAGGAGAGTCCTTTGCCGGTAAACACACAGCCGCTGTTGTTGGAAAGCTTACGCATCATCCCGGCCATAAAGCCCACTTCACGACCGCCCACGCCGATATCTCCGGCAGGAACGTCAGTATCCGGCCCCAGATGACGATACAGTTCAGTCATCAGCGCCTGACAGAAACGCATCACTTCGCCTTCACTTTTCCCTTTCGGGTCGAAATCACTTCCGCCTTTACCGCCGCCCATCGGCAGGGTGGTCAGCGCATTTTTGAAGGTTTGCTCAAAACCGAGGAACTTCAGGATCGACAGGTTCACGGAAGGGTGGAAGCGCATCCCGCCTTTGTACGGGCCAATCGCCGAGTTGAACTGTACACGCCATGCACGGTTAACCTGGACCTGATTACGATCGTCCAGCCACACGACGCGGAACTGAATCACACGCTCTGGCTCAACCAGACGTTCCAGCAACGACATTTCACGATAACGCGGGTTTTGCTCAATGAACGGCCACAGGGTGGTCATGACTTCACGGACGGCTTGCGCGAACTCGGTTTGATTCGGGTCGCGCTTTTGGACATGGTTGAGGAATGATTCCAGAGAGCGTGTCTGATCCATAGATATAAAAACCTCTTATATTTTAATGTGGTTGTATTTATGTTG
Source organism: Citrobacter sp. T1.2D-1 (assembly GCF_950098555.1). Classification (NCBI taxonomy): domain Bacteria; kingdom Pseudomonadati; phylum Pseudomonadota; class Gammaproteobacteria; order Enterobacterales; family Enterobacteriaceae; genus Citrobacter; species Citrobacter sp. T1.2D-1. The sequence continues at coordinate 92,518 of NZ_CATNHH010000004.1, forward strand.
TTTGTATTAAGTGCATTTGCAGATTTTGACTATACCACCAGGAATGTGACGGATAGCAAGGAAAAAATGCCGGAGCCAGACAAATTAATAACGAAACGGCTGTCATAACGAAAAGCGATGACGCAAGAGAGTAAAGTTTCCCGCGCGGGTTACCGTTATACTGAGAACAGTCCCGAAATAGTAAGGAAACCCTATGCGTTTTATCGCGATGGCGGCAGCGCTGATGACACTCTCTTTATCCACCCTGGCGAATCAAAATATTCGCCCGGATGTTCAGGTGAACGTACCGCCGGAGGTCTTCAGCTCCGGTGGGCAGCGCGCGCAGCCCTGTAATCAGTGCTGCATTTATCAGGATCAGAATTATTCAGAAGGGGCGGTGATTAAAGCCGATGGCGTGCTGTTGCAGTGTCAGCGCGATGAGAAAACGATCGGCACGAATCCGCTGGTCTGGCGGCGCGTAAAATCATAAAGGCGTTAAGCAGAGGAACATCGGCGGGGGCGAGCGGATAGTCCAGCGCGGCCTGCGGTTCACACCACACCAGCTGCTGGTGCTCATGCGCTATCACCTCTCCGCTGAACGCGGGGACATGCCAGGCATGCAGATGAATCATCCGCCCGGAGACTTCACGCTGATGGCTGGCAATATAGCACCCTACCGTGGCCTCAATCCCTAGCTCTTCACGCAGTTCGCGGACCAGCGCCTGTGGCTGCGTTTCGCCCGCTTCCACCTTGCCACCGGCAAATTCCCATAGTCCCGCCTGGTCCGCCTGTGGCGGGCGCTGGGCGAGCAAAATTTTGCCATCACGTTCAACGATCGCGGCAACAACGTCGAGGGTTTTCATCATATTCGTCAATGTTCAACAGCAGAAAGTGACATACTATCGTCATCTTTGATTGACCTGAAGTCCCAGGAGTCCCCCTTGAACGATCCGCAATCGTGGGTAACGCCGCTGACCCGCCTCCCTGCCTCTCTTAGCCCTCTCGTGATGACGCAAAAAAAACACTACGGCGAGGTACTACATCCGACGCGCTGGTGGGGGCGGATGCCGTTTTTGTTCTGGCTGGTGGCGCTGTTTGTGGGATTTCTCGAACGTAAACGCGCCCGTCTGACGCCGGTGATGCGGGCGCTGCTGATGACGCGCGTGTCGCAGGTCTGCCATTGCGCATTCTGCGTGGACGCCAACAGCCTGCGTCTGGCAGAGCGCTGTGGCGCGATGGAAAAAGTACTGGCGGTGGCGAACTGGCAGGCATCGTCGCTTTTTACGACAGAAGAGCGCATTGCGCTGGCCTATGCTGACGCCGTGACCGCCACGCCGCCGCAGGTAGACGATGCCCTGAAAGCGCAAATGAAGCAGCATTTCAGCGATGAGGTCATTAGTGAGATGACCGCGCTGCTGGCCTTCCAGAACCTCTCGGCGCGTTTCAACGCCGCGCTGGACATTCCTTCGCAGGGGCTGTGCGACAGTCTCAAAGGAGCGCCGCGTGCTTGACAGGCATCTTCATCCGCGGCTCAAACCGCTGCTCCACCGCTGCGCGGGCGTGCTCGACAGGCCGGGGATTTCTCCGGACGGGCTGACGCTCGTTGGATTTGCTCTCGGCGCGCTGGCGTTGCCGTTTCTGGCCCTGGGGTGGTATCTGGCGGCGCTGGTGGCGATTGCGCTGAACCGGCTGTTGGATGGTCTTGACGGCGCGCTGGCGCGACGCAGAGGACTCACCGATGCGGGTGGCTTTCTCGATATCGCGCTCGACTTCTTGTTTTACGCGCTGGTGCCGTTTGGCTTCATTCTGGCCGATCCGCAGCATAACGCGCTGGCGGGAAGCTGGCTGTTGTTTGCGTTTATCGGCACCGGCAGCAGCTTTCTCGCCTTTGCTGCGCTGGCCGCAAAGCACAATATCGATAACCCCGGCTACGCACACAAGTCTTTTTACTATCTGGGCGGATTGACGGAGGGAACGGAAACGATCGCACTCTTTGTGCTCGGCTGCCTTTTCCCGGCGTACTTCGCCGTACTGGCGTGGATCTTCGGCACGCTGTGCTGGATGACGACGCTGACGCGCGTCTGGAGTGGTTATCTGACGCTGAAAGGGCTTCAGCGTCAGAATGGGTGAGATTATTTGCTGCTGTCCGGGCCGCGTTCGCCTGTGGAGACCGGGTTTTTCGGATCGCTGCTCCACTCATACCAGCCGCCGTCATAGACTGAGACGTTTTTCCAGCCCATCGCCCGGGCGTACATAAACGTCTCTGACGCGCGCCAGCCGGTGCCACAGTAGAAGGCGACCTGCTGATCCGGCAGTATGTGCCACTGCTTCCACATTGCGGCGATATCTTCCGCGCTGCGCATGGTGCCGTCCGGGTTATGGAAGTCTTCCATATGGGTCGAGTCGCTGCCGGCATGTCCCCAGCGCGCGCCGGCAATTTCACCTTTTGGCTTGATGTAGCTGTAGCCGCTGGTGGTGCCGATAAATTCCGGCCAGGAGCGAATACTGACCAGCGACGCATCCTGACGGTGCAACAGCCCGCGCGCCTGCTCCATATCAAGCATTAACTGCGGCTGCGCCGGAATGGTCACGCCAAAATCGGGCTCCGGTTTCACCTTCGCGGGTGTACCGCGCTCGACCGGCAGCCCGGCATCAGACCAGGTCTGCCAGCCACCGTCGAGCAGGCGAACGTCTTTCACCCCGGCATACAGCATGATCTGCGCCACCCGTGCCGCGGCGTAAACATCGCGACCGTACAGGATAACCGTGGTGTCGTGACGGATACCGTGTTTCGCCAGCATCGCCTGCAGGCTGGCGTCGGAGACTTTGTTCCACAGCGGCTCGCTTTCCACTTCGTTGGTGTCGATGTAATCCGCACCCGGAATATGGCTGAGCAGATAAAACTTCGGCGCGCCCCAGGCGGCTTCGATCACTTTCCAGTCACCGGCGGGTTTCGCGGTCACCTCTTTACCCTGTTGCAGGTCATGCAGCCACTGCGGATAAACCAGCTGTTCGAAATGCGGCAGTCGTTGCAGACGGGCGGGCTCCTGCAGCGCGTCGCTCAGCGTGGCAACCTGCTGCAGTCCCGCTTTTTGCAGTCGACTTTTCACCGCCTGCACATCGCTGTCGTTGCCGTACAGCGCGACAGGGGCGGCGGATTTCAGTTGATGCTGCTGGATCCAGGCGTTGAGCTGTTCGTCGCTCATGTTGTCGAGCCAGCCTGCAGAGAGATTCAGGGCGGAGGGTTCATGGCCGGAAGGGCCGTTTAACGACTGCGGCCAGCCATTGTAGAACGCGCTTGGGCGGGTATCGATGGCTGTACCCTGTTTTTGCGTCAGTTGTTTGAAGTTGAGCGCCTGCGCCATATCAGCAGCCCAGGTGGAAGCGCAAGCGAGCCCTAAAGCCAGTGCCAGCGCGGTCATTTGAGAAACACGTTTCATCGAATTGCCCGACGTTGAGATAAGGAGGCGTCATTCTGTGCTCGCTGTAGCTGAAAAACTTTGCGTTAACGCAGTATGTGCGCAGTTTCACTATGCGGGAGATAACTGCAAAACGTGGCCTCCCGGCGGAACATCCTGCGCGTCATGGGTCACCTGAACGACCGGAATGTCCAGTCGACGCACTTCGTCAAAGACCCACTGACGAAAGTCTGCCCGTCTGTCAGTATCAAGACGGCTGAAGGGTTCGTCCAGCAGCAATGTTCTGGGCTGTGCCAGCAGGGCGCGAAGCAGCGCGACCCGCGCGCGCTGGCCGCCAGACAGCGTGGCGGGATCGCGAGAAGAGAAACCCGCCATGCCCGCGCGTTCAAGCGCGTGATGAACCGCATCGTGGCGCGCCGGGCCTTTCAGACCGGCGGGGAGCGCCAGCAGCAGGTTTTGCCCCACCGTAAAATGATCAAACAGCAGGGCATCCTGAAATAAAATGCCGGTCTGGCGTTGGGCCGTCGGGAGCACATCCAGACGTTGTTCATCCCGCCACAGTTCACCGCTGGCGTGCAGTGGCGGTGTCAGCGCACCCACCATCCAGGCCAGTAGTGAAGACTTGCCGCAGCCGGAGGGGCCCATTAATGTGACAATGTCACCTTTTGCAACGTCGAAGGTTAACGGGCCAAACAGCGGGGCCTGGTTAAGAAACAGAGTAAGATGGCGAACGGTGAGCATTAGCGCAATCCTTGCCGGCGGTGGCCGACCCATGATGAAAGCCCGGCCATCAGTGCGAACACTAACAGCGGTAACAGCAATTGCCAGAGCGCCTGCGCGGCCAGGATACCGGTGCTGCCACCGCTGCTGAGGGCGACCGCTTCCGTCGTCAGCGTCGGGAAACGGCCCGCGCCCAGCCACAGCGTCGGCATGTACTGCGCGATACTGACGGAGAAACCCACCGCCAGCGCCACCAGTGCAGGACGTAAAATCAGCGGGCATTTTACGGTGCAAAAGATTTTCATCGGCGACCAGCCCAGCGTGCGGGCAATCAGCAGCAGACGGGGATCGATGCGTTGCCAGGCCGGTTTCAGGACGAACAACATCCACGGTGCTACCCACAGCAGATGCCCCCAGACGATCGTTGCAAACTGGCCGTCCTGTTCAAGGTGCAGCGCCAGCGCATATTGCCCCATCACCAGCGGCAGCGCCGGAAGGAGGATCGGCAGCCAGACCCAACGATGTCCGCGCTGCGGCCCCCATTCCAGCCATAGCAGCAAAATGACCAACCCCAGCGCGCTGGCGGCCAGTCCTGCCATTACGCTGTGGGTTAATGCCTCGGGATTAAGCGCGGATTGCTGTGCGAGAAGGGTCAACAATACCGTGCACAGCACACCCGTTGCGGGTAGCGACAGCGACAGTGTTTTCCCTGTCAGAGGTGGAACACGGTGTTGACGCACGCCGCGGATGTCGGGAAGCGTGCGTCGCCAACCGCGCCAGAGCAGGTAGCCTGCGAGGATAAAGAGGGCGAGTAGCGCCAGTAAAAGCAGGCTCGCCAGCGCGCCTTTGATCTGCTGTTCACTGTCTCCCTGACTAAGCCACTGCCAGCAGAGGACCGCCAGCGTTGGCGGGTTGCCGGGACCCAGGATAATGGCAACATCTACCACCGAAATCGTCCACGCCACCACGGCCAGCATCACGATACCCAGCCCGGGGGCAATGGTGGGCAATAACAACCAGCAGAGCGCCTGTCGGCGGCTGTAGCCCAGTGAATCCAGGACGATGACTTGCTGAGCCAGTCGTTTCTCACTCAGTAAAATAGATAAAATCCACAGCACGAACGCGCTCTCTTTCACCGCCAGCGTCACGCCAAGCCCAATGCCGTAGCGATCGAGCGCGGGCGAGAAAAACGGCAGCGCGCGCCAGAGCAGTCCGCCTTCGGCAAAGAGCAGCAGCGCGGCGCTGGCAAACGCGACATGGGGAATGGCGAGCAGCCACGGCAGGCGGGTACTCAACCGCCGCCAGCGTATGCCTGGCCAGAGCGCCACCACAACCGTTAGCGCAATAAACAGCGCGCCAGCGGCGGCGATGAACACTGAAACCACGGTTGCCAGCAACGCCTGCGGCAGTTGGGGATCGGCAAAAAGCGCCTGCCAGTTCGCCAACGACAGCGCGGGGGCGATTAGCAGCACGCTGGCCGGCAGTACTGGCGCGTATATTGTCGCCATGCCCAGCCAGGCAAGAAGCATTAGCGCGAGCCGTAGCGGCGCAGCCATTCTTGCTCCAACGCGTTAACCCAGGCCGCATGAGGCTCGGGCAGGACGGCGGGCAGGCCATCCGGCATGCGTGCTTCCAGCGCCGCCTGCTGCGCGGCGGGCAGTTTTTTCGCATCCAGGACCGACGGATCGCCCCAGACTGTCGGGTCGGCCTTCCGCAACTGGGCGTCAGGCGAGAGCAGGAAGTTGGCGACCAGCTTCGCTCCGGCGCTGGCAAGGGCATTAGCCGGAATGGTGACAAAGTGAACGTTGCCAATCATTCCTTCGCTAAAGCCAAAGCTGTAGCTGCTTTTCGGCAATTCACCGCTGGCGACTTTTTGCTGAGCGTGCGCGGGGTTAAAGGTTAACGACAGGCGCAGCGTCCCGCTGTTGAGTAACGCGTCCATCCGCGCCGGAGATGGCGGGAAATCCTTGCCTTCGCGCCACAGCGCGGGATGCAGCGCGTCAAGGTAGCGCCACAGCGGCGCGGTCACCCGGGCGAAGGTGGTGGCATCCGGTGCGACGGTGAGCGCATGCGGAGAGTCTGTCAGCGAGATCAGTAACTGCTCCAGGAACGCCGTGCCGGTAAAGTCCGGTGGTCGAGGGTAGCTGACGGTACCGGGATGCGCCTGGGCAAATGCCAACAGCGCCTGCGGACTCTGCGGCGACTGCGGCGTCACGTTGCTGTCCGCGATAAACGTCAACTGCGCGCCGCCCCACGGAGATTCGGCCCCGTCAGTGGGAATAGAGAAATCTTCACGTACCGGTTTTTGCGTATCGACATAACGCCAGTTGGGCAGCGTTTCCGCCCACTGGGTCTGCAACAATCCCGCCTCTTTCAACGTGCGGAAGTTTTCACCGTTGACCCACAGCAGGTCGACAGAACCGCCGGTTTTCCGCCCGGCGGCGGCTTCCGTCTGGATACGCTTCACGGCATCAGCCGCATCGGCGAGGCGCACGATTTTAAGATTGACCGCATAGTGCGTTTTCATCTCGCCGCTGACCCAGTCAAGGTACTGGTTAATGGCGGTGTCACCGCCCCAGGCGTTGAACCAGACGGTCTGGCCTTTGGCTTCATCTTTGATCTGCTGCCAGTTCTGTTCGGCGTGGCTCTGAGCGGTCAGCAACAGGCCCGCAAGTAGTAATCCCCAACGCATCGTTACTCCTGAAAAAAACGTGTTGCCAGCCAACGGGAGGCCAGCGGTAATAACCCCAACAGGGCAAACGCGGCCAGCATCGCGGGAGAGATAATGTCGCGTATTGATGTTAACTGGCTTAACTGGCGTCCGGCGTTCAGATAAACCACGGTGGCAGGTAGCATCCCCAACTGGCTGACCCACCAGTAACGGCGCACACTGACGGCGGTGAGGCCTGCCAGCAGGTTGACGACAACAAACGGAAACAACGGCATCAGGCGGAGCGCAAAGAGATAAAAGGCGCCGTCTCGCGCCATCCCATTATTCACCGTTGCCATGTGCCGGGCAAAACGCCGCGACACCCAGTCACGCAGCAGATAACGACTGGTGAGCATGGCGAGCGTCGCGCCAAGCGTCGAAGCAAAAGAGACCAGCAACGTACCTTGCCAGAGGCCAAACAGCGCGCCGCCGAGCAGCGTCAGCAGCGCCGCGCCGGGAATCGACAGCGCCGCGATAGCGGTATAGAGCAGAAAATAGAGACTGGCGCAAAGAAAAGGGGACTGGCGCTGCCAGTCCGCCAGCAGTGAATGATGGTGCTTAAGCGTCTCCAGCGTGAGCAGGCCGGGGGGCAACGCCCAGAGCACCCCGGCGAGACAGAGGATCAGTGCGCCTGTTAACCCCATCTTTCTGGCGTTCACGACTGAACATCAAACCTTAAACGTTGCCCACACCGGTGCATGGTCAGACGGTTTTTCCATACTGCGAATGTCATAGTCAATACCGGTTTCCACACAGCGCTCCGCCAGCGGATTGCTTGCCAGCAACAGATCAATACGCAGACCGCGGTTATCATCGAATCCCTTCGAACGGTAATCAAACCACGAGAATTTGTCGGCAGATTCCGGGTGCGCATGGCGGAAGGTGTCAACCAGACCCCAGCCCAGCAGGCGGTCCATCCATTCGCGCTCTTCCGGCAGGAACGAACACTTGCCGGTGCGCAGCCAGCGCTTGCGGTTCTCTTCGCCAATGCCGATGTCCCGATCGGACGGGCTGATATTCATATCCCCCATGATCAGTACCGGATTGTCACGCTTCAGTTCGTTGTCGAGATAGTTTTGTAAGTTCTGATAAAACTGCGCTTTGGCCGGAAACTTAATCGGATGGTCACGGCTTTCGCCCTGCGGGAAATAGCCGTTGATCACCGTCAGGTTGCCCAGTGGAGAGGGGATCTCCGCCATGATGATGCGGCGCTGAGCCTCTTCGCCATCATCGGGAAAACCCCGTCGCACGGCGATGGGCGTCTCTTTGGTCAGCAGCGCCACGCCATAGTGACCTTTCTGACCGTGATAGAAAACGTTGTAGCCGAGTTTTGCGACATCCTCGAGCGGGAACATGTCGTCGTGAACTTTTGTCTCCTGCAGGCCAATAACATCGGGTTGGTGTTTTTCGACGATGGCTTCCAGTTGATGAGGTCTGGCGCGCAGGCCGTTGATATTAAAAGAGACAAATTTCATAGTCGCTGCCACTTTGCTGGATGAATAGTGCATGGATGGTAGCAGAATTTCCGCAAACTGACTGCTCATAATGGTGAGATTCCGGCAATGAGTGCGAATGGTGTTAACAATGGGGCAACCTTTGCCCTGTTTTAGGGCAGATTGCGTCAGAATGGCGCAGCAATTTCCTGTAAATTTCGCATAGGATCACATTTCCAGAATTATATTTGGTCTGTGCATAATATTGCGGTTTTTCCTCTATTTACTCCTCTTTCACGCAAACATATTCACTTTTTATGCACACGTAGTGAATATCGCTGGGTTATAACTCATTGATTTCCCGTCTAAGGTAGCCATTTATGCATTTTTTTCGCTGGCTGGCATGAAGACTGCAATCTACATTTACAGCGCAAACACCACTATTTATTAACATATAAATAACTTTTTATTTACCGATGAGGTCGCTATGTCTCAGTCAATTACGCGTGAAAATTTTGATGAATGGATGATGCCCGTTTATGCACCGGCGCCTTTTATTCCGGTTCGTGGCGAAGGTTCACGCTTGTGGGATCAGCAGGGTAAAGAGTATATCGACTTCGCGGGGGGCATTGCGGTGAATGCGCTGGGGCACGCGCATCCAGAATTGCGTGACGCACTGAATAACCAGGCGAGTAAATTCTGGCACACCGGCAATGGCTATACCAACGAGCCGGCGCTGCGACTGGCGAAAAAGTTAATCGACGCCACCTTTGCCGATCGTATCTTCTTCTGCAACTCCGGTGCTGAGGCCAACGAGGCGGCGCTGAAGCTGGCGCGCAAATATGCCCACGACCACTACGGCAGCAATAAAAGCGGCATCGTGGCATTTAAGAATGCCTTTCACGGTCGTACGCTGTTCACCGTCAGCGCCGGGGGACAACCTGCCTATTCGCAGGATTTTGCGCCGCTGCCGCCGGAGATCCGTCACGCCGTCTACAACGATATTAACTCTGCCAGCACGCTGATCGACGATACCACCTGCGCGGTCATCGTCGAACCCATGCAGGGTGAAGGCGGCGTGCTGCCGGCAACTCAGGCCTTCCTGCAAGGGCTGCGCGAGCTGTGCGATCGACATAATGCGCTGCTGATTTTTGATGAAGTGCAGACCGGCGTGGGCCGTACCGGTGAGCTGTACGCCTACATGCACTACGGCGTTACGCCAGATCTCCTGACCACCGCCAAGGCGCTGGGCGGCGGCTTCCCGATCGGGGCACTGCTGGCCAGTGAAAAATGCGCCAGCGTGATGACCGTCGGAACACACGGCACCACCTATGGCGGTAACCCACTGGCAACCGCCGTCGCCGGAAAATTGCTCGATATCGTCAATACGCCCGCGATGCTGAACGGTGTGAAACAGCGCCATGACTGGTTCGTGGAGCGTCTGAACGCCATCAATCTGCACACCGGGCTGTTCAGTGAAATTCGCGGGCTGGGGCTGCTGATTGGCTGTGTACTGAACGATCAGTTTGCCGGCAAAGCCAAACAGATTTCTCAGGAAGCCGCGAAAGCGGGCGTGATGGTGCTGATTGCCGGGGGCAACGTGGTGCGCTTCGCTCCGGCGCTGAACGTCACACAAGAAGAGGTGGCTACCGGACTTGACCGTTTTGCGCTTGCCTGCGAACAGATTACAGCCGGAGGTTCATCATGATGGTGATCCGTCCTGTCGAGCACGCTGATATCAGCGCGCTGATGCAGATGGCCAGTAAAACCGGCGGTGGACTGACCTCGCTGCCGGCCAATGAAGCCACGCTGGCGGCGCGTATCGACCGTTCCCTGAAAACCTGGCGGGGCGAATTGCCGAAAAGTGAACAGGGTTATGTCTTTGTGCTGGAGGATCTGAACACCGGCACCGTAGCGGGGATTTGCGCGATCGAAGTTGCCGTGGGGCTTAACGATCCCTGGTACAACTATCGCGTAGGGACACAGGTGCATGCCTCAAAAGAGCTGAACGTCTATAACGCGCTGCCGACGCTGTTTCTCAGTAACGATCATACGGGCAGTAGCGAGCTGTGCACGTTATTCCTCGACCCCGACTGGCGCAAAGAGGGCAACGGCTACCTGTTGTCTAAATCGCGCTTCATGTTTATGGCGGCGTTTCGCGACCATTTTAATGAAAAGGTGGTCGCGGAAATGCGCGGCGTGATTGACGAGCACGGCTATTCCCCGTTCTGGCAAAGCCTGGGGAAACGCTTTTTCTCGATGGAGTTTTCCCGAGCCGATTTTCTCTGCGGTACCGGACAGAAAGCGTTTATTGCTGAACTGATGCCGAAGCATCCGATTTACACCCACTTTCTCTCCGACGAGGCGCAGGCGGTGATTGGCGAAGTTCATCCGCAAACCGCCCCGGCGCGAGCCGTACTGGAGAAAGAAGGATTCCGCTATCGCCATTACATCGACATTTTCGATGGCGGTCCAACACTGGAGTGTGACATTGACCGGGTGCGGGCGATCCGCAAAAGTCGGCTGATAGAGGTTGGCGAAGGACAGCCCGCGACCGGTGATTTCCCGGCCTGTCTGGTGGCGAATGAGAACTATCGTCACTTCCGCGTCATGCTGGTACGCGCCGATCCGAATACACAACGTCTGGTGCTGACCGCCGCGCAACTGGATGCCCTGAAATGTCATGCAGGAGATCGGGTTCGTTTTGTCCGTCTCTGCGCTGAGGAGAAAACGCTATGACTTTATGGATTAACGGCGACTGGGTGACCGGTCAGGGTGAACATCGGGTGAAGAAAGATCCGGTACAGGGTGATGTGCTCTGGGAAGGTCACGATGCCGATGCCGCGCAGGTGAAGCTGGCGGCGCGTGCCGCGCGCGCGGCTTTCCCGGCCTGGGCCCGACGCCCCTTCAGCGAACGCCAGGCGATTGTCGAAAAATTTGCCGGATTGCTGGAGAGCAATAAAACCGAACTGACCGCCATTATTGCCCGCGAAACCGGCAAGCCGCGCTGGGAAGCGGTGACGGAAGTGACGGCGATGATTAACAAAATCGCCATTTCCGTTAATGCGTACCACGCCCGTACTGGCGAGCAACAGAGTGCGTTGCCCGACGGCGCGGCAACGCTTCGCCACCGTCCGCATGGCGTGCTGGCGGTGTTTGGTCCGTATAACTTTCCGGGACACCTGCCGAACGGGCACATTGTGCCCGCGCTGCTGGCGGGCAACACCTTACTCTTTAAGCCCAGCGAACTGACGCCGTGGACCGCAGACGCGGTGATCCGACTCTGGGAACAGGCCGGTTTACCGCATGGGGTGCTGAATCTGCTGCAGGGTGGGCGGGAAACGGGACAGGCGCTGAGCGCGCTGGACGCCCTCGACGGGCTGCTGTTTACCGGCAGCGCGAACACGGGCTATCAGCTGCATCGCCAGCTTGCAGGACAGCCGGAAAAAATCCTTGCTCTCGAAATGGGCGGTAACAATCCGTTGATTATCGAGGATCCGGCGGATATCGATGCGGCGGTGCACCTGACTATTCAGTCCGCGTTTGTCACCGCCGGTCAGCGCTGTACCTGCGCACGTCGGCTGTTGGTGAAGAAAGGTGCGCAGGGCGATGCGTTTCTCGCGCGACTGGTGGACGTCAGCCAGCGCATCCAGCCAGGCCGCTGGGACGATGAGCCGCAACCGTTTATTGGCGGGCTTATCTCCGAACAGGCGGCGCGTCATGTGTTTGGGGCCTGGCAACAACTTGAGTCGCTCGGCGGGCGGACGCTGCTGGCACCGCGCCTGCTGCAGGCAGGCACCTCGCTGTTATCGCCGGGTATTATTGAACTGACGGGCGTGGCGAATCTTCCCGATGAGGAGGTCTTTGGTCCGCTGCTCGGCGTCTGGCGCTATGAACGCTTCGACGAGGCGATCGCGATGGCCAACAACACTCGCTTTGGGCTGTCCTGTGGGCTGGTCTCGCCTGACCGCGCGCAGTTCGACCAGCTACTGCTGGAAGCGCGTGCGGGGATCGTTAACTGGAATAAGCCGTTAACCGGTGCCGCCAGCACCGCGCCGTTCGGTGGCGTAGGGGCTTCCGGAAACCATCGCGCCAGCGCCTGGTATGCCGCCGATTATTGTGCCTGGCCGATGGCGAGTCTGGAATCTCCGGCGTTGACGCTGCCTGCAGCGCTGAGTCCGGGCCTCGACTTCTCGCGTGAGGAGTCCGTATGAAAGCACGCGAGGTCAACTTCGATGGACTGGTGGGGCTGACGCACCATTATGCCGGGCTGTCGTTCGGCAACGAGGCGTCCACCCGTCATCGCTTTCAGGTTTCGAACCCGCGTCTGGCGGCGAAGCAGGGGCTGCTTAAAATGAAGGCGCTGGCGGATGCGGGATACCCACAGGCGGTGATCCCGCCGCATGAACGGCCGTTTATTCCTGCATTGCGCCAGTTGGGGTTTAGCGGCAGCGATGAGCAGGTGATTGAGAAAGTGGCGCGTCAGGCACCACACTGGCTCTCCAGCGTCAGCTCCGCATCGCCGATGTGGGTGGCAAACGCGGCGACGGTGGCACCGTCGGCAGATACGCTGGATGGCAAAGTGCATCTGACGGTCGCAAACCTCAATAACAAGTTCCACCGTTCTCTCGAAGCGCCCACCACAGAAACGCTGCTGCGGGCGATCTTCCGTGATGAACGCTATTTCGCAGTGCATTCCGCGCTGCCGCAGGTGGCGATGCTCGGCGATGAAGGGGCGGCTAACCATAATCGCCTCGGCGGAGAATATGGCGAGCCGGGGACGCAGCTCTTTGTCTACGGGCGCGAAGAGGGGGGCAATACGCGGCCTTCTCGCTATCCGGCGCGTCAGACCCGTGAGGCCTGCGAAGCGGTGGCCCGCCTGAATCAGGTGAATCCCCAGCAGTGTATTTTTGCCCAGCAGCACCCGGAGGTCATCGACCTCGGCGTGTTTCACAACGATGTAATTGCGGTCTCGAACCGGGAGGTGCTGTTCTGCCATGAGCAGTCCTTCGCGAAACAGCACGACGTCATGAATCAACTGCGCGCCCGGGTGCCAGGTTTTATCCCCATTGTGGTGCCAACGGCTGACGTGTCGGTGCCGGATGCGGTCGCGACGTATCTGTTTAACAGCCAGTTGTTGAGCCGGGATGACGGTTCGATGATGCTGGTTCTGCCACAGGAGTGTCGCGAACACGCGGGCGTGTGGCGCTATCTGACGAACCTGCTGGAAGCGGATAATCCAATCCGCGACATGCGGGTATTTGACCTGCGTGAAAGTATGTCAAACGGCGGCGGGCCAGCCTGTCTGCGCTTGCGGGTGGTGCTAACCGCAGAAGAACGCCAGGCGGTCAATCCGGCCGTGATGATGAATGACGTGCTGTTTAATGCGCTCAACGACTGGGTGGATCGCTACTATCGCGACCGCCTGACCGCCGCGGATCTCGCCGACCCGCAACTGTTGCGTGAAGGGCGCGAAGCGCTGGATACGCTGACACAACTGTTGCAGCTTGGTTCTGTCTATCCGTTCCAGCAATCGGGAGGCGGACATGGATGATTTCCTCACCGCCACGCTGGCGGGTTCGATGCCGGATGTCCGGGAGGGGCAAAGGGCGGGCTTTCGCTGGTGCTGGGTTGACGCCGGTATCCTCGAACTTACGCCGCTCACCGCGACCGATCGCGCACTGGTGATCTCCGCCGGTATTCACGGCAACGAAACCGCGCCAGTCGAGATACTTAATGCCCTGCTGCTGGCGCTGTCGGCGGGGGAAATTACGCTGCACTGGCGACTGCTGGTGATCCTCGGCAATCCGCAGGCGCTGGCAGACGGCCAGCGCTACTGCCACAGCGATATGAACCGGATGTTTGGCGGGCGCTGGCAACTGTTTGCCGAAAGCGTCGAGACACAGCGCGCACGTCAACTTGAGCAGTGTCTGGAAGATTTCTTTACGACGGGCGCGGAGTCGATTCGCTGGCATCTGGATCTGCACACCGCCATTCGTGGCTCTCACCATTTGCGCTTTGGCGTGTTGCCCCAACGCCCCATCCCCTGGGATGAGGCGTTTCTTGGCTGGCTGGGTGCCGCAGGACTGGAAGCGCTGGTGTTCCATCAAACGCCGGGGGGCACCTTTACCCATTTCAGCGCTGAACACTTCGGCGCGCTCGCCTGCACGCTGGAGTTGGGCAAAGCGTTGCCGTTCGGTCACAACGATCTTCGCCAGTTTGCCCCGACGTCTGCCGCGCTGACCTGTTTACTGACGGGACAAATTGACCAGGCCGACGGCACCCCGCCGGTCCGCTATCAGGTCGCGTCACAGATAACCCGGCGCAGCGACGCGTTTGTGCTGCACATGGACAGCCAGACGCTCAACTTCACACCGTTTACCGCAGGGACACTACTGGCGGAAGATGGCGCCGAGCGTTTTGTCGTCACACATGACGTGGAGTACGTTCTATTCCCCAATCCCGGCGTGGCGCTGGGATTACGTGCAGGTCTGATGCTGGAGAAAATGAACTAACGTATTTCCCGCAGGCGAGGGCCTGTGGGCTTTATTTTTTTGTGCGTCGGAGAATTAATCCGGATTATTCCTGGTGAACAGCTTTATTTATCATCAGCAATCAGATATGGTTCTTCATATTCCCTGAAAAATCATGATGTTGTCATTTTTCCTTTCAACTTTTCACCTTAATTTCTTTTTTTCTCCACAATTGGCGAAAAAATGTTTTTTACACTTTCATTGTTTTACCGATGCTCTGACTAATTGACGATTAAGTCGTTAAAGTTAATCTCGTCAACACGGCACTGTACTTCTTCGGAGGTGACAAGAAAGCCGTAAAATAACTGAAAGGAAGGATAAAGATTATGCGTAAATTAACTGCACTGTTTGTTGCCTCTGGGCTGGCGCTGGGCGCTGCGAACCTGGCTCATGCAGCGGATACTACCGCCGCCCCGGCAGACGCCAAACCGATGATGCAGCATAAAGGCAAATTTGGTCCACATCATGACATGATGTTTAAAGACCTGAATCTGACCGATGCTCAGAAGCAGCAGATCCGCGACATCATGAAGGACAAACGTGACCAGATGAAGCGTCCACCAGTTGAAGAACGTCGCGCAATGCACGACATCATCGCCAGCGACACCTTCGATAAAGCGAAGGCCGAAGCGCAGATTGCGAAAATGGAAGAACAGCGCAAAGCCAACATGCTGGCGCACATGGAAACGCAGAATAAGATCTACAACATTCTGACCCCGGAACAGAAAAAGCAGTTTAATGCCAATTTTGAGAAGCGTCTGACAGAACGTCCGGCGCGTGACGGTAAAATGTCTGTACCTGCTGAGTAATCACTTAGCAGACCTATTCGAAGACCGCCGGTCTTGTCCATCCCCTCCACTGAGGCGATGGGCAGGATCGGCGGTTTTTTCTTTTTCAGACCCTAAGGAAAATCATCGTGGCTGCCGATAACGACGTTGTGCCTTATTATGCTGCATGATGTTTATCAGGAGCGATGATGGAATACTTTGATATCCGCAAGATGCCGGTCAATCTCTGGCGCAACGGTGCCGGTGAAACGCGTGAAATTTGCTGTTTTCCTCCGGCGACCCGCGACTTTCACTGGCGAGCCAGCATTGCTTCTATCGCCGGTAATGGTGAGTTTTCGCTCTTTCCCGGTATTGAGCGGGTGATCACTCTACTGGAAGGCAGTGAAGTGACGCTGGAAAGCCAAGGGGCGTTCAGCCACACACTCAAACAACATCAGCCGTTTACCTTTGCCGGCGAGCGCGTGGTGAAAGCGAAACTCACGGAAGGGCAGATGTCGATGGATTTTAATATCATGACCCGGCGTGACGCCTGCCAGGCGAAAGTTCGGGTGGCCGATCGCACCTTCACGACGTTTGGCTCGCGCGGCGGTGTGGTGTTTGTCATTAGCGGTGCCTGGCAACTGGGCGATAAATTATTGACTGCCGATCAGGGCGCCTGCTGGCATGATGGAAAACATACGCTCCGGCTGCTGAAAGCGGAGGGAAAACTGTTGTTTAGTGAGATAACCTGGCTGCAGGGGCACTCCCCGGACGCCGTTCAATGACCGCGATGCATGGCTGACGTCTGTGCACAGGCCAGAGGGGGATACCCTCTGGCGGGTTCATCCTTACTGTTTCCAGAAGTCATCAAACACGGTAATCGGCGGACGGCGCTTATGCTCCGTCTTCAAATACCAGCCTTCAATGATTTTCGCGATGGCGGCATCCACCGCTTTTCCTTCCAGATAGTCATCGATGTTTTCATAAGTCACGCCCAGCGCGGCTTCATCCGGCAGAGAAGGGCGATCGTCTTCGAGATCGGCGGTGGGCGCTTTCTTATAAAGATGCTCCGGACAACCTAATGCCGCCAGCAGCTGTTTCCCCTGGCGCTTGTTGAGGCGAAATAGCGGGTTAATATCCGTACCACCGTCGCCGTACTTGGTGAAGAAACCGGTGATGGCCTCTGCTGCATGATCGGTGCCGACCACCACGCCGCTGGTCATGCCCGCGATACTGTACTGCGCCTTCATGCGCTCACGGGCTTTTTCATTGCCACGGACAAAATCGCTCAGTTCAATACCCGCTTCCCGAAGAGCTTGTTCGCTCGCCAGCACCGCACCTTTGATATTAACGGTCAACACGCGGTCCGGCTGGATAAAGTCAATGGCGTCCTGACAATCCTGCTCATCAACCTGAATGCCATAGGGCAGACGAACGGCGATAAATTGCAGCGCGTCGTTACCGGTCTCAGCACGCAGCTCGCTGATGGCGGTCTGGCACAGTTTTCCTGCCAGCGTCGAGTCTTGCCCTCCGCTGATGCCCAGCACAAGGCTTTTCAGGAAGGGATAGCGTTGCAGATACGCTTTCAGAAAATCCACGCTGCGGCGAATTTCCTCTTCTGGATTAATGTGCGGTTTTGCGCCAAGCGCTTTGATGATCTCTTGTTGCAGAGTCATTTACCCCCTCCCAATATAAAAGAATAAAATCAGACCGTGTTTAAGCTAACCCTTTGCTGTGTAAACGACAAGAGAACACAGGCTGAGTGGCGCTTAAAACGACATCCTGCCGCCTGAACGGAATCTGGCGAAATATTCGCGTGCTAAGCGTTAGCTTGAAAAATAACAGATTCTATTCCAGGCTTATATAACATGCTGATTAAAAAGAGGACGAAAAATGAACAGGACTATTGCAGGAATTTTCAGTGCAGCAGCGGTATTAACAATGCTTGCAGGGTGTACGGCGTACGATCGTACCAAAGACCAATTTGTCCAGCCTGTGGTCAAAGATGTGAAAAAAGGCATGAGTCGCGCGCAGGTTGCACAGATTGCCGGGAAACCGTCGTCTGAAGTGAGCATGATCCATGCTCGCGGTACCTGTCAGACCTACATCCTGGGTCAACGTGATGGTAAAGCTGAAACCTATTTCGTGGCGCTGGATGATACCGGTCATGTTGTCAACTCAGGCTACCAGAGCTGCGCTGAGTACGACACCGACCCGCAGGCGGCGAAGTAGTCATAACTGTCTACTGCCTGAACAACTCAACAAACCGGCCACTGCGCCGGTTTTTTTGTAACGAAGATGATCTTATTTATTGATGCGAATTATTTACCCGAAGTGTGAGGGGGGTCATAACGCCAGGTCAATGAGAGACAATTTAGTTGGTCAAGGAAATACCATCAGCGGGTGTGATGCCGTATACTCATTTCAGACACAGAAATAAGTTTTTCGGTTACGCAGGTTGTCCAGAGCATGGATGCAGGTTGAGACTTGCGGCGTGTCTGGTTGACAGATAATCGCACATGAGGAAGGTCTAAATGGAAAAGAAACACATTTATCTGTTTTGCTCTGCGGGTATGTCTACCTCTTTGTTAGTGTCAAAGATGCGCGCGCAGGCGGAAAAGTATGAAGTCCCGGTTATTATTGATGCATTCCCGGAAACGCTTGCCGGTGAAAAAGGACCCAACGCCGACGTGGTATTATTAGGTCCACAAATTGCTTATATGTTGCCCGAAATTCAGCGTTTGTTACCGAACAAACCTGTAGAAGTGATTGACTCGCTGCTGTATGGCAAAGTCGATGGTTTAGGCGTGCTTAAGGCTGCTGTTGCAGCAATTAAAAAAGCCGCTGCAAATTAATATTTTAAATTTTCCCGTCAAAGAGTTATTTCATTTACATATGCCGCAATAATTAATTGCGGTCTTTAAGGGTATTTTTCTATGAGTAACGTCATTGCTTCACTTGAAAAGGTACTCCTTCCTTTTGCTGTCAAAATAGGAAAGCAGCCACACGTTAATGCAATCAAAAACGGCTTTATTCGCTTAATGCCATTAACCCTCGCGGGGGCCATGTTTGTATTAATTAATAACGTTTTCCTGAGCTTTGGGGAGGGGTCGTTTTTTTATTCCCTCGGCGTTCGGCTGGATGCTTCAACCATTGAAAACCTCAATAGTCTGAAAGGCATCGGCGGAAACGTTTATAACGGTACGCTGGGCATTATGTCACTGATGGCGCCATTCTTTATCGGTATGGCGCTGGCGGAAGAACGCAAAGTCGACGCCCTGGCGGCCGGTCTGCTATCGGTTGCGGCCTTTATGACCGTAACGCCTTATAGCGTGGGCGAAGCCTATGCGGTAGGGGCGAACTGGCTGGGCGGCGCGAATATCATTTCCGGTATTATTATCGGTCTGGTCGTCGCGGAAATGTTTACCTTTATTGTTCATCGCAACTGGGTCATCAAATTACCTGATAGCGTACCGGCATCCGTCTCCCGTTCATTCTCTGCATTGATTCCGGGCTTTATTATCCTCTCGGTGATGGGGATCATTGCCTGGGCGCTGACGACCTGGGGAACCAACTTCCACCAGATCATTATGGACACCATCTCTACACCGCTGGCATCGCTGGGCAGTGTGGTTGGCTGGGCGTACGTGCTCTTTGTTCCGCTGCTGTGGTTCTTCGGTATCCACGGTTCACTGGCGCTGACGGCGCTCGACAGCGGCATCATGACGCCGTGGGCGTTGGAAAACATCTCTATCTATCAGCAGTACGGTTCAGTGGATGCCGCGCTGGCTGCCGGTAAGACGTTCCACGTCTGGGCCAAGCCGATGCTCGACTCCTATATTTTCCTCGGCGGCAGCGGCGCAACGCTGGGTCTGATCATCGCGATTTTCATCGCCTCTCGCCGTGCGGATTATCGCCAGGTGGCGAAGCTGGCGTTACCTTCTGGTCTTTTCCAGATTAACGAACCGATTCTGTTTGGTCTGCCGATCATCATGAACCCGGTGATGTTCATCCCGTTCATTCTGGTACAACCGATTCTGGCCGCGATTACGCTGATAGCTTACTACCTGGGTATCATCCCGCCGATTACTAACATCGCGCCGTGGACCATGCCAACCGGGCTGGGGGCCTTCTTTAACACCAACGGCAGCGTTGCTGCTCTGCTGGTCGCCTTGTTCAACTTAGGGATAGCAACGCTGATTTACCTGCCGTTCGTAGTGGTTGCGAACAAAGCGCAGAACGCTATCGACAAGGAAGAGAGCGAAGAAGATATCGCTAATGCACTGAAATTTTAAGTTTAACCCGGCATGTGGCGACGCATGCCGGGTCGTCAAAGAGGAATGATTTATGATGGATCTCGATAATATTACCGATACGCAGGCCGAAGCCGAAGAGCTCGAAGAAGTGGTGATGGGGCTTATCATCAACTCCGGGCAGGCGCGCAGCCTGGCCTACGCGGCGTTAAAGCAGGCGAAGCAGGGCGACTTCGACGCGGCGAAAACGATGATGGAGCAGTCGCGCATGGCGCTGAATGAAGCGCATCTGGTGCAGACGAAACTGATTGAAGGCGATCAGGGCGAAGGTAAAATGAAAGTCAGTCTGGTTCTGGTTCACGCGCAGGATCACCTGATGACGTCAATGCTGGCACGCGAACTGGTGGCAGAGTTGATTGAGCTTCACGAGAAGCTGAAATAGTAAGGAGTTGACGATGCAACTACAGGCTACCGCACCGGAAATCACCATTGCCCGTGAACAGCAGTTGTTTAACGGTAAAAATTTCCATGTCTTTATCTACAACAAGACAGAGAGCGCCTGCGGTCTGCATCAGCACGATTACTATGAATTTACGCTGGTGCTCACGGGGCGCTATTACCAGGAGATCAACGGTAAACGCGTGCTGCTGGAACGGGGTGATTTTGTGTTTGTCCCGCTCGGTTCGCACCATCAGAGCTTCTACGAGTTCGGCGCGACGCGTATTCTCAACGTTGGCATCAGTAAACGTTTTTTTGAACAGCACTACAGCCCGCTCATGCCGTTCTGTTTTGTGGCATCGCAGGTCTATCGCACCAACAGCGCATTTTTAACCTATGTCGAGACGGTTATCGCGTCGCTCAACTTTCGTGATACCGGACTGGAAGAGTTTGTCGAAGTGGTCACCTTTTACATTATCAACCGTCTGCGTCATTATCGTGAAGAACAGGTTCTTGATGATATTCCACAGTGGCTGAAAGCCACCGTGGAAACCATGCACAATAAAGCGCAGTTTGGTGAAAATGCTCTGGAAAATATGGTTTCCCTGTCCGCAAAATCTCAGGAATACCTGACGCGAGCGACCCAGCGTTATTACAGCAAAACGCCGATGCAATTGATTAATGAAATTCGCATCAACTTTGCCAAGAAACAGCTGGAGATGACGAACTACTCCGTAACGGATATTGCCTATGAAGCGGGATACAGTAGTCCAAGCCTGTTTATTAAAACGTTTAAAAAAATGACGTCATTTACGCCTAATAGCTACAGAAAAAAACTCACGCAATATAATCAGTAATTATTTTACTCAATAACCAGATTTACGCTTGCCCATTATTGACGCGGGACGCTTGCGTCATACCTGACAGAGGGCAGAGCATCATTCACGCCAGTGTTAAGCACTGAAGGGAGATACGATGAGCCAGAAATTAAAAGTCGTCACCATTGGTGGCGGGAGCAGTTACACCCCGGAATTGCTGGAAGGATTTATTAAGCGCTACCACGAATTGCCAGTTTCCGAATTGTGGCTGGTTGACGTCGAAGGCGGCGAAGAAAAACTGGATATTATTTACCAACTTTGCCAGCGCATGATTGAAAAAGCTGGCGTACCGATGAAGGTGTTTAAGACTCTGGATCGCCGCGAAGCGCTGAAAGATGCCGATTTCGTAACCACGCAACTGCGTGTAGGACAATTGAAAGCGCGTGAACTGGATGAGCGTATTCCGCTGAGCCACGGTTATCTGGGTCAGGAGACCAACGGTGCTGGTGGCCTGTTTAAAGGACTGCGCACCATCCCGGTGATTTTTGACATCATTAAAGATGTGGAAGCGCTGTGTCCGAATGCATGGGTGATTAACTTTACTAACCCGGCTGGCATGGTGACTGAGGCGGTCTATCGCCATACGAGCTTCAAACGCTTTATTGGTGTGTGCAACATTCCGGTAGGGATGAAGATGTTCATCCACGATGTGTTGGCGCTGAAAGAGAGTGACGACCTGTCTATCGACCTGTTCGGCCTCAACCATATGGTGTTCATCAAAGATGTGATCGTTAATGGCCAGTCACGCTTTGCCGAACTGTTGGATGGCGTAGCCTCGGGCCAGCTTAAAGCATCTACGGTGAAAAACATTTTTGATCTGCCGTTCAGCGAAGGGCTGATTCGCTCCCTGAATCTGCTGCCATGCTCGTATCTGCTGTACTACTTCAAGCAAAAAGAGATGCTGGCGATTGAGATGGGGGAATACTACAAGGGCGGTGCGCGGGCACAGGTCGTGCAGCAGGTCGAGAAGCAGCTGTTCGATCTGTATAAGAACCCGGAACTGAACGTTAAGCCGAAGGAACTGGAACAGCGTGGTGGTGCGTACTACTCTGACGCAGCCTGTGAAGTTATTAATGCGATTTTCAATGACAAGCAGACCGAGCATTACGTCAACATTCCGCATCACGGTCACGTTGATAATATTCCGGCTGACTGGGCGGTTGAGATGACCTGCACGCTGGGCCGCGACGGGGCGACGCCGACGCCACGCATCACCCATTTTGACGAGAAAGTGTTGGGATTGATCTATACCATCAAAGGCTTTGAAGTGGCTGCCAGCAACGCGGCGCTGAGCGGTGAGTTTAACGACGTGCTGCTGGCGCTGAACCTGAGTCCGCTGGTGCATTCGGATCACGACGCAGAAGGTCTGGCGCGTGAACTGATACTGGCACACGAAAAGTGGTTGCCAAACTTTGCCGGGTGCATTGCGAAGCTGAAAGGCGCACAACACTAAAGAGGTTGGCTATGGAACGCTTATTGATTGTAAACGCGGACGATTTTGGCCTGAGCAAAGGGCAAAACTACGGCATCGTGGAGGCCTGTCGCCACGGTGTAGTGACCTCTACTACGGCGCTGGTGAACGGTGATGCCATTGAGCATGCAGTCACGTTAAGTCGCGATCTGCCAACGCTGGCGGTGGGTATGCACTTTGTTCTGACGCTGGGAAAACCCCTGACCGAGATGCCGGGATTAACCCGTGAAGGACGTCTGGGAAAATGGATCTGGCAGATGGCAGAGGAAGATACGTTGCCACTGGACGAAATCGCCCGTGAGCTTGCCTGTCAGTATCAGCGTTTCATTGACCTGTTCGGGCGGGAGCCTACGCATCTGGATAGCCATCACCATGTGCATATGTTCCCGCAGATCTTCCCCCTCGTTGCGCGTTTTGCCGCAGAGCGCAATATTGCGCTACGCATCGATCGCCAGCCGGTGTTTCAGGCAGGGGATCTTCCGGCGACGCTGCGCAGTTCACAGGGATTCAGCAGCGAGTTTTATGGGGAAGAAATTACTGAAGCGCTGTTTCTGCATGTTCTCGACGAATCCGCAAGGCTTGGAGAATCCTCACTGGAAGTGATGTGTCACCCGGCGTTTATCGACGATACCATCCGTCAGAGCGCCTATTGTTACCCCCGTTTGACTGAGCTGGACGTACTGACCTCGGCATCGCTCAAGTATGCGATTGCGGAACGCGGCTACCGTCTGGGCAGTTTTCTTGATGTCTGACTCCTGAGTTTGCGGCGCGTGGTGCGCCGCTTTTTTTTGCCTGCTGTAGCGTCCTTGTCTTCATTATCCCTCTCTCGCCCTGTTAATTTCGTCAACGCCTGCGCAAACGCACGCCCGGAGCAGGACGTGCGGGGGTAAAATCGGCTAAGATAGTTCTTTTCTGATTTTTGAATTTGTCTTAGTGAAGCAATTAATGATGAAACCTCTTCGCCAACAAAATCGCCCGGTTATTAGCTATGTTCCGCATGTCGAACCTGCACCGCCCGAACATGCGATAAAAATGGACGCGTTTCGTGACGTGTGGATCTTGCGCGGAAAGTATGTCGCGTTTGTCTTAATGGGGGAGTCGTTCCAGAGATCGCCGACGTTTAGCGAGGCGGAATCGGCCCAGCGCTGGGCAAATCAGGTTCGTCAGGAAAACGAAATAGCAGATTAATTCCGGTATAAAAAAACCGCCCCGAAGGGCGGTTTTCTGTTTTTTGGGGTATTTAGTGATGCGCCAGTTCGGCGTCGTCTTCACTATCCAGAATGGTTTTATCGGTTTGCTTCAGCCACTGGCTGGTCAGCGTACCGGCGGTCATCGAACCGCTGACGTTCAGTGCGGTACGACCCATGTCGATCAGCGGCTCAACGGAGATGAGCAGCGCGACCAGCGTGACAGGCAGGCCCATCGCCGGCAGTACAATCAGCGCAGCGAAAGTGGCACCGCCACCGACACCGGCTACCCCGGCGGAGCTGACGGTAACAATACCGACCAGCGTCGCAATCCAGAGCGGATCCAGCGGGTTAATGCCAACCGTCGGCGCCACCATAACGGCCAGCATGGCCGGATACAAACCGGCACAGCCGTTCTGGCCGATCGTCGCACCGAAGGAGGCGGCGAAGCTGGCGATAGATTCCGGCACGCCCAGACGGCGGGTTTGCGCTTCCACGTTCAGCGGGATAGAGGCCGCGCTGGAGCGACTGGTGAAGGCGAAGGTCAGAACCGGCCACACTTTGCGGAAGTACTTGAGCGGGCTCACGCCGTTTACGCCAAGCAGCACGCCGTGGACGACGAACATAATGCCCAGACCGAGGTAAGAGGCGATAACAAAACTGCCCAGCTTAATGATGTCCTGCAGGTTGGAACCGGCCACCACTTTGGTCATCAGCGCCAGGACGCCGTATGGCGTTAACTGCATGACCAGGCGAACCAGTTTCATCACCCAGCTTTGCAGCGTGTCGATAGCGGTCAGCACGCGTTCGCCTTTTGGCGCGTCATCTTTGAGCAATTTCAGTGCCGCGACACCGAGGAAGGCGGCAAAAATCACCACGCTGATGATAGAGGTTGGGTTTGCGCCGGTCAGATCGGCAAACGGGTTTTTCGGTACAAACGAAAGCACCAGCTGTGGAACGCTGAGATCGGCCACTTTACCGACATAGTTGGTTTCAATGGCATTCAGACGTGCCGTCTCTGCGCCACCTTGTACCAGGCCCTCGGCGGTCAGACCAAACAGGTTGGTCACCAGCACCCCGACCAGCGCGGCAATCAGCGTGGTGAACAGCAGAGTACCGATGGTCAGGAAGCTGATTTTTCCCAACTGAGAGGCATTATGCAGACGGGCGACCGCGCTCAGAATCGAGGCGAAGACCAGCGGCATAACGATCATTTGCAGCAGTTGAACGTAGCCGTTACCGACGATGTTGAACCACTGGACGGAATCTTTCAGCACCTGGCTGTCAGAACCATAAATGGTGTGCAGCGCAAGGCCAAAGACCACGCCCATGACCAGACCAACCAGTACTTTCTTTGCCAGACTCCACTGTTTATGACGGGCTTGCGCCAGCACAAACAGCAGAATGACGAACACCACGATGTTCGCGATTAATGGAAAATTCATCCCCGTTCTCCTGATTTTATTATTCGTCCCGCTGTGTCACAGCGATCCTGTTGTCGCAAGGTTAGCAGAACTGTGACCTGGCTCTTATATTCAAATGGAATTGTTTATGCCAAAAACGCGATTTCCGCTGTTTTACTGGTCGATTTGATGTTTTATAAAGCGATTGAACTGCCATTGCAGCGTGTTAATCATATCGGATGACCAGCGAACTGCACTGTTCTGGGGCAAGGTTTGTGGCATCCATACCGCCCAGGCAAACAGTGCCATGCAGAGAAATCGCTCCAGCTGATTACCCTTCTGCGGGACCAGAATCGGCAGGCGAAAGCGCCAGCGACAGGGCCAGAGCAGGGGGACGCCCGCTGGCGTCAGCATGTCTGCAGCAATATGACTCAGATAGCCCACCACCATGCCCTGTAAGGCGTCGGCGGGGATGACCCAACTCTCCGGTACTTTCAGGTAGAAGGTGGCCAGTAGCGCAAAGACGGCCAGCAGACTGTGGGTAAATCCGCGATGACCAAACGCCCGGGCGATCGGTTTCGAAACCCATTTCAGGCGCTGACCGAGGAATGACTTTGGGTGATCGATGTCCGGTAACAGACAGGTCATAATCGCGGAGGGAACAATATGCCACCAGTCACCCTGTGCGAGCACGGGCGTCAGCTCCGCGTTTTTAGCGAACACCGCGCAGGCAATTGAAAAGAGGAGGTGACCTTCCGCCGTCATGATAAAACCTGATAAACTGTGAATTCGTACAGTATAGGATTTTTATACAGTGGGCGGAAGTGGTGACGTTGTAACTCTTTGTCAATAATGCGCGTTTATCGCGCTAACCAACCGCCATCGACGGCAAGCGTATAGCCGTTGATGTAATCCGACGCGGGTGATGCGAGGAAAACGACCGGGCCTTGCAGATCCTCTGGCGTTCCCCAACGACCCGCCGGGATACGATCGACAATCTCTTGATTGCGCCCGGCATCTTCCCGCAGTTGTTGGGTATTGTTGGTCGCCATGTAGCCGGGGGCGATGGCGTTGACGTTAATCTGATGCTGCGCCCATTCGTTGGCTAACAGTCGGGTAATGCCCAGCACGCCGCTCTTTGAGGCCGTATAGGACGGGACGCGAATCCCGCCCTGAAACGATAGCATTGAGGCGATATTAATGATTTTGCCGCCCTGGCCCTGAGCGATGAACTGGCGTGCCACGGCCTGGGAGAGAAAGAAGAGCGACTTGAGATTCAGGTTCATCACCTCGTCCCAGTCCTTTTCGCTGAAATTGAGCGCGTCTTCGCGACGAATGGTTCCGGCGTTGTTCACCAGAATGTCGATGTGACCGAATTTCTCAACCGCCTGGGCGACAACGCCCGCGATGACCTCCTGCTGGCTCAGATCGGCCTGAATGGTGAAAAAGCGGCGTCCCAGCGCTTCTACTTTGGCGGCGGTGTCATGAGGAATTTTGCGGTTCACGCTGACGATGTCACAACCGGCTTGCGCCAGTGCAACCGCCATCCCTTGTCCAAGTCCGGTATCACAACCGGTGACGATGGCGACTTTACCTGTGAGACGAAATGCATCCAGAATCATAGTAACCTCGGCTATCCGTTTTTATCTGTTATGTGCCCTGAAAGAAGGATAGGAGAGGAACGGAAGGAATACAATTAAAAATGAAACGTTGTTTTAAATTTATTAACTGTCTGACGAGGCGGGCAATGTCGCCATTGCCCGCTCCCGGTTAGCCGCGTAAATCGGCGAGGGTCAGTTCCGTGAGTGAATTGAGCCTGACGTCGGCGAGGATATAGCGCGGATCGTGTCGCACCTCTTTATCCGGCACGACGATAGAGCGCATCCGTGCTGCCTTAGACGCCACCATGCCGTTGACGGAATCTTCCAGCGCGACACAGCATAACGGGTCGACGCCCAGTTTTGCCGCACAGTCGATATAAACCTGAGGATGGGGTTTGCTGTAGGGCAGTTTTTCCGCAGAGGCGAGGGCATCGAAGCTCTCCCGCAGGTCAAACATCGCCAGGACTTTTTCCAGCATATGTAGAGGGGACGCTGACGCCAGTCCCACCTTCAAACCTTGTGCTTTACACAACGCGATAGCCTCTTTGACGCCAGGCAGTAGCGGACGCGTCTCTTCAACCAGGGCGATAGCGCGGGTAATGACGCGATCGGTGACCTCCTGGCGGCTCGGCCCGTTCCACGGTTGCTGGGCAAACCAGAGATCAACAACCATATCGATGCGCAGCCCCAGCGTATCCGGGAGTTCATGACGACGAGTGATATCGACGCCGACGCTGGACAGTACGTCCAGTTCAGCCCGATCCCACAGCGGCTCGGAATCAATCAGTAATCCATCCATATCGAATATTGCCGCAAGAATTTGACGCGGGGTTGACATTACAACCTCTCCTGTTGAGCATTAAATGTAGGGTAATCAGCGTTAGCCGCTATCATAACGTTTTTAAAGATCGGGCGAAAAGGGTTATCAGCAGGTAGACTTAAGCCAAAACGACGCGTCTTCATCAAGGGGAACTCATGACGTATCAACAAGCTGGACGCATAGCAGTGTTAAAAAGGATCGTAGGATGGGTGATATTTATCCCGACACTCCTCTCCACGCTGATTTCAGCCCTGAAATTTATGTATGCGCACAGCGAAAAGCAGGAAGGGATTAACGCGGTGATGCTCGATTTTACCCATGTCATGATTGATATGATGCGAGTGAATACCCCGTTTCTGAACCTCTTCTGGTACAACTCGCCGACGCCGGATTTTCACAATAGCCTGAACATTTTGTTCTGGCTGATTTTTGCGCTGATTTTTATCGGGCTGGCGATGCAGGATTCCGGCGCGCGCATGAGTCGCCAGGCGCGGTTTTTACGTGAAGGCGTCGAAGACCAGTTGATTCTGGAGAAAGCCAAGGGCAGCGAAGGACTGTCTCGCGAACAGATTGAGTCGCGCATTGTGGTGCCGCATCATACGATTTTTCTGCAGTTTTTCCCGCTCTATATCCTGCCGGTGATTATCATCGTTCTCGGATATGTATTCTTTTCGCTGCTGGGATTTGTCTGAACAAAAAGGCCGCCATCCGGCGGCCTTTGATGCCAGCCATTATTACGCCGCGAGGAGTCTGTCCATTGCCTTCTGTGCAATCACCAGGTGTTGACCGCCAAACAGTCTTGCCCGGTTGAGCAAAGTATACAGTTGGTACACCGGCTGTCGGTCGAGAAAATCTAACGGCAGTGGCGACACCGACTGATAACCATCATAAATTTGCGGCGGCTGTTCGGTATGCAACGGCAACATTGCCAGATCGCACTCTCTGTCTCCCCAGTAACAGGCCGGATCAAACAGATACGGACCGTCTGGCCCCAGTGCACAGTTTCCCGACCACAAATCGCCGTGCAGCAAAGAGGGCTGCGGCTGGTGAGAGGAGAGACGCTGTTGCACATGTTCGACAATGGCGTCGATATTACCAAAGGCGATGCCTTTTTCCGCCGCCAGTTCAAGTTGCCAGCCAATGCGCTGTTCGGCAAAGAAGGTTGACCAGCGGCGTTGCCAGGCATTGGGTTGCGGAGTGGTCGAAAGCGCGTTATCGAAATCCAGCCCAAACTGCGGCTGATCGCTCCATTCATGCAGATAGGCAAGTTGTTGCCCCAGAATAAACGCACTATGCGCGTCCAGCGGACGGGGAGGGAGATAATCCATCACCAGAAAGCTGTAATCACGATCCGCACCTACCGCCCACACTTTGGGGACCGTCACCGTATGGCTGCGTGATAACAGTTCTAATTGATCGGCTTCTGCCGTAAAGCCCGGAAGCAGTTCCCGTTCATCACATTTAACGAAGAAATCGCGTCCCGCATAGCGTAAATGCCACGCGGCATGAATCTCTCCGCCAGGCAGTTCGTTACGCAGTTCGATTTCGCCTTCACCGAGTTGCTCGCTTAAAAGACGACTGATAGCCTGCCACATGATGTCTCTCCCCATGTTGTCTGCCAGATCATAAGGTTAGCGCAAAGATGCGGTTAAAAAACACGAACTAACGCACACCGTGGACGTGTTTTCGCGGGAATGGCATTTATTGTCCGCTGTGTTCCCACTCTTCCCAGGTCATCACGCTGACCTCCGGCGCTCTATCTAACGCACTTTCAGCCAGCCCTGCGGCCAGCGCTTTGACCTCGTCCAGACTCTGGGCGCTAATCAACCCAAAGGTATTGGTTCCCAGCTCGTGCACATTCCCGCCATCATCCGTGAGAGTGAGCAGAAAACCGGCACGGGTGAGATGGTTGTTCAGTTCATTTATTTCCGTTAAGGAGTCCTCGTGGAACGTGATGGTAACAACATATCGGGTGATATCCCCACTGGCCATTTGACACCCCTTTGTAATCTCATGAGTTTGTAGCATAGACGGTGAACGCGTATGCCGACAGGTTTGGGAGAAATTCCCCCTCGAAAAGAGGGGGAAATCATTATGGCTGGCTAAGGTAAGCGTAGATTTTCTGCGTGTCGTCGTGGGAGCACAGGCGCGTTCCCTGGTTGATGGTCGCGGCGCTACCGGCCGCAACGCCGAAGCGCACCATATCCTCAAGCGAGGCGCCTTCAGCCAGTTTGAGGGTCATTGCCCCCACCATACTGTCGCCTGCGCCAACGGTGCTCTGGCTTTTAACCGGCGGCGGTACGACCTGCACGCAGGTTTCGCTGTCCACGCCCAGCGCGCCCTGGGGACCGAGAGAGACGACGACGCGCTGCGCTTTGCCGCTGCGGACAATTTCCTGCGCCGCTTTGCGCACGTCATCAGGCTGGGTGAGCTCGCGGTTAACCAGCGCGCTCAGTTCTTTCTGGTTGGGTTTGACCAGTTCAATATTGCCAATGGCTAACGCGGCCGTCAGCGCGTCGCCGGAGCTGTCAATGATGCAGCGGATCCCCTGTTTCTGCGCGGCGGTAATCAACTGGCTGAGTTTTTCGACTTTGACACCCGGCGGCAAACTGCCGCTGATCACCAGAATGGCGCCGGACTCGATCTCCAGCACCTGTTCTTCTATCTGGCGAAACTCATCGTCATTCAATGCCGCGCCGGGCATCACAAAGCGATACTGCTCGCCGCTGGATTCGACATGAACATGCAGGTTCTGACGCGTCCAGTCTTTTGCATCAATGGTTGCTACCGGAACGTTTTCATCGGCAAGCAGGGCGACCAGATGTTCGCCGGTTGCGCCGCCGACGGGGAAAATGGCGGTCGCGGTTCCGCCCAGATGGGCAATGGCGCGAGCGACGTTAATGCCCCCGCCACCGGGCTCAAATACCGGGGCAGTACAGCGGAGTTTCCCTTCGGGATAGATTTGCGGGGTGATCGTTGCGCTATCGAGAGAGGGCGCAAGCGTCAACGTATAGATACGTACCATCGTTACCTCCTGTTAGGCTGCGTTCAGTCTGGCACCGAATAGCCCTAAAGTGAAGTCATTAACAATATGATTAATTAAAGTTTATTTATTTTATTTGCCGTAAGGTTATATAAATATTTAATTGTTTTGAGAGCTCTCTTATTCAAAAAATGAAATAAGAATTCATTGCTATGTTATTCGAGCCTTTTTATAATTTGTTACCTTTCCTGGGGCGTTAGCCATTGATCCCTCTGAAAGTTTCCGGGACCGTAATGGTCTCTTTTTTTGTTGTACGGACTCTTTATAAATGAAGCTTTTAAAGACAGTTCCCGCTGCCATTCTGCTGGCGGGAGGCGTGTTTGCGTCGATGTATGCAACTGCCGATGATTCCGTTTTTACTGTCATGGATGACCCCTCAAGTGCGAAGAAACCCTTCGAAGGCAATCTCAACGCCGGTTACCTTGCGCAGTCAGGCAACACGAAAAGTTCTTCTTTGACCGCGGACACGACCATGACCTGGTACGGACAATCAACGGCCTGGTCACTGTGGGGGAATGCGAGCAATACGTCTTCCAATGATGAACGCTCTTCAGAGAAATATGCTGTTGGCGGTCGTAGTCGTTACAATGTGACCGATTATGACTACCTTTTCGGCCAGGCGAGTTGGCTGACGGACCGTTATAACGGCTACCGTGAGCGCGATGTGTTCACCGCCGGTTATGGTCGCCAGTTCCTTAACGGTCCCGTACATAGCTTCCGTTTTGAATTCGGTCCGGGCGTACGTTACGACGAACATACTGATGGCAAGACGGAAACCCAGCCGCTGGGCTATGCCTCTGGCGCGTATGCATGGCAGATTTCAGACAACACCAAATTTACGCAAGGCGTGTCGGTGTTCGGTGCTGAAGATACAACGTTGAACTCCGAGACAGCGCTGAATGTGGCAATCAATGAGCATTTTGGCCTGAAAGTGGCGTACAACGTGACGTGGAACTCAGAACCGCCGGAGACGGCGCCGGAGCACACGGACAGACGTACAACCGTCTCTCTGGGCTACCGGATGTAAGCCGAGGCCAGACTGTTCTCCAGTCTGGCTTTTTTTATTACGGTGTTTGATGACAATTCACCCGCCACGTCTTTATCCAGAATATTCACTTCGCCAGAATCTCGATGTCTGACGCGACGGGGCGCTGTTTCGCCGCTATCCCCAAATCATTGCTGCCCAGCGTAGCAATAGCATTGCACCACAGATGACGATCAGGACGACCACCATTTTCCAGTGTTTTTTGGCGAAGCGATTTGATGGCATCATTTATTTCCTGTCGGTTCCAGACGGTTAATCCTAGTGTAACAAAACTGTCAGCCAATCAGTGAATGGATATGCATCTTGCCTCGTCCAACAGGGAAGGAAAAGGAAGGGGCTATAGCACCTACTCTGCAAGCGCGTTGGTATAGTAATTAGGCTGCCGGTACTGAAGCTTCAAAAGTTCAGTCGGCGTCAGGCCGGTATAGAGGCGACATGTTTTGATGAAATGGGCCTGATCGTAGTAGCCGTGGTTGAGTGCGCTGTTCAGAACATCGCCTTCTGTCAGCAGATGGCGCAGCGTTCTCTGAAATCGGGCTGTGCGGCAAAAATAGCGTGCATCGACGCCGGTAAATTGATGAACGCGTCGTAGCATTGTCCGTTCAGTCAACCCCAACTGGTTACGGAGCGTCAAGAAAGCATCCCCATAATACAGTCGGTTCACCGCCTGAATGAGCGCGGTGTTTGCCAGATGGCAACGGTCAGTAATGGCCAGCAGCCAGCGTTCTAACCGGTTGATGCGCATTTCATACGGCAAATTAATCAGTTCCGGGATCGCCCAACGTAAACCCATATCGGTGAAGGAAACGGGAACATCATCCAGTTCATCCATCGCGACACCCAGGAGGGGGAAGCAGGTGGCAGAACGCAGTCGGATTGACAATAAATCGATTTCTCCCTGGGGGATGAATGTCATTCTGGACCTGCGCGGGCGAAGCAGGACAGCCTCGCCCTTTGGGACAGTAAGGTAATTTGCTGTCTGTTGGCTATCAAGCGGTATCGTCGCAATGCGCAGAGGATCGCCCAGGTTGAGCAGCAGTTCGCCTCCGGTCCCGGGAAAAAGCGTGGGCAACGGTGTCCCTGCTGACATTTGCCAGCACCAGAAATGGGCTATCCAGTCAGCCAGCGCCGGACTGGGCGCGCGGCGTCGTTGCATGTCGCTGTTTACCTCCGACTCAATGCCTTATTCAAACAGACAGTCTCCACTTTGGTTCCCCAGCCCCGGATGAAGGTCAAAGCGAACGACGCCTACGTGCATTCGGCCTGCTGCCGCCTTCACCATATGTGCAACACCAAGATGGCCGAAACCCGCACACAATTCAATCGCCCGGATCCCCTCGTCATAGAGCGCATCAAGGAGTTTACCCGCCTGCTGATAATCGCTCACCGCGATCGTTTTCACCTGCACCTGTTCGGTTTTTACCCAGGCGTTATGGGTCTCAGCCACCGCGTGAGGCGCAACAAAAATAAATGCCGCTTTTAAAATATCGCTCATGACTCGTTATCCTGTTTTGTTATCGAACCGGGATCTTATGTTTGATAACGTGAGCGGTATTGTACCAATCCGCCAGTCACGAGGCTGGGGACATCGACATGTCGTTCTGTCAGAGGGGAAAAACGCGTGCTAACCTCGTGACTCATCCCAATATATAACGGAAGGGTGCATTCTCCCTTTTTTTAGTGTTACCATCGTTCGACCACATTGCAGCGCTCTCGTAGCGAATGCTGATGTGTCCCAGATTGTGTGCCAATTTAGCAATTGTTGGTTAGATGGCTTCACAACTAACTGTAAACAAACAAATTTTCTCTTTGTATGTGATCTTGCGTATGGGTCACCACTGCAAATAAGGACATAACATGCCTGTTATTACTCTTCCTGATGGCAGTCAACGCCATTACGACCACGCTGTAAGCCCCATGGATGTTGCTCTGGACATCGGTCCTGGTCTGGCGAAAGCCACCCTCGCTGGCCGCGTTAATGGCGAGCTGGTTGATGCTTCTGACCTGATCGAAAATGATGCGACGCTCTCTATCATCACCGCAAAAGATGAAGAAGGGCTGGAGATCATTCGTCACTCCTGTGCACACCTGTTAGGTCATGCGATCAAACAACTTTGGCCAAATACCAAGATGGCTATCGGTCCGGTTGTCGACAATGGTTTCTACTATGATGTGGACCTTGACCGTACGTTGACCCAGGAAGATATCGATGCGCTCGAGAAGCGGATGCACGAGCTCGCTGAGAAAAATTACGATGTCATTAAGAAAAAAGTCAGCTGGCACGAAGCGCGTGAAACCTTCGTGAAGCGTGGCGAGATTTATAAAGTCTCCATTCTTGATGAAAACATTGCCCATGATGACAAACCTGGTTTGTATCATCATGAAGAATATGTCGATATGTGTCGTGGTCCGCACGTGCCGAATATGCGCTTCTGCCATCACTTTAAACTGATGAAAACCGCAGGCGCATACTGGCGTGGCGACAGCGACAACAAGATGTTGCAGCGTATCTACGGAACGGCCTGGGCAGACAAAAAAGCCCTCAGTGCTTATCTGCAACGTCTGGAAGAAGCGGCAAAACGTGACCACCGTAAAATCGGTAAGCAGCTTGACCTGTATCACATGCAGGAAGAAGCGCCGGGTATGGTGTTCTGGCATAACGACGGCTGGACTATCTTCCGCGAACTGGAAGTCTTTGTGCGCTCCAAGCTCAAAGAGTATCAGTATCAGGAAGTGAAAGGGCCGTTCATGATGGACCGTGTGCTGTGGGAAAAAACCGGGCACTGGGACAACTACAAAGATGCGATGTTCACCACCTCTTCTGAGAACCGTGAATACTGCATCAAGCCGATGAACTGTCCGGGTCACGTACAGATCTTTAATCAGGGCCTGAAATCCTACCGCGACCTGCCGCTGCGTATGGCAGAGTTTGGTAGCTGCCATCGTAACGAGCCGTCAGGTGCGCTGCATGGTCTGATGCGTGTGCGTGGCTTCACCCAGGATGATGCGCATATCTTCTGTACTGAAGAGCAAATCCGCGATGAAGTTAACGCGTGCATCCGTATGGTCTACGATATGTACAGCACCTTTGGCTTCGAGAAAATCGTCGTCAAACTTTCCACTCGTCCCGAAAAACGTATCGGTAGCGATGAAATGTGGGATCGTGCTGAGGCGGATCTGGCCGTTGCGCTGGAAGAAAACAATATCCCATTTGAATACCAACTGGGTGAAGGCGCGTTCTACGGTCCGAAAATTGAATTTACCCTGTATGACTGTCTCGATCGCGCATGGCAGTGCGGTACTGTACAGCTGGACTTCTCTCTGCCGTCTCGTCTGAGCGCCTCGTATGTGGGCGAAAACAACGAGCGTCAGGTACCGGTTATGATTCACCGCGCAATTCTTGGGTCTATGGAACGTTTCATCGGTATCCTGACTGAAGAGTTCGCCGGCTTCTTCCCGACCTGGCTTGCGCCGGTTCAGGTAGTGGTGATGAACATTACCGATTCACAGTCTGAATACGTTAACGAATTGACGCAGAAACTACAAAATGCGGGCATTCGTGTAAAAGCAGACTTGAGAAATGAGAAGATAGGCTTTAAAATCCGCGAGCACACTTTACGTCGTGTCCCTTACATGTTGGTCTGTGGCGACAAAGAGGTAGAAGCCGGCAAAGTTGCCGTGCGTACCCGTCGTGGCAAAGACTTGGGCAGCCTGGACGTAAGTGAAGTGATTGAGAAGCTGCAACAAGAGATTCGCAGCCGCAGTCTTCAACAACTGGAGGAATAAGGTATTAAAGGCGGAAAACGAGTTCAAACGGCACGTCCGAATCGTATCAATGGCGAGATTCGCGCCCTGGAAGTTCGCTTAACAGGTCTGGAAGGCGAAGCTTTGGGTATTGTGAGTCTGAGAGAAGCTATCGAAAAAGCTGAAGAAGCTGGAGTAGATTTAGTTGAAATCAGCCCTAACGCCGAACCGCCAGTTTGTCGTATCATGGACTACGGCAAGTTCCTTTATGAAAAGAGTAAGTCTTCTAAGGAACAGAAGAAAAAGCAAAAAGTTATCCAGGTTAAGGAAATTAAATTCCGTCCTGGTACCGATGATGGCGACTATCAGGTAAAACTCCGCAGCCTGATTCGCTTTCTGGAAGATGGCGATAAGGCCAAGATCACGCTGCGTTTCCGCGGTCGTGAGATGGCCCACCAACAGATTGGTATGGAAGTGCTGACGCGCGTCCGTGACGATCTGAGTGAACTGGCAGTAGTCGAATCCTTCCCTACGAAGATCGAAGGCCGCCAGATGATCATGGTGCTCGCTCCTAAGAAGAAACAGTAAGGCCTTCAAGTAGCAATGTCTGTGGAGCCTGCGGGTTCCACAGCCGTTGTTCGCCTATGTTTCGTTTATTAACAATGCGAAGTGGAAGTTATTAAAATGCCAAAAATTAAGACCGTACGCGGTGCTGCTAAGCGCTTCAAAAAAACCGGTGGTGGTGGATTTAAGCGTAAGCACGCAAACCTGCGTCATATTCTGACCAAAAAATCGACTAAGCGTAAACGTCACCTGCGTCCAAAAGGCCTTGTTTCTAAAGGCGATCTGGGCCTGGTTATCGCGTGCCTGCCGTACGCATAAGCCGTTAACGTTTTTTTTAACTTTTTAATGCCCAATCGATTTCACCGTGGTGAAAGATGAAGGGCAAATCAGAATAGATACAGGAGAGCACATATGGCTCGCGTAAAACGTGGTGTAATTGCACGCGCACGTCACAAGAAAATTTTGAAACAAGCCAAAGGCTACTATGGTGCGCGTTCTCGCGTATACCGCGTTGCCTTCCAGGCCGTTATCAAAGCAGGTCAGTATGCTTACCGTGACCGTCGTCAACGTAAGCGTCAGTTCCGTCAACTGTGGATTGCGCGTATCAACGCAGCAGCACGTCAGAACGGTATTTCTTACAGCAAATTCATCAACGGCCTGAAAAAAGCCTCTGTTGAAATCGACCGTAAGATCCTGGCTGACATCGCAGTATTCGACAAAGTAGCGTTCACCGCTCTGGTCGAAAAAGCGAAAGCAGCTCTGGCATAAGCCAGTGAAAAGAGGGAGCCTGGCTCCCTCTCTTTTATTTGTTGTACCGTCAATGAGTTGACAATTGATCCGTAACCCTTTTCAATAAAGGTTCTCCGGTTTTACCACACAAGGTAACGCAAGCATGAATGCTGCTATTTTCCGCTTCTTTTTTTACTTTAGCACCTGACTCCGGGAGGCTAGCGCGTGAAAGAAGAAACGAAAAACAGCGCAAAAAAGCCTCCTGATGGAGGCTTTTTTTGTGCCCGAAATCGAGAGATTACGTTCAACGAACCGGTGTCTTCACCGACACAATGAGGAAAACCATGTCACATCTCGCAGAACTGGTAGCCAGTGCGAAGGCGGCCATTAACCAGGCGTCAGATGTTGCCGCGTTAGACAATGTGCGCGTCGAATATTTGGGCAAAAAAGGGCACCTGACCCTTCAGATGACGACTCTGCGCGAGCTGCCACCTGAAGAGCGTCCTGCAGCCGGTGCGGTGATTAACGAAGCGAAAGAGCAGGTACAGCAGGCGCTCAACGCACGTAAAGCGGATCTGGAAAACGCCGCGCTGAATGCACGACTGGCGGCGGAAACCATCGATGTTTCTCTGCCTGGTCGTCGTATTGAAAACGGTGGTCTGCATCCGGTAACCCGTACCATCGATCGTATTGAAAGCTTCTTTGGTGAGCTTGGCTTCACCGTGGCGACCGGTCCGGAAATCGAAGATGATTACCACAACTTTGATGCGCTGAATATTCCGGGTCACCATCCGGCCCGTGCAGATCACGATACCTTCTGGTTTGATGCAACGCGTCTGCTGCGTACCCAGACGTCTGGCGTCCAGATTCGTACCATGAAAGAAAAGCAGCCGCCGATTCGTATTATCGCGCCGGGTCGCGTGTATCGTAACGACTACGATCAGACGCATACCCCGATGTTCCACCAGATGGAAGGCCTGATTGTGGATACCAACATCAGCTTTACCAACCTGAAAGGGACGCTGCATGACTTCCTGCGCAACTTCTTTGAAGAAGATTTGCAGATTCGCTTCCGTCCTTCTTATTTCCCGTTTACTGAGCCGTCTGCAGAAGTGGACGTAATGGGTAAAAACGGCAAATGGCTGGAAGTGCTGGGGTGCGGCATGGTGCATCCGAACGTTCTGCGTAACGTCGGCATCGACCCGGAAATCTACTCGGGTTTTGCGTTTGGGATGGGTATGGAGCGTCTGACCATGTTGCGTTACGGTGTCACTGACCTGCGTGCGTTCTTCGAAAACGATCTGCGTTTCCTCAAACAGTTTAAATAAAGGCAGGATAAAACAATGAAATTCAGTGAACTGTGGTTACGCGAGTGGGTTAACCCGGCTATCGACAGCGACGCGTTGTCGAATCAAATCACCATGGCAGGCCTGGAAGTTGACGGTGTTGACGCGGTCGCCGGTGAATTTAACGGCGTGGTGGTGGGTGAAGTGGTTGAATGTGGCCAGCACCCAAATGCGGACAAGCTGCGCGTGACGAAAGTTAACGTCGGTGGTGAGCGTCTGCTGGACATCGTCTGCGGCGCGCCAAACTGCCGTCAGGGGTTGAAGGTGGCGGTTGCGACTATCGGTGCCGTTCTGCCGGGCGATTTTAAAATTAAAGCGGCTAAGCTGCGCGGCGAGCCGTCCGAAGGCATGCTGTGCTCTTTCTCCGAACTGGGCATTTCCGACGATCACAGCGGCATTATTGAACTGCCGGTAGATGCGCCGATCGGTACCGACATTCGCGAGTATCTGAAGCTTAATGACAATACCATTGAGATCAGCGTCACGCCTAACCGTGCTGACTGCTTAGGGATCATCGGTGTGGCCCGCGATGTGGCTGTGCTGAACAAAGCGCCGCTGGTTGAGCCGGAAATCGTGCCGGTTGCGGCAACTGTCAGCGATGTCCTGCCGATTACCGTAGAAGCCTCCGACGCCTGCCCGCGGTATCTGGGTCGTGTGGTGAAAGGCATCAATGTGAAAGCGCCTACACCGTTGTGGATGAAAGAAAAACTGCGTCGTTGTGGTATTCGCTCCATTGATGCGGTGGTTGACGTTACCAACTACGTGTTGCTCGAACTGGGTCAGCCGATGCACGCCTTTGATAAAGACCGCATTGAAGGCGGGATTGTCGTTCGCATGGCGAAAGAGGGCGAAACGCTGGTGCTGCTCGATGGCAGTGAAGCGAAGCTGAACGCAGATACGCTGGTGATTGCCGATCATCAGAAAGCGCTGGCGATGGGCGGCATCTTTGGTGGCGAACATTCAGGCGTGAACGATGAAACACAAAACGTGCTGCTGGAATGTGCATTCTTCAGCCCGCTGTCGATTACCGGTCGTGCGCGCCGTCATGGCCTGCATACCGATGCTTCTCACCGCTATGAGCGCGGTGTCGATCCTGCGCTGCAGTACAAAGCGATGGAACGTGCCACCCGTCTGCTGATGGACATCTGCGGCGGCGAAGCCGGTCCGGTCATTGATGTGACGGATGAAGCGACGCTGCCGAAGCGTGCCACCATTACGTTGCGCCGTAGCAAACTGGATCGCCTGATTGGTCATCACATTGCTGATGCGCTGGTGAGCGACATTCTGCGTCGTCTGGGCTGTGATGTGACAGAAGGCGAAGGCGAGTGGCAGGCCGTTGCGCCGAGCTGGCGTTTCGACATGGAAATTGAAGAAGACCTGGTTGAAGAAGTCGCCCGCGTGTATGGCTACGACAACATCCCTGACGAACCCATCCAGGCCGGTCTTATCATGGGGACGCATCGTGAAGCGGATCTGTCGCTGAAACGTGTGAAAACCTTGCTGAACGACAAAGGCTACCAGGAAGTCATTACCTATAGCTTCGTCGATCCGAAAGTACAGCAGTTGCTCCACCCAGGTGAAGAGGCGCTGCTGCTGCCAAGCCCAATCTCCATCGAAATGTCGGCAATGCGCCTGTCGCTGTGGACAGGGTTACTGGCAACGGTGGTATACAACCAGAACCGTCAGCAGAACCGCGTACGTATTTTTGAAAGCGGGCTGCGTTTTGTGCCGGATACCCAGGCCAACCTGGGCATTCGTCAGGATCTGATGCTGGCTGGCGTTATCTGTGGTAACCGCTACGATGAGCACTGGGACCTGGCAAAAGAGACCGTTGATTTCTATGATTTGAAGGGCGATCTGGAAGCGGTGTTGGATCTGACCGATAAACTCGGCGACATTCAGTTCAGAGCAGAGGCCAATCCTGCACTGCATCCAGGACAGTCTGCAGCGATTTATCTGAAAGGTGAACGCATTGGTTTCATTGGTGTTGTTCATCCTGAACTGGAACGTAAGCTGGATCTCAATGGCCGTACTCTGGTGTTCGAACTGGAGTGGAACAAGCTCGCAGACCGCGTGGTGCCTCAGGCGCGCGAGATTTCACGCTTCCCGGCGAACCGTCGCGACATCGCTGTCGTTGTCGCAGAAAACGTTCCCGCTGCTGATATTTTATCCGAGTGTAAGAAAGTTGGCGTAAATCAGGTAGTTGGCGTAAACTTATTTGACGTGTACCGTGGTAAGGGTGTTGCGGAGGGGTATAAGAGCCTCGCCATTAGCCTGATCCTTCAGGATACCAGCCGTACACTCGAAGAAGAGGAGATTGCCGCTACCGTCGCCAAATGTGTAGAGGCATTAAAAGAGCGATTCCAGGCATCATTGAGGGATTGAACCTATGGCGCTTACAAAAGCTGAAATGTCAGAATATCTGTTTGATAAGCTTGGGCTTAGCAAGCGGGATGCCAAAGAACTGGTCGAACTGTTTTTCGAAGAGATCCGTCGTGCTCTGGAAAACGGTGAGCAGGTAAAACTCTCTGGTTTTGGTAACTTCGATCTGCGTGATAAGAATCAACGTCCGGGACGTAACCCGAAAACGGGCGAAGATATTCCCATTACAGCACGGCGCGTAGTGACCTTCAGACCCGGACAGAAGTTAAAGAGCCGAGTCGAAAACGCTTCGCCCAAAGATGAGTAATCAGATCTAACCAAAAAGGCCGCTTTTGCGGCCTTTTTTCTTTTCTGCGAAGATGTCGCACCGTAGAATCAATGACATCTTTTTCAGTTGAACGGAAATCATGCTGACTTTTGCCCGTCAACAACAGCGACAACATGTGCGCTGGATCCTGAGCCTGTCGGTACTGATGCTACTGACACTGCTGTTAAGTCTGTGCGCCGGAGAGCAGTGGATATCGCCTGCTGACTGGCTGACGCCGCGCGGTGAACTCTTTGTCTGGCAAATTCGCCTTCCGCGCGCGCTGGCCGTGCTGCTGGTAGGGGCGGCGCTGGCCTTGTCCGGCGCAGTGATGCAGGCACTGTTTGAAAACCCGCTTGCGGAACCGGGGCTGCTCGGCGTCTCCAACGGTGCAGGCGTGGGACTGATCGCCGCAGTGCTGCTGGGGAAGGGCGTGCTTCCACACTGGGTGCTCGGACTGTGTGCCATTGTCGGCGCGCTGGTCATTACCCTGATCCTCTTGCGTTTTGCCCGCCGTCATCTTTCGACCAGTCGCCTGCTGCTTGCCGGGGTGGCGCTGGGGATTATCTGTAGCGCCCTGATGACCTGGGCCATCTATTTTTCAACCTCATTCGATCTGCGTCAGTTAATGTACTGGATGATGGGTGGGTTTGGCGGCGTCAACTGGGAGCAGGCATGGCTGATGCTGGCCCTGATCCCGGTACTGGTGTGGATCTGCTGTCAGTCACAGGCGATGAACATGCTGGCGTTGGGAGAAACGTCTGCCCGACAGTTGGGACTTCCCCTGTGGTTCTGGCGTAATTTGTTGGTGGTCGCTACCGGGTGGATGGTCGGGGTGAGCGTGGCGCTTGCGGGGGCCATTGGTTTTATTGGCCTGGTGATCCCCCATATTCTACGCCTGTGCGGCTTAACGGACCATCGCGTCCTGTTGCCTGCCTGCGCGCTGGCGGGCGCCATTGCGCTGCTGCTGGCGGATGTAGTGGCTCGGCTGGCGCTTGCTTCTGCGGAGTTACCGATTGGCGTGGTCACCGCGACGCTCGGGGCGCCGGTCTTTATCTGGCTGTTACTCAAAGCCGGACGTTAGGTATGACAAGACGGTCTATGATTAGATGCTGGTATTTGAATCACTCACGATCCTGGAGAGGCTATGCAAGACTCGATTCTGAACACTGAAGTGACGACGATTGATGGCGAGGTCACGACCCTCGAAAAGTATGCGGGCAATGTGCTGCTGGTGGTGAACGTGGCGTCAAAATGCGGTCTGACCCCGCAGTATGAGCAACTGGAAAATATTCAGAAAGCGTGGGCCGATCGTGGCTTTACCGTGCTGGGCTTTCCCTGCAATCAGTTCCTCGGACAGGAACCTGGCAGCGAAGATGAGATTAAAACTTACTGTGCCACGACCTGGGGCGTGACCTTCCCGATGTTCAGCAAGATTGAGGTGAACGGGGACGGGCGCCATCCGCTGTACCAGAAGCTGATTGCCGCTGCGCCGACGGCGGTGGCCCCTGAAGGAAGCGGTTTTTATGAGCGAATGGTCAGCAAAGGGCGCGCGCCGCTTAATCCGGGCGATATCCTGTGGAACTTCGAGAAGTTCCTCGTGGGCCGGGATGGCAAGGTAGTACAGCGTTTTTCACCTGATATGACGCCGGAAGATCCTATCGTCATGGAAAGTATCAAACTCGCGTTGGCTAAATAATGTCTTCACTGATGCAGTTACAGGATGTTGCCGATATCCCCCGGTTGGGGCCTTTGTGTGGGGAGATCCGCGCGGGGGAAATCCTGCATCTGGTAGGGCCGAACGGTGCCGGGAAAAGCACGCTGCTGGCGCGAATGGCTGGCCTAACCAGTGGCGCGGGAACCATCACCCTGGCCGGTACTGAGCTGGCGTCGTGGCCCGCAGCCAAACTTGCCCGGCATCGCGCTTATCTGGCGCAGCAGCAGAATCCGCCCTTTGCGATGCCGGTATGGCACTTTCTGACGCTGCATCAGGCGGACAAAACGCGGACTGACCAGCTTACTGCGGTGGCCGAGTCGCTGGGGCTGGCAGACAAGCTCGGGCGCAATGCGAAGGAACTCTCGGGCGGTGAATGGCAGCGTGTACGCCTTGCTGCCGTGATCCTGCAAATCGCGCCAGAGACCAATCCGCAGGGGCAGTTGCTGCTACTTGATGAACCCATGAACAGCCTCGATGTTGCACAACAGAATGCGCTGGATCGCATTCTGAATCGCCTGTGTGAGCAGGGGATTGCCATCGTGATGAGTAGTCACGATCTGAATCATACCTTGCGTCACGCGCATCGGGCATGGTTGCTCAAACAGGGGAAACTGCTTGCCAGCGGTCCGCGTGATGAGGTGCTGACACCGGCGCATTTAACACGAGCCTATGGGCTGC
The DNA here is from genome assembly GCF_950098555.1 of Citrobacter sp. T1.2D-1. Lineage (NCBI taxonomy): Bacteria > Pseudomonadati > Pseudomonadota > Gammaproteobacteria > Enterobacterales > Enterobacteriaceae > Citrobacter > Citrobacter sp. T1.2D-1. The sequence goes on from NZ_CATNHH010000004.1 coordinate 135,682, forward strand.
ACTTCCGGCGTCTTGACATCGAAGGTCACAGAATGGTTATATCAACCACTTAAACGAAATGGTTTCTTGAAAACCCGCGTAAATACCCGCTATATGGGGTGAAGAATAGAAAAACAGAGGATTCGCCTGAATGCGTTTCTGGTTTCTTTTTTGCACAGCACTGTTGTTGGCAGGATGTAGTAGCCACCGAGCGCCGCCGCCCAATGCCCGGCTCTCTGATTCCATCACCGTTATTGCCGGATTAAATGATCAACTCCAGACCTGGCGCGGTACACCGTATCGTTACGGCGGCATGAGCCGCGGTGGCGTGGATTGTTCCGGCTTTGTGCTGATGACCATGCGCGACCAGTTCGCTTTGCAACTGCCGCGTGAAACCCGTCAACAGGCAAAACTGGGGACGGAAATCGATAAAGATGAATTACTGCCTGGCGATCTGGTGTTTTTCAAAACCGGATCGGGAGAGAGCGGTTTACATGTGGGTATTTATGATACCAACGGTCAATTTATTCATGCGTCAACCAGTCGTGGCGTGATGCGCTCGTCGCTGGATAATGTTTACTGGCGGAAAAACTTTTGGCAGGCGAGACGGATTTAGTTGCAAAGTGTTATTTCTGATTGAGGGCGCGCCTCGCTTTTATTGTCGGGAAAAGAACAATGCTGGCTAAGTGTTTATAATCAGGATAAGCTGAAAACAAAGGAACCGGGACTCCGGGTGAAAAGGACAACATGAACATTTCCCCTCTGTCATTAAAAAAGATGGATGACGACATCCTGTGTAATAGGTTGCCGAATCACTCCCAGTGTGTGGGGCTACCGTGATGAATATTTCACTGGATAATGTGTACCATTCTGAACTCTATTTTCAGCCCGCCCGGAATGTACAACGGAAACTTATCGGTTTAAGTATTATCGCAAACTTTGTCAGTGATGACGACAAGGTTCGCATCCCTACGGATCTGGTGCTTCCGCGACTTTCTCCCGAAGAGCAGTGCCAACTGTTTGTCGAAAAACTGGCCCTGCTCGAAACGTGCCAACACTTTTTTATTCAACATAAACTTGTCGCCTGGATTTATATAACCCCGGCAGTTGTACCGTTATTATTAATGGATAGTGAGCGCGTTTCTGCCGTTAAACGATTTTCATTTCTGGAATTGATGATTAATGAGAATTTTCCCGAACTGTCTGACGGAAAAGAGAATAAAACGCTGACCGCGCTTGTCGAACGTTTTCCTCTGGTACTGGCCAATTTCGGTGCAGGAGAAAGTGCCAACAAAGCCATATTCGATGGGTTATTTAAACGCATAATACTGGACCGGAATTTTGTTCATCGCCGGGCTACGCAGCTCTCCTTCGAACCGTTCATGCGCGCCATTCTCACGCAAGTTTCCCCTTATTGTGAATCGCTGATGATCGCCGGTATCGACAACGAAGCGATGTTGACCCGCGTGATGCCATTCGGTTTTGGTGCCATGCAGGGCGGTCTGTGGCCTGCTGTCACCGCGGATCAGGTAACCCAGTTACTCCACGGATAACCTTTCTGTTTGCTGGTGTTTATGCCGGTATTAACCGTCTACACTACAGGCAGGAGGCCCTATGACCCTGTCTTTTACAGCCCGCTGGCGCGATGAACTGCCAGCAACATTTACCGCACTGTCGCCAACGCCGCTGAATAAGTCACGGCTGATTTGGCACAATGATGCGCTTGCCGAACAACTGGGTATCCCCGACTCGCTTTTTCATCCTGACGGCCCGGCGGGGGTCTGGGGCGGTGAGACACTGCTAGCGGGAATGTCTCCGCTGGCGCAGGTCTATAGCGGTCATCAGTTTGGCGTCTGGGCGGGCCAACTGGGCGACGGGCGTGGCATCTTGCTGGGTGAGCAGTTGCTTGCCGATGGCAGCACGATGGACTGGCATCTGAAAGGCGCGGGTTTGACGCCGTATTCGCGCATGGGGGATGGTCGTGCGGTATTGCGCTCCACTCTCCGTGAAAGCCTCGCCAGTGAAGCGATGCACTATCTGGGGATACCGACAACCCGGGCGCTGGCGATTGTCACCAGCGAAACGCCGGTTTACCGTGAAACGGTGGAGGCGGGGGCGATGCTGATGCGACTGGCGCAAAGCCACATGCGATTCGGCCATTTTGAGCATTTCTATTATCGCCGCGAACCGGAAAACGTTCAGCAACTGGCGGATTTCGCGATTCGCCATTACTGGCCGCACCTCCAGCAGGAAGCCGATAAGTACATTCTCTGGTTTCGCGACGTGGTCGCGCGGACCGCGTCACTGATAGCCGACTGGCAAACCGTAGGTTTTGCGCACGGGGTGATGAACACCGATAACATGTCGATTCTTGGACTGACGATGGACTACGGTCCGTTTGGTTTTCTGGATGATTATGAGCCGGGGTTCATTTGTAACCATTCAGACCATCAGGGGCGCTACAGTTTCGATAATCAACCTGCGGTGGGTCTGTGGAATCTACAGCGACTCGCGCAAAGCCTGTCGCCCTTTATCCCGGTTGAGGCGCTGAATGATGCCCTCGACGGCTACCAGGCGGCGCTATTGACGCGCTACGGTCAGCGGATGCGGCAGAAACTGGGCTTCATGACCGAACAAAGGGATGACAACGAACTGCTGAACGAATTGTTCAGCCTGATGGCCCGCGAGCGCAGTGACTACACCCGCACCTTCCGCATGCTGAGCGTCACCGAACAGCAGAGCAGCGCATCGCCCTTGCGCGATGAATTTATCGACCGTGCCGCATTTGACGACTGGTTCTCGCGCTACAGAACGCGTTTACAGCGCGATGAAGTCGCCGATGCGACGCGCCAGTCGCTGATGCAAAGCGCCAATCCGTCCGTGGTGCTACGTAACTGGCTGGCGCAACGAGCTATTGAAGCGGCGGAAAAAGGCGATATGAGCGAACTGCATCGCTTGCACGCCGTACTGCGGGAGCCTTTCCGCGAGCGCGATGATGATTACAGCCATCGTCCGCCGGACTGGGGAAAGCGTCTGGAAGTCAGCTGTTCAAGCTGATGTTCTACTTGGTCAGCAAGAGTTTACCTGCCTGCGTTCGACGCAGCAGGTACTCCTGACCGTCGTGATCGATAATTACCTTACCGTCATCACCTAACAGTTTCTGACTGCTGATCTTGCGGATGGGCGCAGGCGGGGGAACCGCGTTTTCTTGTTCCTTAAGACGGGGTGCTTCAATGTTATCCATACGGGTATCACGGCTGATTAATAATAATTAATGTCACAATGATTTTTATTATCAATAATGTGCGCGACAACAACAAGTATTAAATGTGGTAGTTTGCGAAAAGGGGAGAAGAATTGCCCATCCCCGAAAGGATGGGCGAGCGGTCAGAAACGACTGTCAACCGCGCAGGCCAGCTTGCTCAGCAGCAGTTCAGTGTCTTCCCAGTTAAGGCAAGGATCGGTTACCGACTGACCGTAGACCAGCGGCTGTCCGCTGACGATTTTCTGCGTACCTTCACGCAGAAAACTTTCCGCCATAATACCGGCGATGGCCGTCGATCCGTTACGGATCTGCTGGCAAATATCATCACAGACATCCAACTGACGACGATGCTGTTTCTGGCAGTTGCCGTGGCTGAAATCAACGACCAGATGTTCAGGCAGATCAAATTCATGCAGCGTACTGCAGGCCGCCGCAATATCTTCAGCATGGTAGTTTGGCTTTTTGCCGCCACGCATAATGATATGGCCATAGGGGTTACCGCTGGTCTGATAAATGGTCATCTGACCGGTCTTATCAGGCGAGAGGAACATATGACTGGCGCGGGAGGCGCGGATCGCGTCAACGGCGATACGGGTATTTCCGTCGGTGCCGTTTTTAAAGCCGACCGGGCAGGAGAGTGCCGAGGCCATTTCGCGGTGGATCTGGCTTTCGGTGGTTCGCGCGCCAATGGCGCCCCAACTGATCAGATCGGCAATAAATTGCCCGGTCACCATATCGAGAAATTCCGTGGCGGTCGGGATGCCCAGTTCATTGACCTGCAACAGCAGTTTGCGCGCCAGTTCAATACCGTGGTTCACGCGATAGCTGCCATTGAGGTCCGGATCGGAAATGAGACCTTTCCAGCCGACGACAGTGCGTGGCTTTTCAAAATAGGTGCGCATGACGATTTCCAGGCGCGCCTGGTGCTGAGTACGCAGCGCCTGTAAACGCGTGGCGTACTCCAGAGCGGCGTCAAGATCGTGAATGGAGCACGGTCCCACAATGACCAGCAAACGGCGGTCTTCGCCATTCAGTATTCTTTCTATCCGGCGTCGGGAGTCGGTGACGTGGCTGGCGACGGCGGACGACACAGGATGCCGTTGCGCAAGTTCAGCGGGCGTAACCAGACTGTCTATACGCGCGGTACGCAGTTCATCGGTTCTGTTCATGACAATTCTCAGAAATTTGTGGCTTCTACGGCAGAGGTACCGGGAAGTGATGGGCACAACCTTAAACCAATCCCTGCTGATTTCAAGTGCGAGGTGGATCACACCTCGCGACAGAACGGTATGATAACAAAAAAACAGAACTCACGAACTAGTTTGTTAGTACATGCGTCGACTTAGTCCCATGATGTCGAGGATTTTAGTGGCAATCTCCTCAACCGAATAGTTAGTACTGTTCAACCATGGGATCTGGTTTTTACGATAGAGCGCCTCGACTTCAGCCACTTCCATACGGCACTGGCGCAGGGACGCGTAGCGGCTGTTTTCCCGGCGTTCTTCGCGAATGGCCGCCAGACGCTCAGGGTCAATCGTCAGACCAAACAGTTTATGTTGTAGGGGTTTTAACGACGCGGGCAGAACCAGATTGTCCATGTCGTCGGCAATAAAGGGATAGTTCGCCGCGCGGATGCCAAACTGCATCGCCAGGTAGAGACTGGTGGGCGTTTTGCCGCAGCGCGAGACGCCCAACAAAATCACCTGCGCCTGGTCGAGGTTGCGCAACGAAATGCCATCATCGTGGGCCAGGGTGTAATCGATGGCGGCGATCCGCGCATCATACTTGATCAGGTTACCCGGATTCAGCCCGTGAGTCCGGTGGGCAATCGGTGTGGGGTAGAGTTTCATTTCGTGTTGCAGCGGAGTGATCAGCGCCTGCACGATATCCTGACAGAAGCCTTCGCTTTGCAGGATGATGGAGCGGATTTCCGGCAATACAATCGAATAGAACACCAGTGGACGCACGCCGGTTTGTTGAAAAATGGCGTCGATCTGGTCCTTAACGGCACGGGCACGGTTCTCATTTTCGACAAACGGTAGCGTGATACTGCTGATAGTGACGGGGAACTGCGACATCACCGCATGGCCCAATACTTCAGCGGTAATTGCCGTACCATCGGAAATATAAAATACGTGACGATCTACAGCATTATCCATTTTCACACCCTGGAAGTCAGTCATAATTCTCTGAAAGCATAAATTAAAATTACTCTGAAGCGTAGAAAATAACGCTCATTTTAAAAATGAAATGGTATTTTTATATTTTATGAAAAGTACATTTCATTTTCTGGAACAGATGTTTATACCGACACATTTTGTGGGGATCGCCCGCCACTCGTGGGTTTGCGCAAATGGGTAAACTGTCCGAAAAAATAAAAAATATATTTGCTTGAACGATTCACCGTTTTTTTAAGCGGGTTAAATATGCAAAGATAAATACGTAATTAAGCTTTTCCTAAACTCGTTCATTTATCACAAAAGGATTGTTCGATGTCCAACAATGGCTCGTCACCGCTGGTGCTTTGGTATAACCAACTCGGCATGAATGATGTAGACAGAGTTGGGGGCAAAAATGCCTCCCTGGGTGAAATGATTACTAACCTTTCCGGTATGGGTGTATCGGTACCGAATGGTTTTGCCACAACCGCCGATGCGTTCAACCAGTTTCTGGACCAAAGCGGCGTAAACCAGCGCATCTATGAACTGCTGGATCAGACGGATATTGATGATGTCACCGCATTAGCGAAGGCAGGCGCACAGATCCGCCAGTGGATTATCGACACTCCTTTCCAGCCTGAGCTGGAAAATGCCATCCGCGATGCCTACGCGCAACTCTCTGCGGACGATCAGCATGCGTCTTTCGCCGTGCGTTCTTCTGCAACGGCGGAAGATATGCCGGACGCCTCTTTTGCCGGTCAGCAGGAAACCTTCCTCAACGTCCAGGGCTTTGACGCCGTACTGGTCGCCGTGAAGCACGTGTTCGCGTCGCTGTTTAACGACCGCGCGATCTCCTATCGTGTTCACCAGGGCTATGACCACCGCGGCGTGGCGCTCTCTGCGGGCGTTCAGCGGATGGTGCGTTCCGATCTGGCTTCATCCGGCGTGATGTTCTCCATCGATACCGAATCCGGCTTTGACCAGGTGGTGTTCATCACCTCGGCATGGGGTCTGGGTGAGATGGTGGTGCAGGGCGCGGTGAACCCGGATGAGTTCTACGTCCACAAACCGACCCTGGCAGCCAATCGTCCGTCTATTGTGCGTCGCACGATGGGCTCGAAAAAAATCCGCATGGTCTACGCACCAACTCAGGAGCACGGCAAACAGGTCACCATTGAAGATGTGCCGCAGGAAAGCCGCGACATTTTCTCTCTGACCAACGACGAAGTGCAGGAACTGGCGAAGCAGGCGGTGCAGATAGAGAAACACTACGGTCGTCCGATGGACATCGAGTGGGCGAAAGACGGTCACACCGGCAAGCTGTTCATCGTACAGGCGCGTCCGGAAACCGTGCGTTCTCGCGGTCAGGTGATGGAGCGTTACACGCTGCATGCGCAGGGCAAAATCATTGCGGAAGGGCGTGCCATCGGCCACCGCATCGGTGCGGGTCCGGTAAAAGTCATTCAGGACATCAGCGAGATGAACCGCATTGAGCCTGGCGACGTGCTGGTCACCGACATGACCGACCCGGACTGGGAACCGATCATGAAAAAAGCGGCGGCGATTGTCACTAACCGCGGCGGTCGTACCTGTCACGCGGCCATTATCGCGCGTGAACTGGGTATTCCAGCGGTGGTGGGATGTGGCGATGCCACTGAGCGTATGAAGGATGACGAGAAGGTCACCGTTTCCTGCGCAGAAGGTGACACGGGCTACGTGTACGCCGACCTGCTCGATTTCAGCGTTAAGAGCTCCAGCGTCGATACCATGCCGGATCTGCCGCTGAAGGTGATGATGAACGTCGGTAACCCGGACAGGGCATTTGACTTCGCCTGTCTGCCTAACGAAGGCGTTGGTCTGGCGCGTCTGGAATTTATCATCAACCGTATGATTGGCGTGCACCCGCGTGCGCTGCTGGAGTTTGACTCCCAGGATGCCAAACTGCAGAACGACATCCGCGAGATGATGAAAGGCTTTGATTCTCCGCGTGAATTTTATGTGGGGCGCCTGACGGAAGGGATTGCCACCCTCGGTGCGGCATTCTGGCCGAAACGGGTGATCGTGCGTCTGTCTGACTTTAAGTCTAACGAATACGCGAACCTGGTCGGCGGTGAGCGCTACGAGCCGCATGAAGAGAACCCAATGCTGGGCTTCCGTGGTGCGGGCCGCTACGTGTCGGACAGCTTCCGTGATTGCTTCGCGCTGGAATGCGACGCGGTGAAACGCGTGCGTAATGACATGGGGCTGACTAACGTCGAAATCATGATCCCATTCGTGCGTACCGTTGAGCAGGCAAAAGCGGTTGTGGAAGAGCTGGCGCGTCAGGGGCTGAAACGCGGTGAGAATGGGCTGAAGATCATCATGATGTGTGAGATCCCGTCCAACGCCCTGCTGGCTGAACAGTTCCTGCAATACTTCGACGGCTTCTCGATCGGTTCTAACGACATGACGCAGCTGGCGCTGGGTCTGGATCGTGACTCCGGCGTGGTATCCGAACTGTTTGATGAGCGTAACGACGCGGTAAAAGCACTGCTGTCGATGGCGATTCGCGCAGCGAAGAAACAGGGTAAATACGTCGGGATTTGCGGTCAGGGTCCGTCTGACCACGAAGACTTTGCCGCCTGGCTGATGGAAGAGGGAATCGACAGCCTGTCGCTGAACCCGGATACCGTTGTCCAGACCTGGCTGAGCCTGGCTGAACTGAAGAAGTAAGGTAATGCCTGATGGCGCTACGCTTATCAGGCCTACAGCGATTCCCCTGTAGGCCGGATGGCGATACGCCGTCATCCGGCAATACATACACCCGCAATGCCCTGTAGGCCGGATGGCGATGCGCCGTCATCCGGTAATACATACACCCACAATGCCCCTGTAGGCCGGATAAGGCGGTACGCCGTCATCCGGTAATACATACACCCGCAATGTCCCTGTAGGCCGGATGGCGATACGCCGTCATCCGGTAATACATACACCCGCAATGCCCCTGTACGCCGTCATCCGGCAATACATACACCCGCAATGTCCCTGTAGGCCGGATGGCGATACGCCGTCATCCGGCAATACATACACCCACAATGCCCCTGTAGGCCGGATAAGGCGGTACGCCGTCATCCGGCAATTTGTACCTCACGTCATTCCGACGCTAACCGCTGAATGATATCCTGGCGTAACAGGAACTTCTGGATCTTCCCGGATGCCGTTCTGGGCAACTTTTCAACCACCACGATGTGCTCCGGATACTTATACTTCGCCACACGTTTACGGCTAAAGAAGGCAACAACCTCTTCCAGCGACAGAGAATGATGCGGCGCTTTCAGTACGATGTAGGCACAGGAACGCTCACCTAAACGCTCATCCGGCATGGCAACCACGCAGGCATCGTGAATACGGGGATGCTGTAACAGAATGTCTTCCACCTCGCGACTGCTGATGTTTTCGCCGCCCCGGACAATGATATCTTTCTTGCGCCCGGTGACCTTGATATAGCCCGCCTCGTCCATCCGACAGAGATCGCCGCTGTAGTACCAGCCTTCGCTATCCAGCGCCCGGGCGGTTAGCTCTGGCTCATCGAGATAGCCCATAAACACGTTCGGCCCGCGTGATGCCTCTTCACCTTCAACGCCGGGCGGAACCGTGTTACGCGCTTCATCAACAATCTTGATCTCCACCCCTGCCGCCGCATAGCCGTCGGTATTCATCATGCGGGAGGGCGGATCGTCAAGGTTCACTACCGCATGTGGCGAGCTTTCCGTCGAGCCGTAGACGCTGAGCAGCTTAATGCCGCGCTGCTGACAGTCGCGGGCAATGCGCCTGGGAATGGTGGTGCCGCCGCACAAAAAGAAACGCAGCGAAGAGAGGTCGGCGGGCTGCTGTTCAACGGTACACAACAGATCGTAAACAAACGGTGTAGCCCCTAACACGCAGGTGCAGCGCTGCTGTTCCAGCAGATCAAGACAGGCCGTTGGGGTAAAAATATCCAGCAGCACGCTGCGCGCGCCGATCAGAAACGGTGCCGTCACGCCGTGTAAAAAACCGGTGGCGTGTCCCAGCGGCGCCGGCATCAGAAAGACGTCCAGCCAGGTCAGATTCAGACGGGCGCAGTAGGCCCGCTCGCTGGCGAGAATATTGTTGTGGCTGAGCATGACCCCTTTCGGTACTCCCTCGGTGCCAGAGGTAAACAACACGGCGGCCAGTTCGTCACCGTGAACCGGAATGTGACGGGCAAGCGGCGCGCTGTCCGCTACTATCTGGCTGAGGGCGAGTGAGGTGGTGGCCGGTGCCAGTTTATCGACGCCGATAACGTGTTGCAGATGCGGCAGCTGATTTTGCAGAGGCAAGATCAAATCGACCGGACGCGTCTGTTTAAACACGGTCGGGGCGAAAAACAGTTTCGCCTGACACTTGTTCAGCACCCATACCAGTTCGGCTTCGCGCCAGGCGGGCAGAAGGGGAACGGATACTGCGCCGATTTTCAGGCAGGCGAGATAGATAACGGTAAATTCGCACCAGCCGGGAAGCTGAAAGGCGACGCGGTCGCCGGACTGAATGCCGTTCGCCAGCATCCAGCTTGCCAGACAGCTTGCCGCATGGTCGAGGGCGGTATAGGTGAATGCGGTACCGTGGTTATCCACGACGGCAATTTTTTCCGGCACGCTGCGCGCGGTTTGCTGCCAGTAGTCTCCCAGCGAGGCATCGCCCCAAAAGCCAAGCTTGCGGTATGCGTCCCGCCGCCCGGCGTCAAACGTTAATGTGACACTCATCGGAGGTTCCCGGTAAATCAAGTGGGTAGTGAGGTGTTCGCAGGCCGGATAAGACGCCAGGCATCACTATCCGGCAGTTGTACCCATCAGCCGTAGCGGAAATCGACGCCAAAGGTGCCTGCGGGGTACTCCCATTTTTCGAGGATCGTCTCACCGCACAGTACCCGGCAGGTTCCGCACTCCAGACAGCCCGCAGAATCAAAGTGAATCGTACCCGCCTCATCCTGTTTATAGAGTCCGGCGGGGCAGGCGTTCAGCAATTTTTGAAACTCTTTACTGTCCGGGTTAGCCGCCAGAATGATGTGCGGGTGTCCTTCATCAACATGGAATTTATTGACGCCAAGCTTGACGTCGACGTTAACGCGATTGTCCTGACTCATAGTGCCGTGACTCCCTTAATGCCATCCTTCAGCAGATTCATCAGACCGACCTGTTTTGCATGCGACAGGATCATTTTGCGCATCGGCTGATTCGGGCGGCCATCGATAGTGAACATGTCGCTCATGATGTCTGCCACCATGCGCGGATACTGGGTGAACAGGCGGGGATTCTCCATCAGCGCCGGCATCTTGCGAAAATGCTGCATATCACGCATGACGCACCCTTTCTCCAGTTCGCTTTTGTATTCCGCCAGCGTGCGGGCAGAGAAGTCCTGGCGCGCTTTTGCCACAATCGCTGCGTGCGCCGCCGCTTCGGCAGAGGCGATGGCTAAATCCATTCCGCGCACCGTGAAACCGAGGTTCAGACAAAAGCCTGCGGCATCGCCGACAATCATCACGCCGTCACCCACCAGTTCCGGCACCATCGCCAGTCCGCCTTCCGGTACCATATGCGCCGAGTATTCCAGCAGCTTGCCGCCCTGAATTAACGGACGAACGGTGGGATGCTGTTTAAAATCTTCCAGCATCTGCGGTACGCTTTTCTGTGCATGGGCCATGTCGCCCAGTCCGCATACCAGGCCGAGGGAAACGGAGTCGCGATTGGTATAGAGGAATCCTCCGCCCATCAGGCCGTTTGACGGGGAGCCGGCGAACAGCCAGGCCGCACCTTCATTTCCGGACAGGTTAAAGCGGTCATTGATTTGCTCCGGGGAGAGACCAATCAGCTCTTTCACGCCGACGGCGTAATGGTGTGCCGAGGAAGCAGGGACCATGCCCAGCGAACGGCCCAGCATCGAATTGACGCCATCGGCGAGGATCACCACGTTGGCTTCGAGAATGTCATCGCCGGCCTGTACGCCCGTCACCTGGTTGCCTTCACGAATCAGCGCGTCCACGCGCACACCGGGAATAAACTGCGCGCCAGCCGCTTCAGCTTGCTCCATCAGCCACGGATCGAGGCGGTTGCGCAACACGGTGTATGACGCCTGACCAGGGACATCCGCCTGTTCGCGATGGTAGTCCAGCGTGGTCGCGCTTTCCTGCGTCATAAACGAGATTTTCTCGCGGGTGACTTTACGTTCAACGGGTGCCTGTTGGGCAAAACCGGGCATAATGCGCTCGATCACGTGGGCGTAGAGGCGACCCCCGGTCATATTTTTACTGCCCGCGCTGTTGCCGCGCTCGATGACCAGAACATCGAGTCCGGCTTTCGCCATGATGTATGCCGCCACCGTTCCCGCTACGCCAGCACCGACGACGATGGCATCAAATTTTTCATCCGACATGCTTAAAGCTCCCTTCCCGCCGTTTGCACAGCGGGAGATGTGGGTAAAGGTGAGAGTTAGCGCAGCTGCGCGATCAGGGCAGGGACCACTTTGTAGATATCGCCCACCAGTCCGTAATCGGCATAGTTGAAGATTGGCGCGTTCTTATCTTTATTCACGGCGACAATCACTTTGGCGCCATTGCCGCCAACCATATGCTGGATCTGCCCGGAGATGCCCAGCGTCAGATACAGTTCAGACTTCAGCAGCACGCCGGAAACGCCGATATAACGCTCGCGCTCCATCCAGTTTTCCCCTTCGGCGATCGGACGTGAACAGCCCACTTCCGCGCCCAGCACTGCGGCCAGTTCGCGCACCATGCTGAGGTCGTCCTGCGCCGCCAGACCGCGACCCACGCCCACCACACGTTTTGCTTTGCTCAGATCAACGCTGCTGAGTGATTTGGCGCGTCGTTCCTGACACAGGATCTCCTGTTGCGGGGCAACCCATTCGGCGGTGACTACCGGGCAGTCATGCGCGGGATTTGCCGCGACCGGCTCCAGTATGCCTGGCGCGAGGGTGATAATGGCCAGCGGGCTGTTCAGTTTTACTTTGCCAAACGCCAGTCCGCCATACATACGATGCTCGGCAAATAGCGCGTTTTCGTCGACGCTCACCGCCGTCGCATCGTTCACCAACGCCGCATCGAGTTGAATACTCAGACGCGCGCCTAGCGCTTTGCAGCGTTTAGTTGCCGCCATCAGCAGCAGCCCGTTGCCTTTTTCCCGGATCGGCGCGGCCAGCGTTTCGGCGTAGTTTTCAATTCGCTGCAGTTCAGACGTCTTCTCCAGCACGATGATACCGTCAGCACCGAGCGGCTTAACGCGTGCCGCCTGTTCGGAACCCTGAACAATGGCGTAAACCTGCTGACCCCACTGACGCGCGCAGGCCATCAGTTCCGCATAGCGTTCAACGTTATCGCTAAATACCCAGACGTGGGTTAATTGACTCATGATTGTGTTCTCCGTTGGGCTCAGTTCAGGGCTTTTTTCAGGTGTTCAGCCAGTTCGGCGATGGCTTCCGGCGAATCGTTATCCAGAATGATGTGCTTACGTGCCGTTTGCGGCGGTACGGTAATGGCGACCAGCTCTGCCCGTGGTGCGCCCTGGCTCCAGCCGATATCACTGGCCTGCCACGTGTGCACCGGCTTTTTCCCGGCGCCAAGAATGGCCTTCATGGAGGGGATGCGCGGGGCGTTAATATCCGATGTGACGCAGAGAACCGCAGGAAGCGACAGCTCGATCACTTCAACGTCCTCTTCGAGCGTGCGTTCAACAACCAGCTTATCGCCCTGACGCTGGAGGCGGCTGACGGCGTTAATGGTCGGGAGTTGCAGGATCTCACCGACCAGCAGGCCAACCTGTTGTGCGTAAAGGTCGCCAGAGCCTTCGCCGAACAGGATCAGATCGAAACCGATTTTTTCCACCGTGGCGGCGATGGCCTGCGCAGTATCTTTTGGCAGCGCGTGTTCCAGCTGTGCATCCTGCATCAGGTACAGTGCGTGTGGCCCGCGGGAGAGCACATCCTTACGCACTTTCGAGTTCTGCAATAATGAACCGCCCACCGTCAGCGCAGCGATCTCATCTTCCGCTTCTGTGGCCAGCTGCGTTGCGGCCTCGATAGCGTTGAGGTCGAACTGGCTGATTTTGGTGTCCGCATTGTCAAAGCTGAGCGCTTGCTCGGGTGTAACAACAATGTCCTGTTCTTCAGGTACCAGCTTAAAGCAGGTTATTATTTTCATGGCATCTCCTGTGAGTCGCATACCGACAGTGACGGTCAGGCCACCCCGGCGGAAAGTGAAAATTGGCTGGAATTAGTGTGCGACAGACGGTGGCTTTTTATCGACGGAGCAATCTGTTTTCGTTACCAGGTATCTTGCAAAAAAAGTGCGATCGCTCATGCAAAAGAATTGAGCAGAAAATAATTTGCGAGAATTAAACGTATTATCTTGCAGGTGAGAGAAATAATCTTGTTTTGCCCTCACTAAATGCAGTTGTATAACCGCCGTACTCGCTTTATTTTATCCCTATTATATTGTTCAGGATTACTATCTGCTTGTGGAGGTTGTCATGTATCAACGCTGCTTTGATAATGCAATGGAAAGCCTTTTTGACCAGGGTAAGACCCCGCGATTTTCCCGATTTGTCATTAGTGATGATCCCCGATGGGAGTCTGGTCATCATGTCCATGATAATGAGACGGAGCTGATTTACGTTAAAAAAGGCATTGTCAGATTAATTATCGATTCTTCACTTTATGTGGCCCACGAGGATGATATCGTCGTCGTGGAGCGGGGGCGACTGCATGCCGTGACGTCGGATGTGAACGCGCCTGCCACTACCTACACCTGCGCGCTGTACGGCTTTTGCTTTCAGGACTGGGAAGAGAACCAACTGCTGCAATCGCATTCCTGTCCGGTGGTTGCCGTCGGCCAGGGTAAAGAGGTGATCAAAAGTATTTTTAATGAACTCAGCGTGATGCTGCCGCAAAGTAAAAATGGGCTGACGTCGTCTGTGTGCGATGCATTTGCCTATGCGTTGACGGTTCTCTTTTACGAAAACTTTAAAAATGCTTATCGTTCGGAACAGGGCCATATTAAAAAAGATGTTCTGATTAAAGATATTCTGGTCTACCTCAATAATAATTATCGGGAGAAAATTACGCTTGAGCAGTTATCAAAAAAATTTCGTGCCAGCGTCAGCTATATTTGCCACGAATTTACCCGCGAGTACCATATTTCGCCGATCAATTATGTGATTCAGCGGCGGATGACCGAAGCGAAATTTGCGCTAACCAATACCGATTATTCACAGGCCGAAATTTCCTGGCGCGTTGGGTACGAGAATGTCGACCACTTCGCGAAGCTGTTTCTGCGCCACGTTGGCTGTTCGCCAGGCGATTACCGTAAACAGTTTAAAAACAATCTGGCAGAGCAGGCCTGCCTGTTGTCTGACGCCTGAGTTTTTATTCCATTATCGGTTAGCAAATATCGGTTAGCGAACGAACCGCCGGATAGCGGTGCAAGCACCGTATCCGGCCTGGCGTTTACTTGTTCTGATAATCCTTCAGGATCTGCCGACCTGCGACATAAATCATGATCTCATCCGTCCCGCCGCCAATACGCTCACAACGTACATCGCGCCAGAATCGGGAGACGCGCGCTTCGTCGGTATAACCCAGCCCGCCCATAATCTGGATTGCATCGTCAATCACTTCCATTGCCGTCCGGGCGCAGTACAGTTTCGCCAGGGCGGCACTGGTACGCAGCGACTGCTCCTGATCGGCCTGCCATGCCACCTTCAGCACCATATTGCGCATATTGTCGATTTTGATAGCCATTAGCGCCAGTTTTTCCTGGATCATCTGGTTGTGTCCAATCGGTTTACCAAACGCAATGCGCTGGTTGGCATAACGCGCGGCATCCTCAAAGGCGCATTCGGCAAAACCGGTACTGCGCGCAGCGTTGATCAGTCGTTCCATCTCAAAGTTGTACATCACGTTGAGAAAGCCCATGCCTTCTTCGCCCACCATGTCGCTTTCATCCACCTCAACGTTGTCGAGATAGACTTCACACGTGCTGAGCATATGCCAGCCGATTTTGTGCAGCGGGTTGATTTTGATCCCCGGCTTATTGGACTCCACCCACCAGAGGGTAAAGGCTTTCTTCGGATCTTTCGGCTCCGGGTCGCGCGCCAGCACCAGCATATACGGGTACTCTTTTGCGCCCGTAATAAACGTCTTCTGACCGTTCAGATAAACCTTGCCGTCTTTGCGCGTGTAGCTGGTCGTGGCGCTGTTGTTATCAGAACCCGCACCCGGCTCGGTTAACGCCAGCGCATAGGCCGGATCGCCGGTTTCCAGTGTGCTTTCCGCTGTTTTGCGCAGTTGCTCTGGCGAACCAAAGCGGCGCATGCTGTGAATACACTGGCCGTTGGTGATCAAAAAGGCCGGGGCGCCACATTTTGACACTTCCATCAGGGCCAGCATTTGCGTCACGTAGTCTGCCGGAATGCCGCCGAACTCTTCCGGTACGCCCAGCATAGAAATACCGTTGTCGGCCAGCGCGCGCATAAACTCTCTGGGGTAGGTCGCCGTCTGATCGCAGGTACGGAAATACTCTTCCGGAAAATTGCTGGTGATCAGTTCTCGAATACTGGCAAGCAGCAGCTCTTGCTCTTCGGTTAAAGAAAAGTCCATCATCGTACTCCTTTTAATTAGCCGCTTCCGGCAGTTCAAAACCCATGGTGGCGTCGATAAATAATCTTTCATCCATCAGTTTCAGGTTCGGCGAAATAACCGGTGCGAAATCCATTTTGGCCAGAATATCGCGTTCCAGATCCACCCCTGGGGCAATCTCAATAAGATGCAGACCGTCCTCTTTCAGCGTAAATACCGCGCGCTCGGTGATATAGCGCACGTCCAGTCCGCGCTCGAGCGCGATTTTTCCGCTGAAGGTGATTTCCGGCAGTTCGCTGATGAATTTATTCACCCGGCCTTCCTGGACGATGGTTAATTTACCGTCGGCAACCTCTGTTTTCAGACTGCCGGCGGTTAACGTGCCGCAGAAAACAATTTTCTTCGAGGTGGCGCTAATATCGATAAAACCGCCGGTACCCATGATTTTGCCGTTGAATTTATGTACCCCGACGTTGCCATGACGGTCGACTTCCGCAAAGCTCAGATAGCAAACGTCCAGTCCTCCGCCGTGGTAGAAGTCAAACTGCGAGGTCATATCAAGAATGGCGCGAGTGTTGACGTTCGCGCCGAAGGCGACGCCCTGTGAGGTGATGCCGCCAACGGGGCCGGTTTCGACGGTCAGCACAAAGTCATCCGCACAGCCTTCTTCCCGGGCCACCAGCCCAATGCCATCCGCGATGCCGACGCCGACGTTACCCACCGCGCCTTTACGCATCTCATACAGCGCGCGGCGAGCGACCAGTTTGCGCTGGTTGAGGGGCAGGGAGAGTTGAGTGCTGTCGTCGAGGGTGAAATCGCCCGAGATAAAACGGTTCACCGGCGCGCCGCCGTACAGTTGCGTCTGATCCGGGTCAACGACCACGATATCCACCAGATAGCCGGGGATACGCACGGATTTGGGATGCAGCGTGGCTTTTTTGACCATCTTCTGCACCTGCATCATCACGATGCCGCCGTGGTTATGTACCGCCTGAGCCAGCACGAGCGCGTCGAGGTACATCACCTCATCTTCAAACGAGGCGTAGCCTTCGCTGTCGCAGGTTGTGGCGCGGATAAACGCCACGGTGGGCGCAATCGCTTTGTAGTAGAGATATTCTTTGTTATCAATCTCCACCAGTTTGATGAGGTCCTCTTTGGTGACCTCATTGAGCTTGCCACCCTGTTGGCGTGGGTCAACAAAAGTACCGATCCCAATATCGCTGAGGATCCCCGGCTGATGAGCGGCAGAAGCGCGCAGCGCCTGGGTCAGTACGCCCTGCGGATAGTTATAGGCGGCAATTTTGTTCTGTTCCGCTAAGTCCGAAATACGCGGCGACTGCCCCCAGTGTCCGCACAGGGCCCATTTCACCAGCCCTTCCTGGGCCAGCGGGCTGATTCCGCGATCGGCGCGATCGCCCAGACCGGTCGGACTGATAATCGATAAATTACGCGGCGTTTGCGTCTGTTTATATTTATCGGCTAATGCGGTAATTAAGGTGGTGGCTTCCAGAATACCGCCACCTGCACCTAATATACACAGCACATCTTCATCTTTAATATAATTAACCGCGTCCTGGGCCGAGAGCACAGGCACGCGACCATTCACGCGGGGTGGTCTTTCAGGTTTCATATTAACTCCTGGGTACCCGGCAGAAACCGTACATCGCTGGTGTTCAGGCGTAGGCATCCGCTGAATATTTATGTGAAATATTCACTATGGGGTGAAATTTATATTTTATGGCGGGAGGATATTCTTCCCGCCTTTATTTAGTGCATTAAGCCTGATGTAAAATCGTTAATACCGTGCGCAGGTCGCTAACGGATATTTGTCCGGGCGCGGAGGCTTTTTTAACCGCACCAAAGGTTGCCGCTGACCCGAAGACTTCACCCGCCAGGCGCGAAATCACACCGGTTTTTGACATCGACATGGTGATAACCGGACGGTCGGCGTACTGCTCCTGCATTTTCAGCGTGGCGGAAAGCAGCGTCAGAACATCGCTATGGCTCTGTGGCATCAGGGCTATCTTCGGAATATCGGCACCGAGTTCCTGCATTTTGCGCAGTCGCGCCACGATCTCTTCTTCTGCTGGGGTCTTGTGGAAATCATGGTTGGACATGATGACCTTGACGTTTTTGCTGTGCGCATAGTCAACCGTCGCCTTGACCTGCTCATCACCGGTAAACAGTTCGAGATCGATAATATCGACCAGACCGCTGTCGACAGCCGCGCGATTCAGCGCGAGATAGGCGTCAGTCGAAATAGCCTGCTCACCCCCTTCATTCGCGCTGCGGAAGGTAAACAGCAGGGGAGTTTTAGGCATCTCGGCACGGATCGCGCGGATAGCCTCCAGCACGGCATCGGCAGAGGCGACATCGGCAAAATGGTCAACGCGCCATTCCAGAATGTCGAAATCCGCGTCGCGATAGGCCCGCGCTTCTGAGCGGACGCTGGCGAGATCTTTACCCATCAGCGAGACGATTATTTTTGGAGCCCCTTCGCCAACCACGAGGTTATTTACGGTTACGGTTTTCATTTAATACCTTTTATCAGTCTTAGTTCCTGGCCGTCAGGCCGCAAACCCCATTACCTGTTTTACATATTCCAGCGGGAAATCTTTACCGGTCCACAGTTTGAACTGTTCAGCACCTTGCCACAACAACATGCCGTAACCATCGATTGTTTTGCAACCGGCTTGTTGCGCCTGCTGCAGTAACTTCGTCATATGCGGGTTGTAGACACATTCCGTGACCAGCAGTTCCGGACGTAGCAGACTCACGTCGCTGACGATAGATTCATTATCCAGTGGCTTCATGCCGACTTTGGTGCCGTTGGTCAGGATATCCGCCGTCGCCAGCGCGTCTGCGAAGGCCTGCTGGTCGGCAAGATCTGTCACTGTCACCACGCAGTCCGTGTTTTCATTCACTCGTTTGGCGAAATCCAGCGCTTTCTGGAAGAACTCATCATTACGGTTAAAGAGTTTAATCTCTTTGATCCCCTCAATGGCCGCCTGCGCGCCGATGGCAGTGGATGCACCACCGGCACCCAGTAATACCATGGTTTTACCCCTGATATCGAAACCGCTCTCTTTAATCGCGCGAATGTGGCCCGTGCCATCGGTGTTGTAACCGCGCAGATAACCGTCATCATTGACGATGGTATTAATGGCGCCCACCAGTTTCGCCGCCGGAGTCAGTTCATCAACGAACTCACAGGCCAACTGCTTATTGGGCATCGATACGCCGGTACCGCGCATTTTTAACGCTTTCAGCCCTTCGATGGCGCCTGCGAAGGTGCTGTTGTCGACCTCAAAGGCCATATAGGTAAACGGCAATCCGGCTTTCTCTAGCGCCTTATTTTGCATTTCAGGTGACAGACTGTGTCTGATAGGGTAAGCCATCAAGCCGATCAGTTCATATTTCGCGGTTACATCCATAACATGACTCCTTAAATTGTCGCTTAACTTTTTGTTGAAAAATAACGTTCGCCCAGACGGATATCGTTCTGCGGAATATTGAAGACCCGGTAATAGCGAATAAATACGATAATGCCGGTGATGAAGGCCAGCAGGGCAAAAACGAAGTCCAGTAAAATGATGTATTGCAGGCCGATGGTGGAGAGGTAGCCAGTAATCAACGGAATAACAAAATTCGCGAGGCCGCCCATCATCATATAAACGCTGGTGACTTTGGCTTTGCTTTTCGGAAAGAATTCCGACATTACCGACACGCCCAGTTGTAAAATCCCCCCCGCTGCGGAGAAACCAATCGCAAACGCGCCCACGTTACACACCAGCGGAGACGGCCAGAGATAAATGACAGCGGCGGTCACGGTCGCCAGACCGGCGTTAAAGACGTTAGCCCAGATGGGGCGAACCATTTTTTTCAGCAGCGCGGCAAAGATAAAGACGCAAACCAGCGAGCCCAGGCTATACCAGGTGATGGTTTTCAGCGCATCCGCTTCTTCCATTCCGGCGAAGGCCATAGCGTATTTCGGCATCCAGACCACGATGACATAGAAGGTGGAAAACGCCGCTACGCCAAACATGACAGAAGCCACGCCTTCCAGCCAGACCAGCGGTTTGCTGTTCATCTGCGGCAACTCTTTGGCGACGCTGGCATCCACCAGTTGGCCAGGGAATTTACTGCGCAGCAGCATCAGGGTAATCAGCACAAACAGAACGCCAGGAATGATCACACCATAGCCGTACCAGATGTTGTTGAGCAGCATATAGCCGACCAGCATCGGATAGAGCATCTGCCCGAAGGAGACCATTGCCTTGACCAGGATCACCGCCGAACCTGACGCTTTCGGGAAACACTCCATCAGCGCCGGATAGCCTCCGGTGTCCAGTGCAGAGTTAGCGACGCCAACGCATACGGCGAGCACAAAGGCCACCATCAGGTTGGGACTGGCAGGAATACCGAAGAAAAAGAGAATATAGAGCGCGGCGCCCAGCAGAATGATTGCCCGACGACCAAATTTATCCGACAGGACGCCAAAAAACAGAATACTGACCAGACGCCCCAGCCCGATACCGGAAATTAAATAGGCGATCCCCGCGCTGTCGGTAGAAAACTTAGCGGCGAGGGAAGTCATATTTTGCGCCAGCGTAATGACGCTAATGCCGTGGAGAAAATAGCTGAGATAAATACAGATGACCGCCAGGAAAAATGGCGTACTGAAGGCCTTATTCTGTGACATTTTTTCAACGCTCCTTGCCGGTTAATTTAATTCTGTTTTCGTCGGCATTTTTATATCCGGCGATTTTTTATTAATATACGGCTGTGCAACGGCATGAACTACATAACATGACGTTTTCATTACCAGGTATATTGCAGATGAAAGTGTGAAAGCCCACTTCTCCTGCGACGTTTTGCTGATGTTATTGACGTTATACAAATTATATTGCAGTCAGCGATAACAATATTGCTTACGACGGATTCAGCCTTATTCCGCTAAAGGCGATATCATCAACTGGCGTTTTGTTTCGAGACGGCTGCGGTAGCCGATAAACAGCGCCAACAGGAAACCCATGGCGGCAATGCCGGTATCAAACCACATAATATCGGCGATGCTTCTTTGTGAAAGATGGGCCGTCACCAGCGGGATCGTGAAAGTCGCAATGCTGCCTGCACTGTAATAAATGCCGGTGGCTTTCCCTTTGGCATGCGGGAAGCGGGCTGCCATCAGGGTCAGGCCTATCTGTACCACCCCTCCGGCTGACGAAAAGCCGATCACAAAAGCAAAGACAATCACAACATACACCGTGGGATGCAGGCACACCGTCAACAGGGCGATAAATGAGACGAAGGTGTACAGCATCAGTAAGGTGGTTGAACGTACCGTTTTGCGTACCAGCGGGGCGGTAATCAATACGCAAAGCAGCGAACCGCAGGTATAAATGCTCAGCAATTTTATCGACAGCGTATACGACATTCCGGCGACAAACTGACCGTATTGCGCCAGCCACTGGCTGATGAGATAAAACGTGGCCATCGAGATATAGCCATACAGGGTATAGCTGGCCAGATCGATAAATGCGCAACGATGTTTTTCTGCCGGGCGCTGTTCGTGTACCGGTGCGACCGGCGCGACGCGGCGCCCAGGATGCGGGGGAAAAGAGCAGCGAAGTAAAAACAGGCCGTTAATCAACATGATCGCGGCGGCAACGATAAATGACCAGCCAAACCACAGTTCCGCCCAGACCAGCAGACTGATGATGATGGGGAGTAAAAACTGCCCACCGGAGACAAAGGCCTTAATCAGGATGTTGGCGGTGCTCGGCGAAGAAGGGAAGGCCTCCATCAGACTGGGATAGGTGCCCGCGTCCAGAAAACTGTTCGCCATGCCGGCGAGGACCCCGAACGCATAAGCGATGATGATGTTATGGGTCGTCAGAATACCGAAAAAGAACGTCACATAGCAGAGCATCCCCAGAATAATAAAGGGTCTGCGACCAAACCGGTCGGATAGCAATCCGGCGCAAAACAGGACGCTTAAGCGCCCGATCCCTAATGAGGAGATAACGACAGACACACCTGCGGCATTTGTCTGCCACTGTTGTTCGAGCGATGCCATGTTGAGACTCATCAGGATGACTCCCATGCCATGCACCAGGTAATTGAGATACAGCCCCATCGCGGTGGGGAAATAGTGATTTTTCATGATGCCTGCTCAGCGAAATTGCTAATGATTTTCCCTGGTACGGGTTAAATACCCGTGCCTTAAAAGTACAATCGATCTGTTTATTTAACGTTTCTTAGTATGAATCGCCGGTGGCAGGAAATATGTGGTCTAACACAATCGTTCCAGGTCGTGGGCATAGAGTTCGGCAGCAACGGATTGATAAATTTTCCAGTCAAGAAAAGTGCCATCACGGTAGACTGACTGGAAATCGGTTAAATCAGAAAAGAAACGCATGGTATTATTGCCAATGCGATTGTTTATCTTCTCTATAATGGCATTAATACGTAGTTTTCTTTTTCTGCGCATTTCCAGTAGTGTTGCAACAATCGCGGGAGGCAGTTCACATTCGCCATTTTCCCACTGCTGCCAGTTGGTGACATTATAATCTGGCGCAATCCATGACACGCACTCTTCAATGGTCATTGCATAAACTTGACGTAATGCCTGTAGTTCATAAGCGTTCATCATTGAATGACCCCATATTAAAAAACAATAAGGCATAAATAACACTATTAAACAGATTTCGGCATGAAGAGAGTCACAATATCTTGTGCAATATTCTTTGTTATCGGTCTGTGAATATTACTTGCAGGCAAGTGACGGAGGCGATTTCAGGATAAAAAAAAGCCCATCGTGGGAGATGGGCAAAGACTACACACAGCAATTCGTTGTTTCACTCAGGGGATTTCCATACTTATAAATCAATGTCTTGATCTATAACCGTGACCTAATAGTAGGGTATCGGGCGTTTTAGCGTCGATCAGATTCGTCTCAATAGTTTAAAAACTGTAAAGAATTTGCGACACAAATCAGGGATGACGAAGCGGTAACAGGCGCTACAGATAAGCAGAAGTACGTGATTGATTAGCGAGATTAAACAATCAGGCGACCGGAGTCGCCTGCTATCGTGTTATTTTTTAAGGCCTTCGATTTCGCTCAGTTCCTCGAGAAGTTCCTCTGGTTTGCTGCCCGGCACAGGCGCTTCGTTGACCCAGGCCGAGAACAGTCGCCAGGAAACGGCCAGCAGTACCGGACCGATAAACAGACCAATCATGCCAAACGCAATCAGGCCGCCAATAACGCCAGAGAGGATCAGGATCAGCGGCAAATCTGCACCCATACGGATAAGCATCGGGCGAATCACGTTATCCAGTGTCCCGACCACGCAACTCCACGCCAGCAGCACGCTTCCCCAGGTGGTATCGCCAGTCCAGTAAAGCCAGATAATGGCTGGAATCAGAACCGGTAACGGCCCCAGTTGTACCAGGCAGGAGAGGATCATCACCACGGAGAGCAGTGTGGCGTAAGGTACGCCGGAAACGGCCAGACCGATGCCGCCCAGCACCGCTTGCACCAGCGCTGTGACGACCACACCCAGCGCCACCGCGCGGATTGCCTGTGCGGCCAGCAGCATCGCCGCGTCGCCACGTTTTGCGGCCAGACGGTAGGCAAAATGACGAATACCCATCGCCACCGTCTCACCGCGCCAGTACAGCAGGGCGCTGAATAAGAGCATCAGGCCACAGTGCATCATAAAGCGACCGATGTGAGCGGCCTGACCGACAAACCAGGTGGTCGTGGTGCCAATGTACGGACGGACCTTCGCCATGATCGCCGTCCCCCCCATATCCAGCAGGTTATGCCAGCCGGCATACAGTTTCGCGCCGACCAGTGGAATGCTGTTCAGCCAGGCCAGATCCGGTAGCGTCATATCACCGCTTGTGATGGCGTGAATCAGAGGGCCGCTGCCATCAACGAGACTGTTGACCAGCAGCGCAATCGGGATCACAAACAACAGCACTAATAAGAGCGTCATCACCAGAACCGCCAGCGAACGCCGCCCCCAGAGTAATTTTTGCAGGCGCAGTAAAACCGGCCAGGTCGCAATGACGATAGTCCCGGCCCAGGCAAAGCCCAGAATAAAAGGTTGAACAATCCAGAGACACGCCACAATCATGATGGCTAAAAACAGCACCGACAGCAGCACTTGTGCGATATCCCTGGGCTGACGAATATTGACCATAAACTCTTTCACCTATGTAGTGCGTCAGATCGTTGACGCGACACGACCGTGTGAAACACGTCTCATAATGATGAGCAATTTCAGCGGTTTTTGACAGGCGGATTCTGCCAGTATTTCTGTTGGGTGTATTAGAAAAAAATGTGATACAACAATAAGCAAACGATTAACTCCCACAACACACAGACCGCAGGAAAGGGTCACGATAATGATTCCACAAATTTCTCAGGCACCCGGCGTCGTTCAGTTGGTGCTTAATTTTTTGCAAGAGCTGGAGCAACAAGAATTTACCGGTGATACGGCAACCAGTTATGCCGATCGTCTGACGATGTCGACAGATAACAGTATCTATCAACTTCTCCCCGATGCCGTGGTTTTCCCCCGTTCAACGGCCGATGTGGCGCTGATTGCCCGTCTGGCGGCGCAACCACGCTTTATCTCGCTGATTTTTACCCCGCGCGGCGGCGGTACGGGGACTAACGGACAGGCGCTGAACCAGGGCATCATCGTCGATATGTCCCGCTATATGAGCCGCATCATTGAGATCAACCCGGAAGAGGGCTGGGTGCGGGTGGAAGCCGGGGTGATCAAGGATCAACTGAATCAGTATCTCAAACCGTATGGCTATTTTTTTGCCCCGGAACTGTCCACCAGTAACCGGGCGACACTGGGGGGGATGATTAATACCGACGCCTCCGGGCAGGGGTCGCTGGTCTACGGGAAGACGTCCGATCACGTGCTGGGCGTGCGGGCAGTACTGCTGGGTGGCGATATTCTCGATACGCAGCCGCTGCCGGTTGAACTGGCACAGACGCTTGGTCAGAGCAACACCGCCATTGGCCGTATTTATCGCACCGTGTTTGAGCGCTGCCGCGAAAAGCGTCAGTTGATCATTGATAAATTCCCCAAACTGAACCGCTTCCTGACGGGTTACGACTTGCGCCATGTCTTTAACGATGACATGAGTGAATTCGATCTAACCCGGATCCTCACCGGTTCGGAAGGGACGCTGGCGTTCATTACGGAAGCGCGGCTGGACATTACGCCACTGCCGAAAGTGCGCCGACTGGTGAACGTGAAATACGACTCTTTTGACTCCGCACTGCGGAATGCGCCGTTCATGGTGGACGCGCGCGCGCTGTCGGTGGAGACGGTTGACTCAAAAGTGTTGAATCTGGCGCGTGAAGACATCATCTGGCATTCGGTGAGCGAACTGATTACCGACGTCCCGGACAAAGAGATGCTCGGCCTGAACATCGTCGAATTTGCCGGTGATGATGAAGCCGTTATCGACGGACAGGTTGCGTCCCTGTGCGAGCGCCTGGATGAGCTGATTGCGCGTGAAGAGGCGGGGGTGATTGGCTGGCAGTTATGTACTGAACTGGCGGGCGTTGAGCGTATCTACGCAATGCGTAAAAAAGCGGTGGGGTTGCTGGGAAATGCGAAAGGCGCGGCAAAACCAATCCCGTTTGCCGAGGACACCTGCGTACCGCCGGAACATCTTGCCGACTACATCGCAGAATTTCGCGCACTGCTTGATGGCCACGGCCTGAGCTACGGTATGTTCGGCCACGTCGACGCCGGGGTGCTGCATGTGCGGCCGGCGCTGGATATGTGCGACCCGCAGCAGGAAGTGCTGATGAAGCAAATCTCCGATGAGGTGGTGGCGCTGACGGCGAAATATGGCGGTCTGCTGTGGGGTGAACACGGCAAAGGTTTTCGCGCCGAATACAGCCCGGCGTTTTTCGGCGATGAACTCTTCGCGGAACTGCGGAAGGTCAAAGCGGCGTTCGATCCGCAAAACCGGCTGAATCCGGGGAAAATTTGTCCGCCGGAAGGTATCGACGCGCCGATGATGAAAGTCGATGCGGTCAAACGCGGCACCTGGGACCGACAAATCCCGCTGGCCGTGCGCCAGACCTGGCGAGGCGCGCTGGAATGTAATGGTAACGGTCTGTGCTTTAACTTTGATGCGAAGAGCCCGATGTGCCCGTCGATGAAAATCAGCCTCAATCGCATCCATTCGCCAAAAGGGCGCGCGACGCTGGTGCGTGAATGGCTGCGTCTGCTGGCGGATCGCGGTGTTGATCCGGTACGACTGGAAAACGCGCTGGCGAGCAAACGGCCCAGTCTGCGGTCTCTGATTTCGCGCACCCGTAACACCTGGCATGCCAGTAAGGGCGAGTATGACTTCTCGCATGAAGTGAAGGAGGCGATGTCCGGCTGTCTGGCCTGTAAGGCCTGTTCGACGCAGTGTCCGATCAAAATCGACGTCCCGGAATTCCGCTCGCGCTTCCTGCAGCTTTACCATACCCGCTACCTGCGCCCGCTGCGTGACCATCTGGTGGCGACGGTCGAAACCTATGCGCCGCTGATGGCGCGGGCGCCGAAGACCTTCAACTTCTTTATTAATCAGCCGCTGGTGCGCAAGCTGTCGGCAAAACATATTGGCATGGTCGATCTGCCGCTGCTGTCGACGCCGTCATTGCAACAGCAGATGGTTGGTCATCGCTCGGCGAACATGACGCTGGAACAGCTCGAAGCGCTCACGGATGCGCAGAAAGCCAATACGGTGCTGGTGGTGCAGGATCCGTTTACCAGCTATTACGACGCGCAGGTCGTGGCGGATTTCGTCCGTCTGGTCGAAAAACTGGGGATGCAGCCGGTTCTTCTGCCGTTCTCGCCAAACGGTAAAGCACAGCACATCAAAGGATTCCTGACGCGTTTTGCGAAGACCGCCAAAAAGACCTCTGATTTTTTGAACCGCGTGGCGACACTGGGCATGCCGATGGTCGGCGTCGATCCGGCGCTGGTGCTCTGTTATCGCGATGAGTACAAGTTGGCGCTAGGCGAACAGCGCGGCGATTTCCATGTCCAACTCGCTAATGAGTGGCTGGCAACGGCGCTGGCCTCGCACGAACCGCGTGACGTTAGCGGTGAATCCTGGTATTTCTTCGGCCACTGTACCGAAGTGACCGCGCTGCCCGGCGCGCCGGCGCAATGGGCGTCAATTTTTGCCCGCTTTGGCGCGAAGCTGGAAAATGTCAGCGTGGGGTGTTGCGGTATGGCCGGTACTTACGGTCATGAGGCAAAGAACCATGCGAGTTCGCTGGGTATCTACGAGTTGTCGTGGCACCAGGCGATGGAGCGACTGCCGCGTAGTCGTTGCCTCGCGACGGGATATTCCTGCCGCAGCCAGGTGAAACGCGTCGAAGGCACTGGCGTGCGCCATCCTGTGCAGGCATTACTGGAGATTATTGGATGATCTGGAAACGTGAAGTGACCCTCGACGCCCTCAATGCGATGGGGGAAGGCAATATGGTTGGCCTGCTGGATATTCGCTTTGAGCATATCGGCGACGATACGCTTGAAGCGTCAATGCCCGTTGACGGGCGCACGAAGCAGCCGTTTGGCCTGCTACACGGCGGAGCCTCTGTTGTGCTCGCTGAAAGCATCGGTTCGGTTGCGGGTTACCTGTGTACTCAGGGCGAGCAAAAAGTGGTGGGGCTGGAGGTCAATGCTAATCACGTTCGCTCCGCGCGGGAAGGGCGCGTAAAGGGAGTTTGTAAGGCAATTCATACCGGCTCCCGACATCAGGTCTGGCAGATTGACATCTACGATGAGCAGCAGCGACTGTGCTGTACCTCGCGGTTGACAACGGCCGTTGTGTGACGTTGTCACCGGAAAAAGTGTGATCACTATTGCTTTTGGTCATAATCTGCGCAGCAAAAGGTGATATACTGTGCAGGTTTTGACCATAAGCGAGGATGATATGACTAGCCAACTAGACCCGGCCCAACTGGCAATTGAGTTTTTACGTCGTGATAAAACAGAGCTCTCTCCAGCCCAATACCTTAAAAAACTAAAACAACTTGAGCTCGAATTTACCGATTTACTGACGCTCTCTTCCACCGAGTTAAAAGAAGAGATCTATTTTGCCTGGCGCCTTGGCGTTCATTGATTCTGTGATTGTCAGCGTAAAGAGAACCCGACACCTGAGTCGGGTTTTTTTTGGTCCTTACGCAGCGGTGCTACCACGTCATCTCGCCCGAATTCACTTTCGCGCTCAATTCCAGCGAGCTTTCATCTGCCAGTCCTGGCCACGCGGCGTTCATCGTCTTAATGACCCAGGCCGAACCTTGTTTCGATGCCAGCGCCTGTTCAAACGATTGCAGGTAATCCTGCGTGAAGCGGATAGCGCCATCGCCTGCTGGGCGTTGACCAAGGTAATGACCGGGAATGACCTGCTTTGGTTGCAGGCTGTGCATTTCAGTCAGGATATTACGCCATGATGCGCGTTGCTCCGGTGTCTGGGTGTCAGCCGTCCAGACATGAATGCCTGCCGCCACGCCCGTGCCGCCGAGGATCGCCCGGTTAGCCGGTACCCAGACATACGCCGCGTAATCATTAGGATGACGCAATTCCAGCGTTTCACCATCTACGCTAAAACGCGTTTCAGCGGTGGTCTGCGGAACGATCGGCGCCGTTGGCGCGCCATCCTTCATCTGTGGTCCCCAATACTGCAGCTTAGCCTCTTTGGTGGCACGAATATGCTCAACGACCGATGGTGTCGCCAGTACCTTCGCGTCAGGAAAAGCCTTCACAATCGGCTCCAGGCCAAAATAGAAATCTGGATCGCCGGAGGTAATCACGATGGCTTTCAGCGTTTTGCCACGGGATTTAATCATCTCCACCAGTTTTGCCCCGTCTTTAGTGCTGAACTGCGCATCAAACAATATCGCTTCCGTCGGGCCGGATACCAGCGTTGAGGAAACAGGGAAGATGGCGTTTTCCTGTGGGTTATAGACGTCAAGTTGCAGCGGTGCGGCAAACAGTGGAGAGGCGACAGCAGGCAACAACAGGGTCAGCAGTTTACTTTTCATGAGGGATAACCTTATGCAGATGAAATTGTTCTGGGTGTGGCCTGTATTTTAAGGAAATTTGGATCTGTTAGAATTCCTGTATCAGGACATGCTGAGTTTCATAAAACGATCGGATGGGGTAGCAATGGACAGAGTCATGGCGGCGACGGTATTCAATCATATCTGCGATTTAGGCAGCCTGAGTGCGGCGGCGCGGGCACTGGGACTCTCCCGACCGATGGTGAGCCGTTATCTTGATGAGATGGAGAAATGGGCAGGCGCGCGGTTGATTCATCGTTCATCGCGCAGGCTGACGATTACGCCAGCCGGAGAAGAGGCATTGGTGAAGACGCGAACGCTGGCGCAGCTGTCGCAGGCGATTGGTGCGGCGTCGGCGACAGAGATTCCCACCGGAACGCTGCGCGTCGCGTGTGCGCACTTTACGGCAATGCACATTCTCGCGCCGGTGCTGCCAGGTTTTTTAGCACGGTATCCAGAATTGCGCATTGAAGTTGAGATAAACAATCAGCCGGTCAGTCTGGTCGGTGAACGCATTGATGTCGCGATTCGTATTACCGATAACCCCGAGCCAGGTACGATTGCCCGCCGACTCGGCGACTGCGAATCGGTTCTGTGTGCGTCAGAGGCGTATTTGCGCCAGCACGGCATCCCGCAGACGCTGGAGGATCTCGCTCAGCATAACTGCCTGTATTACAGTGGGTTTGCCGGGAAATCGTGGCATTTTCTCGACGAACGGGGCGAGGCGGCCTCGGTGGCGATAAAGGGAAATCTGAGCGCCGGGATCTCGTCTCTGCTGTGCGAATCTGCGCTGGCAGGCATGGGGATCGCGCTGGTGCCGGAAAAGGAAGCGCGTGAAGGACTCGCGCAGGGGCAACTGGTACGCCTGCTGCCGATGCTGCAACCCCGACGCCTTGCCGTGTACGGTCTGTATCTTTCCCGTGAGCATCAGCCCGTTGGGCTTCGGCTGTTTCTGGAGGCAATCCAGGCAACGATGTCGTAACGCATGGAATTGATCCGCCACAAAAAAGTGCGGGATAGCAATTTGTGTTAAAAATGACCTTCGGCAATATGAGACTATTCTTATCGCCCCTTCAAGAGCTAAGCCATCGTGAGTGCCGGAGATAAGCGCCGGATGGGGCCGGAACCCTTAAGGCTGTTACTGACAACCTTAAGGGTTTTGTTTTTCTGTGCTTTCACCCTCCTCATGTTATTCCTATCCCTGAAATAGTCATTTTCTATACATCTTTACTGTTTTGACCTGCCAGGTCGATGATGAACGTTAAAGTCATTATCAATCAATGCATTGAACAAATTCATCCATTCCTCTTAACCCGCGCGGCAGGGTCTATGCTTAATAAAAGTGGTCAAAAAGGGTGAAACGCCAGAATGCCCCTGCTGTTGAGGGGTTGAAGTGAGAATCGTTATCACTAACATGGTGTTATAGCCTGATGGCTCATTATGCGAGGTAACCCTATGGAATTGCATTCAGGAACATTTAATCCGGACGATTTCGCCTGGCGCGGATTGACGCTCACCCCTGCGGCAGCAGCGCATATTCGCGAACTGGTCGCAAAGCAGCCTGGCATGCTGGGCGTGCGCCTGGGCGTTAAGCAGACGGGATGCGCCGGTTTTGGCTATGTGCTGGATACCGTCAGCGAGCCGGAGAAAGACGATCTGCTGTTCGAGGTTGAGGGTGCGAAGCTCTACGTCCCGCTGCAGGCGATGCCATTCATCGACGGCACGGAAGTGGATTACGTCCGCGAAGGATTAAACCAGTTATTCAAATTTCATAACCCGAAGGCCCAGAACGAATGCGGCTGTGGCGAAAGCTTTGGGGTATAGGCGGTACTATGTCTCGTAATACTGAAGCAACTGACGATGTCAAAACCTGGACCGGCGGCCCTCTGAATTACAAGGAGGGTTTCTTTACCCAACTGCAAACGGATGAGCTGGCGAAAGGGATCAACGAAGAGGTGGTACGCGCCATTTCGGCCAAACGTAATGAACCTGAGTGGATGCTGGAGTTTCGCCTCAATGCGTACAGGGCCTGGGTCGACATGCAGGAGCCGCACTGGTTAAAGGCGCACTATGAGAAGCTGAATTATCAGGACTACAGCTACTATTCCGCGCCCTCGTGCGGGAATTGTGATGAGACCTGCGTGTCGGAACCGGGAGCGGTACAGCAAACCGGGGCGAATGCTTTCCTCAGTAAAGAGGTGGAGGCTGCCTTTGAACAGCTCGGTGTACCGGTGCGCGAAGGCCGTGAGGTGGCAGTTGACGCCATCTTTGACTCTGTCTCTGTTGCCACCACCTATCGTGAAAAACTGGCGGAGCAGGGGATCATATTCTGCTCGTTCGGCGAAGCGATTCACGATCATCCCGAACTGGTGAAACAGTATCTTGGCACCGTCGTACCCGGCAACGATAACTTCTTCGCCGCGCTAAATGCGGCGGTCGCTTCTGATGGCACCTTTATTTATGTGCCGAAAGGCGTGCGCTGTCCGATGGAGCTTTCCACCTACTTTCGCATTAACGCCGAGAAGACCGGGCAGTTTGAGCGCACGATCCTGGTAGCGGATGAAGGCAGCTATGTGAGCTATATCGAAGGCTGTTCAGCACCGGTGCGCGACAGCTATCAGCTTCACGCGGCGGTAGTGGAAGTGATCATCCACAAAGACGCCGAGGTGAAATACTCCACCGTTCAGAACTGGTTCCCCGGCGATAACAACACCGGCGGTATTCTGAACTTCGTCACCAAACGTGCGCTGTGCGAGGGTGAGAACAGCAAAATGTCGTGGACCCAGTCAGAGACCGGATCGGCAATTACCTGGAAATACCCAAGCTGCATTCTGCGTGGCGACAACTCCATCGGCGAATTTTATTCGGTGGCGCTGACCAGCGGACATCAGCAGGCGGATACCGGCACCAAGATGATCCACATTGGCAAGAACACCCGGTCGACCATTATCTCAAAGGGGATCTCTGCCGGACACAGCCAGAACAGCTATCGTGGTCTGGTCAAAATTATGCCGACGGCCACCAATGCCCGTAACTTCACCCAGTGCGACTCAATGCTGATTGGCGCCGACTGCGGGGCGCATACCTTCCCGTATGTCGAATGCCGGAACAACAGCGCGCAGCTGGAGCATGAAGCAACCACCTCGCGGATTGGTGAAGATCAGCTGTTCTACTGCCTGCAGCGCGGCATCAGCGAAGAGGATGCGATCTCGATGATCGTCAACGGCTTCTGTAAGGACGTGTTCTCTGAGTTGCCGCTGGAGTTCGCCGTTGAAGCGCAAAAATTATTAGCCATTAGCCTTGAACACAGCGTCGGTTAAGGAAGCAACATGTTAACGATTAAAGATTTACAGGTCAGTGTGGAAGAGAAAGCGATCCTGCGTGGGTTGAGCCTTGAGGTTCGTCCAGGGGAAGTGCATGCCATTATGGGACCGAACGGCTCCGGGAAAAGTACGCTCTCTGCGACGCTGGCAGGGCGTGAAGATTATGAAGTCACCGGCGGGTCGGTGATGTTTAAAGGGAAAGACCTGCTCGACCTGGCGCCGGAAGAGAGAGCGGGTGAAGGCATCTTTATGGCCTTCCAGTATCCGGTGGAAATCCCTGGCGTCAGCAATCAGTTTTTCCTACAAACGGCGCTCAATGCGGTGCGTACTTATCGCGGACAGGAATCGCTGGATCGCTTCGATTTTCAGGATCTGATGGAAGAGAAAATCGCGCTGTTGAAGATGCCGGAAGATCTGCTAACCCGCTCGGTGAACGTCGGTTTTTCCGGTGGCGAGAAGAAGCGTAATGACATTCTGCAAATGGCGGTGCTGGAGCCGGAACTGTGTATTCTCGATGAGTCGGATTCCGGGCTGGATATTGATGCCTTGAAAGTGGTTGCCGATGGCGTCAACTCACTGCGTGACGGTAAGCGCTCGTTCATTATTGTCACCCACTATCAGCGTATTCTTGACTATATCAAACCTGATTTTGTCCACGTCCTGTATCAGGGGCGGATTGTGAAGTCTGGCGATTTCACGCTGGTCAAACAACTGGAGGAGCAGGGATATGGCTGGCTTACCGAACAGCAGTAATGCGCTGCAACAATGGCATCATCTGTTTGAAGCGCAGGGCGAGACGCGCTCACAGCAGGCGCAACAGCATCTCCAGCAGGTTCTGCGCCTGGGGCTGCCGACGCGCAAGCATGAGAACTGGAAATATACGCCGCTGGAAGGCCTCACCAACAGTCTGTTTGTCAGTCGTAACGCCGATGTTACCCCGGCGCAGCGCGACGCGTTAGCGCTCAACGTTGAGGCGCTGCGGCTGGTGTTTGTTGACGGTCAGTTCAGCCCGGCGCTTAGCGACAACTGGGAAAACAGCGGCTTTGAGGTGGCGATCAACGATGAACGCCAGACCCTGCCGGCTGCGGTACAGCCAGAGGTGTTTTTGCATCTTACTGAAGGCCTGGCGCGCGGCGTAACGCATATCCGCGTTAAGCGTAATCAGCGCCCGGTAAAACCGCTGGTGCTGATGCACATCACCCAGGGCGTATCCGCTGAGGAAGTAAACACGGCGCACTATCGCCATCACCTTGAGCTGGCGGAAGGCGCGGAGGCGACGATCATCGAACATTACGTCAGTCTGAACGATGCCCGACATTTCACCGGCGCGCGCCTGACCATGAACGTGGCGGCAAACGCGCACTTGCGTCACATCAAGCTGGTGTTTGAAAATCCGCTCAGCCATCACTTCGCCCATAACGATATTTTGCTGGCGGCGGATGCCTCGGCCCACAGCCACAGTTTTCTGCTTGGCGATGCGGTGCTGCGTCATAACACCAGTACTCAACTGAACGGAGAGAACACGACGCTCAGGATCAACAGCCTGGCGATGCCGGTGAAAAATGAGGTCTGCGATACCCGCACCTGGCTTGAGCACAACAAAGGCTACTGCAACAGCCGACAACTGCATAAAACGATCGTCAGCGATAAGGGCCGTGCGGTGTTTAACGGGCTGATTAACGTTGCCCAACACGCGATCAAAACGGACGGGCAGATGACGAACAACAACCTGCTGCTCGGAAAGCTCGCGGAGGTGGATACCAAACCACAACTGGAGATTTACGCCGATGACGTGAAGTGCAGCCACGGAGCGACGATAGGGCGCATTGACGATGAGCAGATGTTCTACCTGCGTTCGCGCGGGATAGCTCAGCGGGATGCGCAGCAGATGATCCTTTATGCCTTTGCCGCAGAACTGACGGAAGCGTTGAGCGACGAGGTACTGAAACACCAGGTGCTGGCGCGGATCGGTCAGCGTCTGCCGGGAGGCGTAGCATGACATTTCCCATCGACAAGGTGCGTGCGGATTTCCCCATCCTCACGCGTGAAGTGAACGGCCTGCCGCTGGCGTATCTTGACAGCGCCGCCAGCGCACAAAAACCGGCGCAGGTGATTGACGCAGAAGCCGAGTTTTATCGTCACGGCTATGCGGCGGTGCATCGGGGGATCCACACCCTCAGCGCCCAGGCGACCGAAAAAATGGAAAACGTGCGTAAGCTGGCATCGCTGTTTATTAACGCGCGCTCGGCGGAAGAACTGGTGTTTGTGCGTGGTACGACGGAGGGCATTAACCTGGTCGCCAACAGTTGGGGACCAGAGAACGTGCATGCGGGCGATAACATCATCATCAGTGAGATGGAGCACCATGCCAACATTGTGCCGTGGCAGATGCTGTGCGCGCGCGTGGGGGCCGAGCTGCGGGTGATCCCGCTGAACGCCGACGGCACATTGCAACAGGAAGTCCTGCCCACCCTGTTTGATGAGAAAACCCGACTGCTGGCGATCACTCACGTCTCAAACGTGCTGGGCACTGAAAACCCGATCGCCGAAATGACCGCGCTGGCGCATCAGCATGGCGCGAAGGTGCTGGTGGACGGTGCGCAGGCGGTGATGCACCACCCGGTAGACGTTCAGGCGCTGGACTGCGATTTTTACGTCTTCTCGGGCCACAAGCTGTATGGTCCGACCGGTATTGGCGTGCTCTACGTCAAAGAGGCGTTGTTGCAACAGATGCCGCCGTGGGAAGGGGGAGGGTCGATGATCGCCACTGTCAGCCTGACGCAGGGCACCACCTGGACGAAAGCGCCGTGGCGCTTCGAAGCGGGGACGCCGAATACCGGCGGAATTATCGGTTTTGGTGCGGCGCTGGAATATGTTTCAGCGCTGGGGCTGGAGGCGATTGGCGAGTACGAACAGAACCTGATGCACTATGCGCTGGAGCAACTGACGACGGTGCCGGATCTCACGCTGTATGGTCCGACTGACCGGCTTGGCGTGATTGCCTTTAATCTCGGGAAACATCACGCTTATGACGTCGGCAGCTTTCTCGATAATTACGGGATCGCCGTGCGGACCGGACACCACTGCGCAATGCCGCTGATGGCATTTTATCAGGTGCCGGCCATGTGTCGGGCGTCGCTGGCAATGTATAACACCCATGAAGAAGTGGATCGCCTGGTGACGGGGTTGCAACGTATTCATCGCTTACTGGGATAACAGGGAGGCACTATGGCCGCGCTGCCGGATAAAGAAAAATTGTTGCGTAATTTTCAGCGTTGCGCTAATTGGGAAGAGAAGTATCTGTACATCATTGAACTGGGACAGCGACTGCCGGAGATATCCGCCGCGGATCGCTGCCCTGAAAATACGATTCAGGGATGTCAGAGTCAGGTCTGGATAGTGATGCGCCAGAATGCGCAAGGCGTTATTGAACTGCAGGGCGACAGTGATGCTGCCATTGTGAAAGGACTGATTGCGGTCGTCTTCATTCTGTATCACCAGATGACGGCTCAGGATATCGTGAATTTTGATGTGCGACCGTGGTTTGAACAAATGGCGCTCGCGCAGCATCTCACCCCGTCTCGTTCACAGGGTCTGGAAGCGATGATTCGCGCGATCCGTACCAAAGCAGCAACTCTTAGCTAAACTCAATAGACAGCTTTCATCCTGTTAGGTAAGGCAGCCAGGCTGTCTTACAGGATTATCAGCATTCTGGCCATGCCAGTGAATACAGGAGGTTGGGTATGAAACGCGCGTCTCTTATTACTCTAATGCTTATCGGCGCTTACAGCGCCTTACCGGCCGCCTGGGCGGTAGATTATCCCTTACCGCCAGCAGGCAGTCGTCTTGTTGGGCAGAATCAAACGTACACGGTGCAGGAAGGCGATAAAAACCTTCAGGCGATTGCCCGTCGTTTTGATACTGCCGCCATGCTCATTCTGGAGGCGAATAATACCATTGCTCCTGTGCCAAAGCCGGGCACGCTGGTCACGATCCCGTCACAGCTTCTGCTGCCCGATGCGCCGCGTGAAGGTATTATTGTCAATCTGGCTGAGTTGCGGCTGTATTACTATCCGCCTGGAGAAAATATCGTCCAGGTGTATCCGATCGGTATCGGCTTGCAGGGACTGGAAACGCCGGTGATGGAAACCCGCGTTGGGCAGAAAATCCCAAATCCCACCTGGACGCCGACAGCAGGCATTCGTAAGCGCTCTCTGGAGCGTGGCGTTACGTTACCGCCGGTGGTCCCCGCTGGACCCAATAACCCGCTGGGGCTCTTTGCACTGCGTCTGGCGCACGGTAATGGCGAGTATCTCATTCATGGCACCAGCCAGCCTGACAGCGTCGGTCTGCGCGTCAGTTCAGGGTGTATCCGGATGAACGCCCCGGACATCAAAGCGCTGTTCACTCAGGTCAGACCGGGAACGCCGGTGAAAGTGATTAACGAGCCGGTGAAATATTCCGTAGAGCCGAACGGCCTGCGCTACGTTGAGGTTCATCGACCGCTGTCGCCGGAAGAAGAGCAAAACGTGCAGACGATGCCGTATGTGCTGCCAGCTGGGTTCAGCCAGTTTAAGGCGACGAAAGAGGTGGATGACGGTCTGGTAGAGAAAGCGCTGTATCGCCGGGCGGGATATCCGGTGGCCGTGTCCGCCGGGCAAACGCCAGCCGTTGTGGCAACACCGGCTGTTCAGTCAGCGCAGAACGGTTCAGTACAGGAAGAGATGCAGACGCAGTAGTGGGAAGCTAAAACGAGAGGCAAAAAAAATGGCGCACAATGTGCGCCATTTCTATTACACAGGTACTATTACTTACGGTATTTAGTAGCCTGGTTGTCCAGACGCTGGTTAGCGCGAGCTGCGTCGTCTTTAGCAGCCTGAACGTCGGAACGCATTGCGTTCACGTCGTTGCTCAGCTGGTCAACTTTAGCGTTCAGAGTCTGAACGTCAGAAGACAGCTGATCGATTTTAGCGTTGCTGGAGCAACCAGCCAGCAGAGTAGAACCCAGGATTACCGCGCCCAGTACCAGTTTAGTACGATTCATTATTAATACCCTCTAGATTGAGTTAATCTCCATGTAGCGTTACAAGTATTACACAAAGTTTTTTATGTTGAGAATATTTTTTTGATGAGAAGGCGCTTATTTTTGATCGTTCGCTCAAAGAAGCATCGAAATGTGCAAAAACGGCTAAAAAACTGAGTGAAAACAGGCGGCTTCCATCGGATTCGTCTTAGATAATCTGTAATTAGATAGCTCAATCCGATTTGCTTTTTTATTAATAGTAGCTATTGGAAAAATAAAAAAAGCGCCACGAGGGCGCTTTTTTAATCGAATTAATTCACACGGGAATTATTACAGTACGTGAACAGATGCCGTGTTAGTGGTGCCGCTCGGTACCAGAGCACCGGAAACCATCACCACAACGTCGCCTTTCTGCGCCAGACCGCTCTGTTGAGCAACGTCTTTACCCAGACGGTAGAAATCATCGGTAGAGGCGATTTCTTTCACCAGATGAGGCACAACGCCTTTGCACAGTACCAGCTGACGAGCAGTCACTTCGTTGGTGGTCAGTGCGAGAATAGTCGCGTCCGGGAAGTATTTACGGACTGCGCGAGCAGATTTACCGCCCTGAGTAGCAACGACGATCAGCGGCGCTTCCAGTTTTTCAGCCGTTTCCACTGCACCGCGGCAGACGGCTTCGGTGATGCGCAGTTTGCGGCTGTCGTTGTTGAAGTCCAGACGGCTGGTCATCACGCGGTCGGTGCGTTCACAGATGGTCGCCATAATGGTGACGGCTTCCAGCGGGTATTTGCCTTTTGCGGATTCGCCAGACAGCATAACCGCATCGGTGCCATCGAGGATGGCGTTCGCCACGTCGCCTGCTTCAGCACGAGTCGGACGCGGGTTTTTGATCATTGAATCCAGCATCTGCGTAGCCGTGATAACGACTTTACGCGCGCGGATACATTTTTCGATCATCATCTTCTGCGCGAAGATAACTTCTTCAACCGGGATTTCAACGCCAAGGTCGCCACGCGCGACCATGATACCGTCAGACGCTTCGAGGATTTCGTCGAAGTTGTTCAGGCCTTCCTGGTTTTCAATTTTGGAGATGATCTGGATCTTCTCGCCGCCGTGCGCTTTCAGATGCTCACGGATTTCAACTACGTCAGAGCGCTTACGGATAAAGGACGCCGCAACAAAGTCAACGCCTTGTTCGCAACCAAAAATCAGATCCTGTTTGTCTTTTTCAGCCAGCGCCGGCAGGGCGATAGAGACGCCAGGCAGGTTAACGCCTTTGTTTTCGCCGAGGTCGCCATTGTTCAGCACTTTACAGATCACTTTGTTGCCTTCGATCGCGGTGACTTCCATACCGATCAGACCATCGTCGACCAGTACGGTGTTACCAACAGACAGATCGGAGGTGAAACCTTCGTAGGTGACCGCCACGATTTCGTTGTTACCAACGACGGATTTGTCCGTGGTGAACGTAAAAGTTTGACCTGCTTTCAGGGAAACGTCGTTGCCGCCTTCCAGTTTAATGGTACGGATTTCCGGACCTTTGGTGTCGAGCAGGATTGCGGCTTTTTTGCCGGTTTTACTCATCACGTTGCGCAGGTTCTGGATACGCTGACCGTGTTCTGCATAATCACCGTGAGAGAAGTTCAGACGCATGACGTTCATGCCCGCGTCCAGCATTTTGGTTAACATCTCTTCAGATTCGGTTTTCGGACCGATGGTGCAAACAATTTTCGTCTTTTTCATGACAGTCTTAGTCTTTAAGTTGAGAAGGATATGGAAAGCCGACTTCCGGGACGCCCTGCCTGGAAGTTAAACCTGTATTACGAAAGTTGTGATGCCTCGCACTAAGGATAGGTGACATCGATAGAGCGTGCAGAGGAATGTGTGCTCGTATTTCAGCCCGACAAAAAGGGACGTTTTGTAGTCTCTGAGTATGACAGGTCAATGTGCTGAAACCATTCAAGTGACAATTGTCACGCATTATACGCTGAAATTTACGCAAAAGGAAAATGGAAACAGTGTTTCAGAATACATCCAGGCAGTTACACAACAAATTGTTATTAAACAAGTCGTGTCTGCCAATTGCGCAAACGCAAAAACCAGGCACTGTTGCGCAACCAGACTTATTCCTTAGCGTTATATCAAATGACTTTTAAATCATTTCAAATCTAAATCACCCTGATTACACTCGTTTGGACATCCATACTGCTAAATAGCTGAAAGCGCTGGCAGGATAACAATAAGCAGCAGCGGATACCCAAACGACATGATTGTCCTGAAAAATATTACAAAAGTGTTTACGCCAGGCCGGCTATCCATTACCGCGGTTGATAACGTCAATTTGACCGTGGAGCAGGGGCAGATTTACGGGATCATTGGCTACAGCGGTGCCGGGAAAAGCACCCTGATTCGTCTGCTTAACGGGCTGGAAAAGCCGACGGCGGGCAGCGTGACCATCAACGGTCACGAGATTTCCGCCGCCCGCGGCGAATCGCTGCGCCAGGCGCGCCTGAAAATCAGTATGGTATTTCAGCATTTCAATCTGCTGTGGTCGCGCACCGTGCGCGAAAACATCGCCTTTTCCATGCAAATCGCTGGCGCGCCGAAGGCGAAAATTCAGGCGCGCGTGGCGGAACTGATTGAGCTGGTGGGGCTGACGGGGCGCGAAAATGCGTATCCGTCACAGTTGAGCGGCGGACAAAAACAGCGCGTGGGGATTGCGCGTGCGCTGGCGAACAGCCCGGATGTGTTGCTGTGTGACGAAGCCACATCAGCGCTGGATCCCCAGACGACCGATCAAATTCTTGAACTGCTGCTCGACATTAATCGTCGCTTCCAACTGACGATCGTGCTGATCACCCATGAAATGCATGTGGTGCGCAAAATCTGCGATCGCGTGGCGGTGATGGAAAACGGTCAGGTAGTGGAAGAAGGCGACGTGTTGAGCGTTTTCACCCATCCGCAACAGCCGATTACCCGCCAGTTTGTCCGCCAGGTGGGGCAGTATGCCGACGAAGAGGCATTTGATTTGCAGCTGGCGCGCGAACTGGGCGGCACGGTGATTAAGTTAACGTTTACGGGTCACAATACGCATCAGCCGATCGTCGGTGAACTCACGCTTCGCTACGGCCTGCCATTAAATATCCTGCACGGCAAAATGACCCAGACGGCGCACGGCGTGTTCGGTCAGCTGTGGCTGCACGTGGTGGCTTCACAAGAGCAACTCAATAACATTCTGGACGACCTGCAAAAAAGCGGCATTGACGGTGAGGTGATTCAACATGGCTGAGGAACTGTTTCCCCATCTGAAATGGGATCAACTTTTTGCGGCCACCCAGGAGACGCTCTATATGACCGCGCTCTCCGGCGTCGCCACCTTTGTGCTCGGTATCATCCTCGGACTGGCGCTGTTCCTGACCGCCCGCGGTGGACTGTTCCAGAACCGCGCGCTGTACAGCGGCATTTCTCTGGTGGTGAACATTTTCCGCTCGATCCCGTTCATCATTTTGATAGTCCTGCTGATCCCGTTTACCAAAGCGCTGGTCGGCACCATTCTTGGCGCCAACGCCGCATTACCGGCGCTGATTGTCGGTGCTGCGCCATTCTATGCACGTCTGGTTGAGATAGCCCTGCGTGAAGTGGATAAGGGCGTCATTGAAGCGACGCGTTCTATGGGCGCTCGTCTCAACACCTTAATTTTTCGGGTTTTGTTACCTGAATCGTCACCCGCTCTGGTGTCCGGTATCACCGTGACGCTGATTGCGCTGGTCAGTTACAGCGCGATGGCCGGGGTGATCGGGGCAGGTGGTTTAGGGAATCTGGCTTATCTGGAAGGATTCCAGCGCAACCACAACGACGTCACGCTGGTGGCGACGGTGACCATTCTGGTTATTGTCTTCATTATCCAGTTCTGCGGCGATGTGATCACTTCTCTGTTAGATAAACGCTAATAAAATACGGAAACCATTATTATGAAAAAATCACTGACACTTCTCGCAGCAGCCACCTTAAGTGCCCTGAGCTTCGCCTCCTGGGCGGACACGCTGACCGTGGGCGCGTCCAACGTGCCGCATGCCGAAATTCTTGAGCAGGCCAAACCGATTCTGGCGAAACAGGGGATCGATCTGGAGATTAAACCGTTCCAGGACTACATCCTGCCAAACACCGCGCTGGCGGGCCGTGAAATTGACGCCAACTACTTCCAGCATATTCCCTATCTGAACAGCGTGCTGAAAGATCATGCCGGGGATAAAACCTACGATTTCGTCAGTGCGGGGGCAATCCACATTGAACCTATCGGCATTTATTCGAAAAAGGTCAAATCGCTGAAGGATCTGCCGGAAGGCGGCAAAATCATCATGCGTGATGCGGTGTCGGAAGAAGGGCGCATCCTGTCTATCTTCGAGAAAGAGGGCGTGATTAAACTGAAGCCGGGCGTGGATAAAGTCAGCGCGCGTATCAGCGACATCGTGGAAAACCCGAAGAAGCTGAAGTTCCTGCCTAACGTTGAAGCCGCGCTGCTGCCGCAGATGTACAACAACGATGAAGGTGATGCGGTGGTGATTAACGCCAACTACGCCATCGACGCCGGTCTGGATCCGGTACACGATCCGATCGCCGTGGAAAGCGGTGAGAACAACCCATATGCCAACATCATTACCGTTCATCGTGGCGATGAGAAGAAAAAGGATATTGTCGCGCTGGTTGACGTCCTGCACTCAAAAGAGATTCAGGACTGGATCCGCACCAAATACAAAGGCGCGGTCATCCCGGTGAATAACTGATCCGTTTTCTGCCGGGTGGCGGCTTCGCCTGACCCGGCCTACGACGTCCTGTAGGCCGGATAAAACGCGCGAACGTTGCCATCCGGCATTAGCCTTGCAGTCGCTCAACTCTTGCCGGCAACCCCTGACGTACCGCGGAGCCGGATACCCAGTCCAGCCAGGTATTGCTCACTTTTCGTGTCGGATCGGCAAAGCCCAGATCGTTCAGGTTAATCCCCGACTTCACGTTTGCATCAAACGGTAGCGGTACACCGTCGAGCGTGTGCTGTGCGCCGCCCATCTCCCGATGTCCGTAGCCGTGCTCGATAGCAATGACCCCTGGCATTACGCCGTGCAGCAAACTGATTTGCGCTTCAACCTGCCCACCCGGCGTGGTGATCCGCACCGTGTCGCCATGTGCCAGCCCAAAACGCTGCCCGTCCTGTGGGTTCAGCGCGACCAGGTTGACCGGTTTGACGTGATGTAACCGCGGGATCACCGCCGATGCGCTGGCCATGGTATTGGACTTAAACGAGATAAGCCTGAGCGGCCACTGTGTTAGTGGGAACAGGTCGTCCACCGACCGCCCGTCAGACAGTCTTGCCGGATACCATGCCGGACAGCCGCTGTAGCGTTCGCCGGTGATCGCATGGCGGTGGGCGGCAACCTCGGCATTCCAGATTTGCAGCGGCTTTTCCCACGCGTTACCGACCCTGTTTTCGGCTCGCCCACTCTTATCTGACGCGAAACGTCCACCGCGTGAGTAGATAAATGCCACCCGACGGACTTCCTCCGCTTTCAGCGTCTGCTGAATGACGGGCATAATGCGGCTCACGCCCGTAAGGTCAATGTCTTCTGCCACCGCTTCGGCGACCGGGGCTTTTCCCATAAACGCGATATTGGCGGCGACACGCAGATAGTAGTCTTCCGCGCGATTGAGCGGATAGCGGTTTCCCTCACTGTCGGAAATCGCATTGTCGCCAAATCCCGGCAGATGCAATTTTTTTGCGACGGCAATGCAGAATGCCTCCATCGAAACGGGCTGACCGTCGGCGGTTGTGGCGGTGGCAGGGTCGACAATCGGCCAGCGTGCCGTGGTGGCTTTACTGGCGACGCCAGCCCACGGCGCGCTGAATCCCCAGCTTTCGAAGTTATGTGTGTCCGGTACGATGTAATCCGCAAGGGCGGTGGTCTCATTCATATAGGCGTCGATAGCAATAAACAGCGGTAATCGCGCCGGATCTTTCAGTTTTTCTTCGGCAACGGCGCGCAGACCGGGTATGCCATATAAGGGATTGGTCATGTTGGAGATCCACGCCTTGAGGGGGTACGGATACCCCTCCAGCGCGGAACTCAACAATTCGGTTAACTGACCGGCGACAAACGGATACCACGGCGCTTTGGCCGGGAAGGGAGAACGCCCGGCGGCGAGGTTTTCGCGATACTCCTCGGAGGATTCATACGCCGTTTTGCTTCGCGCGATGCTCAGCCCTTTGGGCTTCACTTTGCCCGGAAAATCCGCCATGTTGTAGCGCGGGCCGTCCGTTGCGCCGTTGAATTTCCCGCCGCCAACAAAGACGCCGCCTTCCAGACTGAGGTTACCGATCAGCGCGTTCAGCATCATCACCGCCCACGCATTGTAAAAGCCATTTCCCGCCATCATCCCGCCATGGGTGATGACCGCCGCTTTTCGTCCATGACGGGTAAAAGCGTCCGCCAGCGCGATGATTTTGTTCTCCGCAACGCCGCACAGTTGGCTGTACTGGGCAAGCGTCATTTTTTCCGCCGACTCTTTCAGACACTGAAAACTGCTTTTTACCGTCACGCTGCGTCCGTCGGCAAGCGTTACCTGACGCGTGACAAACAGCGTGGCGCGTAGGCAATCACGGGCGGGGACCAGTTCGTTGTTCTCATTCACGACCAGTGGGTCGCTGGCGGCGGCGGAGTCCAGATGGGCGCGCGTCAGGTGCTGTCCGGCCAGTTCGGGAAGATCGTCGGCGATCACCAGATGCGTGGCGTTAGTCCAGCTCTTCTCGTCCGCGTGCTGCATCGCCTGTACGTCGGGCTGCGCCAGATAATCGGCGTTGTAGCGTTGGTTTTCGATAATCCAGCGGATCATCGCCATCGCCAGCGCGGAGTCGCTGCCGGGGATCACCGGTAACCAGTGACCATGGTCGTCAGCCAGCACGGGGGTTAACGGCAGCGCCGGGGCGACGACCACATAGCTGAAGTCATTGCGCAGGCGTGCGCTGGAAAGCTGTCTGGCCTGGCGCTTAAATGGGTTGCCGGACTGTGCAGGCGAGGTGCCCATAAACAGAGCAAATTCCACGTTATCCCAGTCGGGCTTCACGTGGGTGTTTTTATCAAGGTCGCCCATCAGCGCACCGGAACCCGCGCGATAGGCCAGTCCGCAATAGGATCCGTGCGCGCCAAAGTTTTTGCTGCCGAAACTGTTGAGAGCAAAACGGCGCAAAAAGGTGTCTC
Source organism: Citrobacter sp. T1.2D-1 (assembly GCF_950098555.1). Taxonomy (NCBI): domain Bacteria; kingdom Pseudomonadati; phylum Pseudomonadota; class Gammaproteobacteria; order Enterobacterales; family Enterobacteriaceae; genus Citrobacter; species Citrobacter sp. T1.2D-1. The sequence goes on from NZ_CATNHH010000004.1 coordinate 180,427, forward strand.
GCCCGTCGTCGCTGGTATTGGTGACCAGAAGCTGATTTGATTGAGGTCCGAATCCTGGATGCTGCGGATCAATAGGGGTCGTCGGGGCATATATGGCACGCAGGCCGTCGACGTGACCTTCGCCAAACAGATCGCCGCCTTCCACCACCTCATTGATCAGTTGTTCAAAGCTGATGCGCTGCCATTTGCCTTCACCGCGTTTGCCCACGCGCTTCATCGGCTCAAGAATACGCAGCGGACTGTATAACCCTTCCAGTTGTGTTGCGCCCCTGGCGCAGGCCGTCGAGCGGGCATCAAGACCGTTCTCGCCCGCCAACTGCGCCATTGCCGTGCTGAAGGGGACCGACGCATCAACATGATGTTCATGAGAAAGGGGATGATACGGATTGCCGGCAATGCGCAGCGCCCGGTTGGTTTGCCGATCGACGCGCACCCTGATGCCACACTGTGTCCAGCAGCCGAAACACTGGGTCATGGCAATGGTTTGCTGCGTATTCTGCTGCCAGCGCGGGTGCGCGCTGGCTTCAGGGGTAAGCGCATTCCCCACGATACGATCGCGGGTGATTTTACCGGAGGTGCCGTTTTTTAAGCCATCAATGGCGCGCTTCGCCACGTCACGATAGCTGAGGGCGAACGTCGCCATACCACCAACGGCCAGGCCAACTTTGAGCCACTGACGACGGGTTAAATTAGCCATGTTGCAATCTCCTTGCGAGTCCGTTCACGCTCTCGCGAACAATAATAAGCAGTGCTACCCACAGGCCGAAGGTGCCGAGGATGGCAAGCCAGCCGTCGGTACCGGCGGGCAGGGTGTACGGGTTGAACTGGGCGTTGAATTTCGGCAGCGTCTGCCCCTGAATCAGCAGAGTCCAGCGCAGGAACCAGCACAGCGCCATCGCGCTCAGTGCCAGCAGGCTGCGCAGCGGTAATGACAGCGGACGACGCAGGGCAACAGCACTGAAAAGGAGTGAAACCAGCCAGAATGTCAGTAAGCCAAAGGCGTAATGGTGGGCCGATGCAGAGATTGCCAGCCACTGACGGATTGCCGTACCGGAAAGCGTATTGCCGCTGACCCAGAAAACGATGACGATTGCGAGGACGAACAGCGTCAGCAGTTGCCCGAGGGCGAGCCGCTTTTGCGACAGGAAATCATCACGTATCCCGACGATTAACAGGGCCAGGAAGGTCTGTAGTGCGCTCAGGAACATCGCCAGCACAAAGGCGTAGCTGAACCAGACAGGGCGAGCCTGAACCACGGACACTTCGCGTCCGGTATAAAGCAACAGTCCCGTCGCGGCGAGCGCGCTGGCAACGGCGAACCACTTCGTGACGGCGTAACTTTTTCCGGTAAGTTGTTTATAAACCTGCGCCATAAACCAGAGTCCAAGGAACGCGGTGAACAGCGGTAAAAACAGTGCGCCCCATGGCATCCACGACCACGGTGTAGGATATGCGTAAAAATGCCAGACGCGGGCCGTCTGGTGGAGATCGGCGGTCAGCGCCAGCGGGGCGGTAATGGCACAGGTCAGGGCAATCAGCAGCGTCAGGCTTTCCAGCGTCGGACTGGCCTTTTTACGCCAGTGCAGCACGCAACCAAACAGCGCCCCACAGGCGGCAATGCCGATAAAAAAGAAGTACTGTACCGCCCAGGGAAGCCAGCTCACCGCCTGTGGACGGGCCAGCACTTCTTCAATGATTAAGGGGTGCATCATCATACCTCCTGCCAGAGCGCGGGTTGCGCGCGGCCCATCAACGGGGTAACAAACGCCTCGTCCAGCCCCAGATAGAAAACATGGGGTGCGGTGTCATTTTCCGGTTTCAGTACGTTGATGGCGTCGTGATGGGTGCGGATCAATTGCGAAATCCGGCTTTGCGGATCGCGGATGTCGCCGATGATGCGCGCGCCGCCCACGCAGGACTCCACGCAGGCGGGGAGAAGTCCGGCCTCCAGACGGTGGACGCAAAACGTACATTTATCGGCGGTCTGTGTTTCATGATTGATAAAGCGCGCATCGTAGGGGCAGGCCTGCACGCAGTAGGCGCAACCGACGCAGCGGGTGTTATCGACCACGACGATGCCGTCCTCGCGTTGAAATGTGGCCTGTACCGGGCAAACCGGTACGCAGGGCGGATTGTCGCAGTGGTTACAGAGACGCGGTAACAGCACGTTGGTCACCTCATCCGCCAACCGGACCTGATACTGATTCACATGGGTTCGGAACTCGCCCTGCGGCGTCTGGTTTTCAATCGCGCAACTGACGGTGCAGGCCTGACAGCCAATGCAGCGGCGCAGATCGATAAGCATCGCGTAACGCTGCTGTGTGGAGCCGCCATGACGTTCAGGTGAAAAAGGAAATTTTGCCTGCGCCAGAGGAACCAGCGACGCGCCTGCGGTCAGGACGCCCAGTTGCTGGAGAAACTGCCGTTTACTGCTGTCCATTTTTTCTCCCGTTTCAAGGCAACAACGAAACATTTGTCACGCCATTGGTTTGCGTGTGATGAATAAAGAATGTCGATGATTTACAGTGTAAAAATCGGGGTGGGGCAGCTCTATTGTGGTTAACCACATACCCGGCGGGTTGTTGATCTAAAACAACATAATCAACAGGGATAATGGTGTGAGAAGTCAAACGGTGAAGGGTCTGGCGCTGCTGGCGTCGGCCTTAATGTTCAGTGGTGCAACGCTGGCGGACTCATGGAATATCGGGATACTGGCGATGCGCGGAGAGGTCTCTACCCGCAACCACTGGCAGCCGCTGGAGACACTGCTTAACCAACAGCTTCCCGGAGAACAGTTCCACATCCTGCCGCTGGATCTGCACCAGATGCAGGCGGCGGTGAACAAGGGAAGCGTACAATTTGTGGTGACCAACCCGGCGCAGTTTGTGCAGTTGAACAGTCGTTCGCCGCTGCGCTGGCTGGCGTCTTTACGCTCCGCACGTGGAACAGGCAACGTCATTGGCAGTGCAATCCTTACCCGGCGCGACAGCGGTATTACCGGCGCGCACGACCTGATCGGTAAAACGGTGGGGGCCATCGATCCCCAGGCGTTCGGCGGCTACCTGCTGGGATATAAAGCGCTGAGCGACGCCGGTCTGCGCCCCGAACGCGATCTCAATCTGCGTTTTACCGGATTTCCGGCCGATGCGCTTCTTTATTTACTCCGTGAAAAAGCGGTACAGGCCGTGATTGTCCCGGTCTGCCTGCTGGAAAAAATGGACGAAGAGGGACTGGTTGATAAAGCCGATTTTGTCGCGGTGATCAACCGTCCCGGAGACATCGCCTGTTTAGCCAGTACGCCGCTTTATCCTGACTGGTCATTCGCCGCGTTGCCTGCGGTGAGCGATGCGCTGGCCGATCGCGTTACCCGCGCGCTGTTGGCAACGCCTGACACCGCGGCGTTTCACTGGGGAGCGCCGGCGTCGACCAGTCAGGTGGAGGCGCTACTGCGCGACGTGCAGCAGCATCCGCAGCAGCGACGTTTGTGGCTGGATGTGAAAAGCTGGCTGATACAGCATCAGTGGCTGATGGGCGGGACCGCGCTTACCCTGTTGCTGCTTACCCTGAACTACATCTGGGTCATGCTGCTGGTGCGCCGTCGTGGTAAACAGCTTGAACGCAACGGCGTCCAGTTGCGCCAGCAGGAACTGGCGCTGGAAACGGCCAGGCAAATAAGTGTCCTCGGAGAAATGACCTCCGGGTTTGCGCACGAACTGAATCAACCGCTTTCGGCAATCCGCCATTACGCACAGGGCTGCCTGATTCGCCTGCAGTCGCAGGATCCGGCGCATGCGTTATTGCCAGCGCTGGAGCATATCGATCAACAGGCGCAGCGCGGGGCAGATACTCTGCGTAATCTGCGGCGCTGGGTGAGTCAGGCCCAGGGAAGCCCGACCCGCACGGAAGAATGGGAGGACATCAGCATTCATGAGGCGGTTCATCATGTCTGGCAGTTGTTGCGTATGGCGCAGCAGTTTCCGAGGTTAACCTTACACAGCAGTATCGATCGCGCACTGACGATTTCGTTACCGCCGGTATTGCTGGAGCAGGTATTGGCCAATCTGATCCTCAATGCGGCGCAGGCGGGGGCCACCGCGCTGTGGATTAATGCTTCATATTTGCCACATGGCGTGCGCGTGACGTTGCAGGATAATGGCGGCGGCATTGACGATGTTTTACTGCATCAGGTCTTTCAGCCCTTTATGACCAGCCGGAAAGAGGGCATGGGACTGGGGTTGGTTATCTGCCAACGGCTGGTGCGTTACGGTCAGGGGGAGATCGGTCTGTGCAATCAGACCGCGCCTGACGGACTGCCCGGCGTGGCGGTGAGACTGGATTTTACACAACGGGAGGAAAAGGGCGGCAATGGCAATGATTCATTTACTGGATGATGATGTGGCGGTCACCGATGCCTGCGCCTTTCTACTGGAGAGCCTGGGCTACCCGGTCACGTGCTGGGAAGAAGGGGCTGTTTTTCTTGAACAGGCTGATTTGTACCAGACGGGCGTGCTGCTTCTGGACATGCGGATGCCGATAATGGACGGCAAGAACGTCCATGAGTCCTTGCGTCAGCGCGAAAGTACGCTGGCCGTGGTGTTTTTGACCGGGCATGGCGATGTACCGATGGCCGTTGAACAGATGAAACACGGTGCGGTGGATTTCTTGCAAAAGCCGGTCAGTGTAAAACCGCTGCAAACGGCGCTGGAGCATGCGCTGGTGGTTTCAGCGCAGGCGGTTGCCCGACAACAGATCGCCACCTGCTACCGGGCGCTTACGGCTAAAGAACGTGAGTTGGCCGGGTTAGTCGTTAAGGGACTGATGAATCGCGAGATAGCGCAGGTGATGAACATCGCGGTACGCACGGTGGAGGTACATCGCGCCAGGGTGATGGAAAAAATGCAGGCCGCCAATCTGGCGGAACTGGTCAACAAATGGCAGCGGTTAAAAGAAACGCAAGGCGTTGAATAGTACCGTGGGTTATTTCTTTGATTTTCTTTGTTTTTTGTCATCCCATTCAGAGTGATATATGCTGTTTATCTGGACCTGCAATGAGAGACAATAATGGGAAACCTGACAAAAGATGATGAACTGTACCGTGAGATGTGCAGAGTGGTTGGCAAAGTGGTGCTGGAAATGCGCGATCTGGGACAAGAGCCCAAACATATCGTGATAGCCGGGGTATTACGAACCGCGCTGGCAAACCAGCGTATTCAGCGTAGCGACCTCGAAAAGCAGGCGATGGTCACGGCGATCAACGCGCTGGCCGGCTAACCACAACGAGGGATGAACTCATCCCTTATTTCCCGTCACGAGAAATGTCCGACAGAACGTTTATTCTGGTGAAAGATAAAATTCATGGAAAATTCGTTATATTATTAAATATATTACGCGTGTCTTTTAATTTATATATGGGAACAGTTTCACATTTATTTGTAATCTGACGGAACAGTGTTTCACCGGTCTTTATGATAATAAATATCACTACGCTTTTAATATTTCTCTTCCCCTTTATTAATTGATGACGATCAAAGTCATGCCCACCAATAACTCCCATTATTTAATTCGCCTAACCCTAAAGGATTACTTTATTTGCGTTAAATTGCGTTATTTATGCAATCCGGTTACGGCAAAACTTCAGCTGTGGGAGGCAACATCAGAGGCGCTGTTTCAGCATAATTAGCATCGGCCTGGGACGTGTTGTCAGCACTGCGTTTGCGAAGAGGATGCAAAATAAATGAACCAGGTTGATCGTCCATTATTAGATACTGGCTTGACGCGGCTGGAATTCCTGCGCATATCGGGAAAAGGCCTGGCTGGGTTAACCATCGCGCCCGCGTTACTGTCGCTTTTTGGCTGTAAGCAAGAAGATATCGATAGCGGCACCGTGGGGTTGATTTCGACACCCAAAGGGGTGTTAGTGACCCAACGCGCTCGCTGCACCGGTTGTCATCGCTGTGAAATTTCCTGTACCAATTACAATGATGGCGCTGTCGGCACCTTCTTTTCGCGCATTAAAATTCACCGTCATTTCTTCTTTGGCGACAAGGGTATAGGTTCAGGCGGCGGTTTGTATGGCGATCTGAATTATACCCCGGACACCTGTCGTCAGTGTAAAGATCCGCAGTGCATGAAGGTCTGTTCGATTGGGGCGATTACCTGGAATCAGGAAGACGGTTGCATTGCTGTCGATCACCGACGCTGTATTGGTTGCAGCGCCTGTACCACCGCGTGTCCCTGGATGATGGCCACCGTCAATACTGAAACGAAGAAATCGGCAAAATGCGTTTTATGCGGTGAGTGCGCCAGTGCCTGCCCGACCGGGGCATTAAAAATCATCGAGTGGAAAGATATTACTGTTTGAGTCTTGCAAAGGAAAACATTATGGCTAACGGTTGGACAGGTAATATTTTACGGGTCAATCTTACAACAGGCGATATTACCCTTGAAGATTCCAGTAAATTTAAAAAATTTGTCGGTGGTATGGGGTTCGGCTACAAAATTATGTACGACGAAGTTCCTGCCGGCACGAAACCCTTTGATGAAGGCAATAAATTAGTTTTTGCGACGGGACCGCTTACTGGATCCGGTGCCCCCTGTAGCTCTCGCGTTAATATCACGTCGCTCTCCACATTCACAAAAGGCAATCTGGTTGTCGATGCACATATGGGCGGCTTTTTCGCGGCGCAAATGAAATTCGCGGGTTATGACGCCATCATTATTGAAGGCAAGGCGGCATCCCCCGTCTGGCTGAATATTAAAGACGACAAGGTCACTCTCGAAAAAGCCGATTTCCTGTGGGGAAAAGGCACCCGTGCGACCACGGAAGAAATTTGCCGGATGACCTCGCCGGAAACCTGCGTGGCGGCGATTGGTCAGGCGGGTGAAAACCTCGTGCCGCTCTCCTGTATGCTCAACAGCCGCAACCACAGCGGCGGCGCAGGGACAGGCGCTGTGATGGGCGCAAAGAAACTGAAAGCGATTGCCGTGGAAGGAACAAAAGGCGTCAATATTGCCGACCGCAAAGAGATGAAGCGGTTGAATGATTACATGATGACGGAGCTGATTGGGGCGAATAACAACCATGTGGTGCCCAGTACTCCGCAGGCGTGGGCGGAATATTCCTCTCCCGCGTCGCGCTGGACGGCGCGCAAAGGACTGTTCTGGGGCGCGGCAGAAGGTGGGCCGATAGAGACCGGCGAGATCCCGCCGGGTAATCAGAACACCGTTGGTTTCCGGACCTACAAGTCGGTCTTTGACTTAGGGCCGGCGGCGGAAAAATACACGGTTAAAATGAGCGGCTGCCATTCCTGCCCGATTCGCTGCATGACGCAGATGAACATTCCTCGCGTGAAGGATTTTGGCGTGCCGAGCACCGGCGGGAATACCTGCGTGGCGAACTTTGTCCATACCACCATTTTTCCAAACGGCCCGAAAGACTTTGAAGACAAAGACGATGGCCGCGTCATCGGTAACCTGGTGGGGCTGAATCTGTTTGACGACTACGGCATCTGGTGTAACTACGGGCAGTTGCACCGTGACTTTACGTATTGCTACAGCAAAGGGGTGTTCAAGCGCGTCCTGCCGGCAGAAGAGTATGCCCAGATCCGCTGGGATCAACTGGAAGCGGGCGATCCTAATTTCATCAAGGATTTCTACTATCGTCTGGCGCATCGCGTCGGTGAACTTAGCCATCTGGCGGATGGCTCTTACGCCATTGCCGAACGCTGGCAACTGGGTGATGAATACTGGGCGTATGAAAAAAACAAACTGTGGTCGCCGTTTGGATTTCCGGTTCACCACGCCAACGAAGCCTCGGCGCAGGTTGGGGCCATCACCAACTGTATGTTCAACCGCGACTGTATGACCCACACCCACATCAATTTCATCGGCTCGGGTTTGCCTCTGAAACTCCAGCGGGAAGTGGCGGCTGAACTGTTTGGCTCGCCAGACGCCTACGATGAAACCAAAAATTACACGCCGATCAATGCAGCAAAAATCAAATATGCCAAATGGACGCTGCTCAAAGTGTGCCTGCATAACGCCGTCACGCTGTGTAACTGGGTCTGGCCGATGACCGTGTCGCCGCTGAAAAGCCGCAACTATCGCGGGGATCTGGATCTGGAAGCGAAGTTCTTCCAGGCCGCGACCGGTGATGAAACCACCCAGGCCAGCCTCGATTTAGCCGCAGAACGCATCTTTACTCTGCATCGCGCCTACACGGTGAAGCTGATGCAGACCAATGATATGCGTAATGCGCACGACCAGATCTGCTCGTGGGTGTTTGATAAGGATCCGAAGATTCCGGTCTTTAGCGAAGGCACCGACAAGATGGACCGCGACGACATGCGTGAATCCCTGACGCTGTTCTATAAAGAGATGGGCTGGCACCCGGAGTTGGGCTGCCCGACGCGTGAGACGTTGCATCGACTCGGCCTGGAAGACATCGCCGACGACCTGGCCGCGCAGAATCTGTTGCCGGCGTAAGGAACATTACATGAGCCATCCAGAGGATGTGAGTCAACCTGTTGCGCCGGATGTGGATCTTGAAAAGCGACAGTGGCTGCAGGGGCGACGTGAGCAGGTCGCCGACGCTGATGAACCGGCGGAGCCAGAAAGTCCCGCGGAGATCGTAGCGGATTTTATCCGTCAGTCTTCGGCGAACGGCCAGCTTGTCGCGCGCGAACTGTTCTTGCAGCCGCCGTACTCGGTGAAAGAGGTGGAGCTCGTACCGCTACTGGAAACGCTCAGAGAGGGGCTTGCCGGGGATGATATCGCCTGGGTGCAGGGCTCTCAGGATGACTATTACTACTCAACCCAGACCATGACCGCCAACTATGCTGACATGTGCGTTCAGGTGGTGGAAAAGGATATCTGTCGGGCAATCGCACAGGCGGTGCGCTTTGACTGCCAGACCTATCCGCGTCCGTACAAGATAGCCATGCTGGAACAATCGCCTTATGGTTTCGAACCACAGCAGATACAAGCCGCGCTGGCCGCGATTGAAACGCATCCCGACTATGCCGATATCCGCACGGTCGCGTCATCAAACGACGTGCCGTACTTATTCAGCGAACGCTTTATGAGTTACGGCAAAGCGTACGGTTTATGCGAATGGCTGGAAGTTGAGCAGTTTCAGAATCCCTGACTTTATGGACAGCGTGGACGAGCGCGACCACAGCATTAGAGGATAACAAGATGTCCTTCACTCGACGAAAATTTGTGCTTGGCATGGGAACCGTCATTTTCTTCAGCGGACCCGGCCAGACGCTGCTGGCGAAGACAACGGCTGGCAGTCCCGTTCGTTACGTCATGATTCATGATGAATCACGATGCAACGGCTGTAACCTGTGTACCCGCGCCTGTCGCAAAACGAATCATGTTCCTGCGCAGGGAAGTCGCTTGTCTATCGCGCATATTCCCGTTTCAGATAATGACAACGAGACGCTGTATCACTACTTCCGTCAGTCCTGTCAGCACTGCGACGATGCGCCCTGCATTGAGGTTTGCCCGACCGGCGCGTCGTGGCGCGATGAGGACGGGATTGTTCGTGTCGACAGTTCGCGCTGTATTGGCTGCAGTTACTGCATTGGCGCGTGTCCTTATCAGGTGCGCTACCTGAATCCGCAAACCAAAGTGGCGGACAAATGTGATTTTTGCGCCCAGTCACGGCTGGCCAAAGGTTTTCCGCCTATCTGTGTCACGTCCTGCCCGGAGCATGCGCTGCTGTTTGGTCGCGAGGACAGCCCGGACATTCAGCGCTGGCTACAGGAAAATAATTACTACCAGTATCAACTTCCGGGCGCGGGTAAGCCCCATCTGTATCGTCGGTTCGGTCAACATTTGATTAAAAAGGATAATGTATGAACGCGTCGCAGAATGCTGAACAGTTTCAGGCCCAACTGGCAAACTATGTGCCGGTGTTTTCCCCTGAGTATTGGCCCGTCTGGCTGGTGATGGCCGGACTTCTGCTGGTGGCGATGTGGCTGGTGCTGGGGTTGCACGCCTGGCTTCGTTTTCGCGCGGCCAACAAGGCTGCTGCCGGGCATGGCGAGAAGGTTTATCTGTACTCACGGGCGGTTCGGCTGTGGCACTGGTCGAATGCACTGTTGTTTATACTCCTGCTCGGTAGCGGACTCATCAATCACTTTTCGTTGGTCAGCCCAGCGGTGATCAAAAGTTTGCTGACGGTTCATGAAGTCTGCGGATTTCTGCTGCTGACGTGCTGGGTTGGTTTCGTTCTGATCAATGCGTTGGGGGGGAACGGCCACCATTACCTTATTCGTCCCCAGGGCTGGATGGCGCGGGCGATGAAACAGACCCGTTTCTACCTCTACGGCATTATGCAGGGTGAAGCGCATCCGTTCCCGGCCACGCCGCGCTCGAAGTTTAATCCGTTACAGCAGGCGGCCTATGTCGGCGTAATGTACGGATTGTTGCCGCTGTTGCTGCTGAGTGGGTTATTGGCGCTCTATCCGCAGGTCGTGGGGGATGTGTTCCCCGGCGTGCGCTACTGGTTGTTACAGGCGCACTTCGCACTGGCTGTCATCAGCCTGTTCTTTATTTTTGGTCACCTCTACCTGTGCACCACGGGCCGTACGCCCGGCGAGACGTTCCGCTGCATGGTTGATGGCTATCACCGGCATTAACCGATGTTGATCACGCGAGAGGATTTGCGCAGCTGGCGGGTTGGTGCGGTGATGTACCGCTGGTTTCTGCGCCGTTTTCCCAAGGGCGGTAACTACGCTGATGTGCACCGGGCGTTGAGTCGCGAAGGGTATCTCGACTGGGCGAACAGTCTGGTGGAATACGCCTGGTCGCGCTGGCTGGATGAAGAGAATTTTGCCCGCCAGGATATCTCCGCCATGTCGCGGCTGGCAAAACCTGATGCCTCAGTGGGCGACTGGCAGGTGGCAAACGCCGCTGATAACGCGAATCTGGGCTGTGCTGGCGATAATATGAAGATCGCCAGCGCAGGCTATGCGTCACAAATTGCCAGTGCAGGCTACTGTGTGCGCATTGGCAGCGTTGGCTATAACAGTCATATCAGCAGTTCAGGAGATCGCGCGAGGCTTGCCGCCGCAGGAAACTCGACGCGCATTAGCAGTGCCGGTAACGGAACGCGGATCGCCAGCAGCGGTATGCGCGTGCGGGTGAGCACCCTGGGTGAGCGAAGCCATGTCGCCAGTAACGGCGACCTGAGCCAGATTGTGAGCTTTGGCGCAGACGCTAAAATCGCCAACAGCGGTGACAACGTACATATCATCTGCAACGGCGACAACGCGATCGTTGCCAGTACGGGGGTTGTTGACTCCGTAGTGCTGGGGCCGGGTGGCTGTGCGGCGCTGGCCTATCACGACGGTGAACGCATGCGCTTTGCCGTTGCGGTTGAAGGTGAAGAGGGGATCCGCGCCGGCGTGAAGTACCGACTCGACGACGCGCACCAGTTTGTAGAATGCTGACGGGTTAGCGCAGAACAAATCGTCGCCGGGTCGCTTTCTCCAGGCCGTAGCAAAGCAGATAGTAAACCAGCCCCGTAAAGATGAAGATAGCCGCCGGATAAATCTGTTCCCGGCTGTTAACCTGTCCCGCCACCGTTGTCAGCTCCGGCACGTTGACAATAAATGCCAGCGATGTGTCCTTCAGCAGACCAATGCAAATCCCGGTCAGGGAGGGCAGGACATGACGTAACACCTGCGGTAGCAGAACCCCTCTTAGTGCCTGAACAGGACTGAAACCCTGGGATACGGCAGCATCATACTGTCCGTCAGGCAGCGCGTTGAGTCCGGCGTACACCGAATGCATAACTGACGCGGCGGTAAACCAGGCCAGCGCCAGCGTCACGGTTGTCGCACCGGGCAGATCGCTGCCGGTAAGCATGGGCAACAGATACCACATCCAGAAAATGACGAAGATCAGCGGGATCCCGCGAATCAGTTCTGCCCAGACGAACAATCCTTTACGGATGATGCCCGGAAAACGCCAGGCGATAGCGGCAAGGGCAATACCGCCAGGCAAGGCCAGTACCGCCGCACCCAGCGCCATCATCAGGGTCAACAGCACGCCGCCGGGTTGACCATCGGCCAGTCGTCCCCACAGGAGATAATCCAGGTTGTCGGTTATCACTGCAATATTAGCGATCATGCTGTGGACTCCTGAAACGTAACCGGCGGGTTTGTGTCTTTTTCTCCTGCCGCGGGGCGGGGCCCAGACGGGTCAGCAGCAGGCCGAGAGCCACACCGGTGAACAGATAAAGCCCCGTACCTACGGCAAAGGCTTCCAGCGCATGGGCGTTATAGCTTTCAATCTGGCGAACCTGGTAGGTGAGTTCCGCAAAGCCAATGCCGCTGGCTAATGACGACAGTTTCATCAGGTTGAGATATTGCCCTATCACCGGTTGCCAGGCATTGGTTAGCCCCTGCGGTAACAGGATATAGCGGAAGGTCAACCACGAGGAGAACCCCTGCGAGACAGCGGCTTCGCGCTGTCCGGCTGAGACAGCCTGTAACCCGGAGGCGATCTCCTCGACCAGGAACGCCGAGGTAAACACGCCGAGTCCCCATGCAGAGCAGAGAAACTCAGGCGTCAACCACCAGACGTTGCCGGGCAGGATTGACCCGCTATGTTCTGCGTTTACAAAATCAACAAACCCGCGAGGAAGCAGGTTCCAGCCAGCGAAGTACCAGAACAGCAGTTGTACCAGCAGCGGGGTGTTTCGAAACAGCGATACCCAGCCGGCTACTACGCGGCGACCAGCAATATGGCCGGAAAGACGAAGGGCCAACAGAATAATCGCCAGCAGCGTGGCGAGAAGAATTCCTGCGGCGCTGACCCACAGCGTGGTGAGAAATCCGGAGAGGATCCATTGCAGGGGAAGGCCGGTGAGCACTCCCTGCCAGTCCATTGACGGCATTATCGCGATGACTCCTGATGCAGCGGATCCAGCACCTTTTGCAGAAAGCGCTGAGTCCGCGGGTGCTGTGGTCGGGTAAAAAAGTCGTCCGGTGGCGCGACTTCGAGAATATCGCCGCCGTCGATAAACACGACCCGGTCAGCAATTTCGCGAGCAAAATGCATCTCGTGAGTGACCACAATCATCGTAATACCGCTGTGCGCCAGGCGTTTCATCACAAGCAAAACCTCACCGATCATTTCCGGATCGAGCGCGGAGGTGGGTTCATCAAACAGGATGATTTGCGGTGAGGAGGCCAGCGCGCGGGCGATCGCCACCCGCTGCTGTTGACCGCCGGAAAGCTGTGCCGGATAAGCATCGGCTTTCTCTTCCAGCCCGACCTGCTCCAGCAAGGCAAAGGCGCGCTGTGTGGCGTCGGCTTTATTCCAGCCGTGGACGTACTCCAGTGCGAGGGTGATATTCTGCTGTGCCGTCAGGTGTGCATACAGATTGAACTGCTGGAAAACAAAGCCTATACGGCTGCGCAAGTGGCGCAGCGAGGCCCCCTTGAGCCGACCGACAGGCTTGTCATCAATAAGGATGTCGCCACCACTTAGTGATTCCAGTTGGTTGATCAGGCGAATCAGGGTTGATTTTCCCGATCCCGAAGGGCCAAGAATGGTCACGACTTCGCCAGGTTCAACGGTGAGATTAATACCGTTGAGTACCCGGTGATCGCCGTACGCTTTCACCACATCGCGTAATTCAACCCGCGCCTGGTGTAACTGGCTGAAATCCGCAGCCTGGGCTGCGGAAGGGGTGAATAAACCCGCCAGCATCTTATCTGGCCTCAATTTTAAAGGCGCGCGGCTGCGGATTTTTCGTTTCCGGGCCAAACCAGACGTCATAAATTTTGCTTGCCTGTCCGCTGGATTCGAGCCTCAGCAATTCATCGTTAACCGCCTTCAGCAATGCCGTTTCGCCTTTCTTCACGCCCACGCCGATCTCCTCTTTGCTGAGTAAATCGGGCAGGATTTTAAACTGTGCTTTGTCCGGTGCGCCGCCAAGCAAGCCTGCCAGGATAGTGGAGTCCTGCGTGATGGCCTGCACGTTGCCGTTACGCAGTGCGGTTAACGCCAGCGGAATATCGTCGTAAGCCAGAACGCGGGATTGCGGGAACCGTTGATGCAACGCCTGCTCACCGGTGGTTCCCTTCACCGCACCGATGCGCGCACGGCTGTATTCATCAAGCTTATCGGGTGACGAGACCGGTACCAGGAACTGTTGTCCGGTGACAAAGTAGGGGACAGAAAAGTCGATTACGTGGGCGCGCTCGGGGGTGATCGTAATATCGGCGACGATCAGGTCAGCTTTGCCCGATTGCAGCAGCGGGATACGGTTGGCGGGGTTAGTGGCGACCAGTTCCAGTTTCACACCCAGTGACTTCGCCAGCGCCTGAGCAAAATCGACATCGTACCCGACAATCTGATGCGTTTTCGGGTCAACGGAGCCAAACGGCGGGTTGGCGTCAAACGTCGCGACTTTGACCACGCCCGCGGCTTTGATGTCGGCGAGTTGGTCGGCCTGCGCCTGGGCGCTGATGAAGCTTGTGGCGAGCATGACGCCGAGCGCGAGGATCGTTTTTTTTGAGCGGTGTATTTTCGTTGCCATCATTTTCTTTGATATCCCTGGAGTTATTGGTTTGTCCTTTTACGCTCCCACAACCCAAACCTAGGACAAAAGAAGAAAAAGGACTTATTTATATGCAAAAAGTTATTAGTGAACAGCATGTTAACGAAGCGTTGCTAACGAACAAAAACAGATAACGGTGAGCAAAATTCGTATTTCATTTTTCACGCCGTTTGCGCTGCAATGAAAAGTATCTGACAAGCAAAGGAGCGGGAGATGGAGAAGATAAAAATGCGGATAGCGCGTCTTTGGGCGCACGGTGTTATCACGCCTGACCCGACCCGACAACCTGGTGCGGAGGTCAATCTGCAGCGCGTTGTGGAGTCTATTCTTCCTGTCGCCAGCCTGTACGGCGTGGACATTGCTAACATTGACCCGGAGTGGTTTCGTGATCAAACAACACGCTGAACATCGTCGGATGCGCGAGGTGTACTGGAATGAAATCTGCAATTACCGTGGAAATGCTGAGGGGAGTAAACCGCTTACAGGCCTGCCGCGCGGAAATGCGCGGCAGGTTGAACTAAATTAGATTTTGCACGCGTCGCCGCAGTCATCATCGGCAATCACCGATTCTGCTTTTTTGTCCGCATCTTCCAGACGTTCTGCGTTACGCTCTTGTGCTTCTTCCAGCCCGTTAAAGACCAGATTATCGAGATCAATTTCCATCGTTCACCCTTCTTATCTCATTTTTGACATCACACGAGTATAGGGCAAATTTGACGCCGGATGCATCCACAATGTGTGCTGCATTACCGATCGTAAAGGGATAAACGCCTGCGCAGGCGGGATGCCGGTTTCGACACTGCCCTGGCCATCGCGTCGCCAATTTCCTGACAGGCGACTAACCCCTGGATAAAGGGCCGATCATGCATCAAATAGGGCAATGCGCCGAAGGCAATTCTCCCGCGAACATGCTCCGGTGCCTGAAGCGTATAGTCTTCGCCAACCTCTGGAATCGTCTCACCACACGACAGTAATTGCCTGCGTAATCGCGGGAACGGTAAATCCGCTGTCTTCAGGGGCCTTTGGCCTCGCGCATCGATGAATACGTCAAACGTCAGGCGATCGTTGTGTGTCGTAATCTCGGTACGATCCGCCTTTATCTCCTTCCCGTAGTCCTGTCCCAGCGTGAGAATGCGCAGAATACCGGCTGCGTGCAACGCCAGCATACGGCGAATGGACTCTGACGGGATCGCTGCATAATTATCAATAAACACGCGGGCGAGCCCCGCGCTGAACCGTTTGCTATCTTTTTCATCCAGATGGGCAACGATTTCCTGAACCCGCTCATGTAAACGCAGCAGGGTGTAGCGCCAGGCAACGGTGCGCTTGTCACGCTTGTTCGCCTCGACCTCTTTCAAATTTGCTGCCGCCCATTCGAACGGATCGCTGTGCATTCTGTCGGCAAACAACGCCACGGGGAAGCTATCGGCATCCAACGAGGAGAGCGAGATTTGCTCAGCCCATTTCGGATCGGCTAACGCGAGTTCCTGCTGCATGAGTCTAAAAACGCGATCGAGGAGTCCGACTGAACCGGCATCGATTTCGCGCGTGATGGCCTCCCCGGTAACGTACTCTACGGGTTCATAGGGAATGGGGCAGTAGAAGTCGGCTTCCGGCAAAATGCCGGAACGGGACATCAGCGTGATCTCCAGCGCTTCACTGTGTTTATTCAGCGAGAAATGGACCTGATTTTCATCCGTTTCGTGAAACGTTCCGTGTTGTACCGCCACTGCCATTGCGGCATCCAGGGCGCTCAGCGAGGTCCCCAGAATACCCACTCTGGCGGCGGGCACATCGGCCTCCATCAAGCCGGACCAGGGGCTGGGATAAAATGCGCGCGTTGATTCGTCATCGTCCGGCCAGACGTGTCCAGTGGCGATCACCGCGAGGTCGACTTGCAGCGGCACCGCGTGCCGTTCTGTCCAGAGTTGTACACCAGTGGGATCGGCTGCCACATCCGTGACTTCACAGGACTCATACAATGTGACCTTAAAACCACGATCTTCTGCGTGGCGAACGGCGAGCAAAAACTGCGCGCGGAAATAGTCGCCCAGTAAAATACGTGGCAGAAACTGACGCTGGTGCAGTGCTTCCTTGTTAACGCCATAGTGCGCAAGATAGTGCGCGTCCTGGGTCTGCAGCCACTCAAGCCAGGTGTCAAAAAGCGGGGGGACCTCGATACTGGCAATATTTGCCAACATCATTGGGGTATTTTCAGAATGGCCATAAGGCATTCCAATTCCTGCCTCACTCCCGCGTTCAAAGACGGCGATCTCCAGCGGCTGCTCCTCTTTGAGTAATGAGAAAAAGGTATAAACCCCTGTCGGACCCGCCCCGATAATCGCGATTTTTTTCATATTCCTGTCCGTCCCATTATTCTTATTTCGCCACTGACACGCCTGATACATCAGGTAAGTGTAGATGAGTAAGGTTCGGCTGTTCCGGTCTGGAAGAGCATTGCGTCCCTGACTGGCAGCATCCTCTGCCATACTTACCGTGGTTTTAGGCCTGGTCAGGAGTGAAGATGATAACGCTGTGCAAAGCCTGTGGTACTTCGTATGACGACAGTCAGCGCCCCGTCGAGCGCTGCAAAATTTGTCAGGATGCGCGGCAATATGTGCCGGTCACCGGGCAGGCGTGGATCGATTCTGACGAACTGACGCGTCGCCATACCAACAAGTGGCAGCAACATACGCCGCAGTTGTTAAGCCTGATAACCGTTCCTTCTTTTGCGATAAACCAGCGGGCGTTTCTGCTCAGAACGCCGGTGGGAAATGTCCTCTGGGATTGTATTGCGAATCTGGATCCGGCAACCCGAACGCTCATCCATGCATTGGGCGGATTAAGCGCCATCGCGATCTCTCATCCTCACTACTACACCACGATGCAGGACTGGGCGGAGGCGTTTGACGCTCCCGTCTGGCTCCATGCCGCTGACAGTGCCTGGATCATGCGAGACAGTCCCTGGATTCGCCAGTGGGAAGGAGAGGAACACAGTTTGCTTCCCGGCATCACGTTGTTGCGTCTGGGCGGCCATTTTGCCGGTGGAACCGTTCTGTACCAGGACGAGGGGGAAGGGACTCTCCTCAGCGGAGATATCTTGCAGGTGACTCCGGGGGCCGACGCGGTATCATTTATGTGGAGTTATCCCAACATGCTACCCTTATCGTCTGATACAGTGGCAGGCATTATGCGTCGACTGAAAGGCGTGAAATTCGCCAGTTTGTACGGCGCGTTTGAAGGGCTGAATATTGTTGGTGATGCCCACGAGATCGTGCAACGTTCGGGAGCAAAATATCTCTCCTGCCTGATGTCTCGTTAAGTCACATGAGGGGGAGAGCCCCTCATCAATATCCGTTAGTCGATTTTTGCCTTATTGATTTTGCTTAGCGGGATATTCACATCAAAAATTTTGGCAATCACTTCCTCGGTAATGACTCCAACTTATTGATAGTGTTTTATGTTCAGATAATGCCCGATGACTTTGTCATGCAGCTCCACCGATTTTGAGAACGACAGCGACTTCCGTCCCAGCCGTGCCAGGTGCTGCCTCA
>NZ_CATNHH010000005.1:0-175786 GCF_950098555.1 Citrobacter sp. T1.2D-1
TGATTACATCGAAATGTTTTATAACAGTAAGCGTCGGCATGGTTCTAGCGATCAGATGTCACCGACAGAATATGAAAACCAGTATTATCAACGGCTCGGAAGTGTCTAGATTATCCGTGGCGATTCACTTTCGCTAAGCGAACAGACAAAACTGAACGCTTTCCTGTCAGGGATCCTAGATGATTACAAGACTGGGGTTATCACTCAGATACAAGCTGTTGGTAGAATCGGTAACGTGTTTTCTGCTCTGGAAAGTGGAGACTCAAAAAAGGTAGTGCATTTGTTGACTGAAGGACGAAAACTCCTGCGGACGGGCTGAATGTCCGCAGAAGTTCTTATGTGCCAGGGGATGCAGAGAAGTGTATCAACCTGGCTTCATTTATCATGATGTTTTTCTGCTACGCGGCTGTTTTGACTTTCCAGTACCTCCCCCTGCCATTGCACCAGTTAATGTATCAATGGTGCCTTTTAGGGATTCTGAGATTGTTTTCTCCGCCTCCAGGGTAGCTTCCAGCTTCATTACTTTGGCCTGGAGCGTTTTGAGTTCATTGCTTTGTTCAGCCACTTCCGCTTCATAGCCCTGGCTGACCAAAGTTACTTTATTCAGGTCGGC
Organism: Citrobacter sp. T1.2D-1; assembly: GCF_950098555.1. Taxonomy (NCBI): domain Bacteria; kingdom Pseudomonadati; phylum Pseudomonadota; class Gammaproteobacteria; order Enterobacterales; family Enterobacteriaceae; genus Citrobacter; species Citrobacter sp. T1.2D-1. The sequence goes on from NZ_CATNHH010000005.1 coordinate 614, forward strand.
GCTCAGCGACTCGTTTAGTTTATGGAGTTCAGTAAGCTCGGCATTCACCGCCACCAGGTCACCCTCTTTCCCGGACAGTGCACTTTTCAGCTCAGTACAAAGGTTCTGTGCAGCAATCAATTCCTGTTCAAACCTGTCCCTCTCTGCCTTTGTATCTGACACAGTCTGACTTAACTGGTCGCATTGTCTGGAAAGACCGGCGTTATCAGAACGCTGCGTGTTGATCTCTTCGTTCAGCTTTTTTTGATATTCAAGGTGACCAGCGATCTCTGTTTTACGTTCAGCCAGTTGCTGGGAGAGTGAGTCATTTGACTGCTGTGCGAGGCTCAATTCATGCCGTGTGCTATCTAACTGGTGATGGCAGGTTTCGAGTTCTGCTTCGGCAACATTCAGCCTTGTTTCTAACTCCTTGACGGTACTGTCCCGGATCTCTAATCGACCCTGTAGTGCCTGATTCTCAAGTTTCAGCTCATCCATATCGGTAGCGCTTTGCTCAAGCCGCTGTAACAGCTGCGTTACCTCCTCCTCCAGCTGCATGCTACGTGCTTCAGCTTTTTTAACACTATCATTCTGTATTGCGGTATAGCTTCTACGGTAGTGCCAGGTGATGTACGAGATAATATCGCCGAGTGCAACCTTTACCTCATCGGGTATATCCAGGTAACGGGCCTCTTCAGGAACCTCTTTAACATACTTCTGGTACTCCGCGAACATCTCCTGTGACCTTGCAAACGAGCCGCCAACAGCGTTTCTGAGCCAGTGAACTTTGAAGCTCAGATCGATATTTTCCGGGTTAATTTCTTTCTCTTTGCACAGACGTTCGATTGCATTGAAGTAATCGATCATCGCGATAGATGAGTACCTTGAACGACCCATTTCCTTTGATTTTTCAGTGGATTCGCTGCGGATGTCATTCTGCACCTCTGGCGGGGTAGCATCGTTCAGGCTTTTTTCTTTATCATTTTCAATCATCATTTTTTTCCTGCGGCCGGAAGCTGGTTTGCAAAATATATGCTGATAAGATCGTTCAGAGCATTCAGAAGCGAGATACTGTCGATGCAAATATGAACGTTTCCATTCTCAAACAGGCGACACCGCCAGCCATTCTCATCACTGACCTCGCCTGTGAATTCTGTATTTCTCATGGCCGTCAGCCTGTCGACCATACTCAGCCCACCGCCGGTTGCAGGTGTTGGAGTATCAGAACAGATGCATACAATATTCTCAAAGTCGCGTAAACAAAAGTGATTGTCCTGCGAGAAACCGTTGTACCTCAGCACGTTCACACCAGGAAAAATCCCCCGAAGAACAAGCTTTTTTGGCATTGTATATTGCCTGGCATTGCTTTTGAAACTTCGGTCAAGCTTGTTGAGAACATCAACGAAACCTTCTGCAAGGGTGTCTCGTCTGTTAGCCAGTGCATGCTGTAATGTTCCCTTAACAATCTCCAGGGAAGCGACGGGCGGATCCGTACGAAGGGATTCGTTAAAGGCTTCTTTTTGCTTATGGTTCCAGTACCGGTCCATACCTGTTTCTTCAAAGAGCCTTTTCCACGTTTTACGGTCAATTTCCTTACGCCCCTCCTCGATGGTGCGATCCAGTGACGACGGAAGACCAAATGCGTTGGGCTGCATAATTCTGCTGGTGAAGAGAGAGAGACCGCACAGTTCCGACGCTTCCGAGATTAACCGCATCCCTTCTTCGAATTTCTGCATGGCCATATCCCGGGCGCTGATGAGCTGCCCTGTCCGGCTCGCCGGTACTGGCTCAGAACCCTGGTTTTGAGTCATTTTACACTCCATTTTGGTATGTCAGAACATTTTGATTTGAGCAAAGGTAGGACCTGTACACAGACATTAAAGTTGTCTCCTTTAACATGAAAAAGACTTTAAAGTTGTCTACTTCTTCAGATAGACCTACTTAACAGGATACTAAGTAGGTCATCTCCTTTCTCGCGTAGCATCTCTCGACGTTCACAGCAGAGGACACGTTTCAAAATGTCATCCAAAATTTTTTTCCATTATCTGACGTTGGGTGATTTTGATGGTCAGCGAGTAGAGGCTTTAACAATGTGGGTTGCCCTGAGCAAAGTAAGGGAAGTAGATGTACCAGAAATGTACGCGTTGCCTTGCATGAAGGGGGGCATCTTAAAGCTCATTGATTAAACAAACTCACTATGCCGCTACAAACAGCCCAAAACCGTCACTTGATAACGTGTTATTTAGATAAATTAATGCTCAGGGCTTTTAGCCAAACTGTCACTTGATGTAAGAATCCAGAACCTTCAGCACAACGTCCAGGTCTTCTTCTCGTTTCTGTTCTTCACTTTCATGAACAATATGTTCAGTCAAATGTCCTTTAATCACTTCACGCAATAAACCATTCACGGCACCACGTATGGCGGCTATTTGTTGCAGTACAGCGGCACATTCGTGAGGTTCATCAAGCATTTTTTTCAGCGCAGCAACCTGCCCCTGGATCTTGCTTGTACGTGCTTTCAGTTTTTGTTTATCGCGGATGGTATGTGACATGTGGGCTCTCACTCTCCTGGATATTTTATGTAACTATACCAGCGTTATTCTACTGGGGGGTAGTATATTTTACTGGGGGGGAGTAGAATCCGGCCTACACTTAATAACCAAGAATGATTCTCATGAACGAATTTACGACACTTCTTCAGCAAGGCAACGCATGGTTTTTCATCCCCAGCGCCATTCTGCTTGGCGCGCTTCATGGACTGGAGCCCGGGCACTCCAAAACAATGATGGCAGCATTCATCATTGCTATAAAAGGCACCGTACGTCAGGCCGTGATGCTGGGTGTCGCGGCAACATTGTCGCACACTGCAGTCGTATGGCTGATTGCTTTTGGAGGGATGTATATCAGTAATAAATTTACCGCAGAATCAGCCGAACCCTGGCTACAGATGGTCTCTTCAGTGATCATCCTTGGTACGGCTTTTTGGATGTTCTGGCGAACCTGGAGCGGTGAGAAAAACTGGCTGGAGGGAATGCAGGAGAATGAACATCATCACCATGACGAAACAAGGTTGATCGATACTGGCCATGGAAAAGTTGAACTGTCCATTTTTGAAGAAGGACAACTTCCCCACTGGCGGCTACGCACTCTTAGTGGCCAAAGATGGGCTTCTGAAGATATCTCATTAACCACACTTCGGGAAAACAGTACGATCTCTCAGACTTTTGAATTTGTTGATCATGGTGATTATCTGGAGTCAACATCTCCCATCCCTGAGCCTCACAGTTTCAACGTACGTCTGTCTCTGGGACATCGTGGTCATGTCCATGACTATGATGTGGCGTTCGCTGAACACGACCATGACCATGACCACTCTGAGCTTGATGGGCTGGATGTGAATTCGAAAGAGTATCAGGACGCTCACGAACTGGCTCATGCCAATGACATAAAACGCCGCTTCGACGGGAAAGAAGTAACCAACGGGCAAATCCTGATATTTGGACTGACAGGAGGGCTTATCCCTTGCCCGGCAGCTATAACTGTATTGTTGATCTGCCTTCAGCTTAAAGCGCTTACGCTGGGTGCCACACTGGTTGTTTGTTTCAGTATCGGCCTGGCATTGACCCTCGTAACGGTTGGAGTGGGTGCGGCGATCAGCGTTCGTCAGGTCGCCAAACGCTGGAGTGGCTTCAATACCATCGCCAGAAGAGCCCCCTATATTTCAAGCGCCCTGATTGCTGCTGTTGGGATTTACATGGGTATACATGGCTGGAATGGGCTGGTGCATTAACACCGGTACTGATGACACACACTCTGGGTACTTACAAAGTACATCCTAAGCGCCACCGTTGAGGTTATGAGCAGAAAAACCCGGAATATAAAGCTGCTCTTTCCGGGACTTGTTGCTGAGGCAGGGATTAAGTAACTGATTAAATCCATTCCCATAAGACTCAATGATAAATGAAAGAATAAAAAAAACGCTCCCGGACGGGAGCGTAAGCCAGTGACTTCGGCGTCAAATGAGGGTCTAACAAGTGGAGCTGCGGGTTAATTCTGGGTGATCTGGCTGCGATGCTTTTCAGCCTGCTGCTGATGAATAACGGAAGACTGACCATTATTCGCCTTCTCGTGCACAACAGCGGCTTTTTCATGCTCGTTCATTTCTGAAAATGACGTTGCTGATTCGTTGGTGGCCCCTGGTTTGCCTTTCATCATTTTTTTATGCATCTCCGCCATGTCCTGGTGGGCAGAAGCGTTGCCGTTTTGCATCATTTCATGGGACATTGCAGCCTGATCGTGTCCGCTCATATCCATCATTGTCATACTGTCTCCCTGAACAGCGCTTTTTTCAGAGGTTGACTGCATCTGATGGGCGGGTGCCTGGGCATTATTTACCTGGTCATGCATGTTCATTGTCTCTGCAGCCATGGCGGATGAAGCGACAGCCATAATGGCAACAAATGATACAAGGATCTTTTTCATGGTTGGGTCTCCGGTGTTTTCATACCCAAACAATCAACGGCTTATAACAGAGAAAGCATTTGATCTCAGGGCGGGTTATTCATCACTCCAGGAACCAGGCGATTGCGTTATCACTCTGCTCCTGATTTATGTATGATTATAAAAAACCGCCTCTGTTTATCGCGTGACTGAATGATGACAATTTTGTCACCTTCCAGGTTTCTCCTGAAGAACGGGATTAATCCATTAACAGGCGCACACTGAACACAATTTCCCGCCCCTGCTGTTCTGCTGACAGCTCGCCGCCATGAGCATGAATGATCGACCTTGTAATTGATAATCCCAGCCCCGCGCCTTCCGTGTTGTGGACCCTTGATGAATCAGCTCGATAGAACCGATCAAACAAACGTTCCAGATTAGCGGGAACCTGGCCGGACATCGTATTCGTAATCATCACGTTCACACAGTCACTGTCACGCTCAAGGTGTATCGCTGTACAGGTGTTATCGGGAGAATACTTGATTGCATTGGAAAGCAGGTTACTGAAAGCACGTCGCAGCATATCGCTGTCTCCGGCAACAACGCCCTCTCCTTCAACGGTGATTGTCTTTCCTGTTTCGTCTGCCAGAGGCTCGAACAGCTCACGTAATTCATTCAGTTCGGCGGCCAGATCCACATCATGTTTATCCAGCTGCAGCAGACCATGCTCTGAACGTGCCAGAAAAAGCATATCACTGGTCATTCGTGACAACCTTTTCAGTTCTTCCAGGTAAGCGAATAAGATTTCGCGGTAATGCGAAACATCCCTTTCCTTAGCCAGTGCAAACTGCGTCTGCATCATCAGATTACTGACCGGTGTGCGCAGCTCATGCGCGATGTCAGACGAGAAATCTGACAGTTTCCGGAATGACCCCTCCAGGCGATCGAACATGTTATTGAACTCCTGCATGGTCTCAGAAATTTCCGGCGGAGCCAAATCGGGATTAAGACGCTGATCCAGGCTGTGTACGGTCATGGAGGAAGCCAGACTGGTCATTTCCCGTAGCGGTTTCAGACCAATACGTGTGGTCAGCCAGCCCAGAAAAACAGAAATAAAGACCAGACCGATATTGAACCAGAACAGCCAGGTACTGAGCTTATCCATAAACAGGGTGTGATACCCAGTATCCGTGGCAACCGTAATGATGACATGTTTGCTTTTACCCTGTTCCGGCGTCACGGCAACCCGCCGCGAGATACTGCGGTACACGGTGTTATTTTCTTCCGTCTGGATCATATAGTCGAGAATATCACCCGACTTATTAAGCAGGACCGCTGGAACAACAGAATTTTTGGCATAGAGTTCAACAATTTTTTCATTTTCCATGTTTTTTATAGAAATGAATAAACCATTGTGCCCTACCATCGCATCGTTTATTTTTTCTGATAATGACTTAATATCCGTTTTGTTCCGGAACGTCTCTGTTTTAAGAAACTCTTCGGTGAGCTGAAGTTTACCTGTCAGAAAATCGCGGTCCTGATTATCGAAATAGCCATTAAGGGTGCTAATCAGGATAAAACTTGATAACCACCATACCGTAAGCATCACCGCGGCTTTGTTGAATAAATCGAACTTTTGCTGAGTTGAAGGATCAGATCACGCATCTTCCCGACAACGCAGACCGTTCCGTGGCAAAGCAAAAGTTCAAAATCACCAACTGGCCCACCTACAATAAAGCCCTCATCAACCGTGGCTCCATAACTTTCTGGCTGGATGATGAAGCTATTCAGGCCTGGTATGAGTCGGCAGCGCCTTCTTCACGAGGCAGACCTCAGCGCTATTCTGACCTTGCCATCACGACTGTGCTGGTCATTAAACGCGTATTCAGGCTGACCCTGCGCGCTGCGCAGGGCTTTATTGATTCCATTTTTTCTCTGATGAACGTTCCGCTACGCTGCCCGGATTACAGCTGTGTCAGCAGGCGGGCAAAGTCGGTTAATGTCAGTTTCAAAACGCCCACCCGGGGTGAAATCGCACACCTGGTAATTGATTCCACCGGGCTGAAGGTCTTCGGTGAAGGCGAGTGGAAAGTCAAAAAGCATGGCCAGGAACGCCGCCGTATCTGGCGTAAGCTGCATCTCGCCGTTGACAGTAAAACACATGAAATCATCTGCGCTGACCTGTCGCTGAACAACGTTACGGACTCAGAGGCCTTCCCCGGGTTAATCCGGCAAACCCACCGGAAAATCAGGTCAGCCGCCGCCGATGGCGCTTACGATACCCGGCTATGTCACGATGAACTGCGGCATAAGAAAATCAGCGCGCTTATCCCTCCCCGAAAAGGTGCGGGTTACTGGCCCGGTGAATATGCAGACCGTAACCGTGCAGTGGCTAATCAGCGAATGACCGGGAGTAATGCGCGGTGGAAATGGACAACAGATTACAACCGTCGCTCGATAGCGGAAACGGCGATGTACCGGGTAAAACAGCTGTTCGGGGGTTCACTGACGCTGCGTGACTACGATGGTCAGGTTGCGGAGGCTATGGCCCTGGTACGAGCGCTGAACAAAATGACGAAAGCAGGTATGCCTGAAAGCGTGCGTATTGCCTGAAAACACAACCCGCTACGGGGGAGACTTACCCGAAATCTGATTTATTCAACAAAGCCTCGTTAAGGTTAACCTAAGATTTCAGAATGATAATCTCTGCTTTGCAGCGAATAAGGCAATCATAATATTAGATTGAATTGTTGTAATTATCATCAATGTTTTTACTGGTTTACTATTTTCCGGAGGTGTTAATGCCTGTACTTTTCAGGGTGAAAGTTATTCCGCTGGTTTTACTTCTGGCAATGATCTTTGCGTTTTTACTTAACTGGCCAATATTGCTGCATTTTTACGAGATTTTGTCGCATTTAGAGCATGTCAAAATTGGTTTTGTCATTTCTATTCCCTTTGTTCTGGTTGCGGCGCTTAACGTTGTTTTTATGCCTTTCTCAGTTCGTTTTCTGCTGAAACCTTTCTTTGCTTTACTGTTTATCACTGGCTCACTGGTCAGTTATTCGACACTAAAATATAAAGTAATGTTTGATCAAACGATGATTCAAAACATTATTGAAACTAACCCCCAGGAAGCGCATTCCTATCTTAATGGCTCAATTATTATATGGTTCGTCTTTACCGGTATCCTTCCTGCCATCCTCCTTTTTTCAATAAAAATTCAATATCCTGAAAAATGGTATAAAGGCATTGCTTACCGTTTGCTCTCCGTGCTGGCATCGTTGAGTTTGATTGCAGGTGTTGCCGCACTTTATTATCAGGATTATGCCTCTGTCGGCCGCAATAACTCGACATTGAATAAAGAGATCATCCCGGCGAACTACGCTTACAGCACTTTCCAGTATGTTAAGGATACGTACTTTACGACTAAAGTGCCTTTCCAGACGCTGGGGAATGATGCTAAACGCGTCGTCGCTCACGAAAAACCCACGCTGATGTTCCTGGTGATTGGCGAAACGGCACGCAGCCAGAATTTCTCGATGAACGGTTATTCGCGTGATACCAATGCCTTTACCAGCAAATCCGGCGGCGTTATTTCGTTTAAAAATATGCATTCCTGCGGTACCGCTACCGCAATATCCGTTCCGTGCATGTTCTCGAATATGAATCGCACCGAGTACGACAGTAAAAAAGCATCTAACAGTGAAAATTTCCTCGACATCGTGCAGAAAACCGGTGTCTCGCTGTTATGGAAAGAGAACGATGGCGGTTGTAAAGGCGTATGTAGCCGCATCCCGACTGTCGAAATTAAGCCTAGTGATAACCCGAAACTGTGCGATGGCAAAACGTGCCATGACGAGGTGATGCTGGAAAACCTTGATGATGAAATCGCCAAAATGCCAGGTGATAAGCTTGTCGCCTTCCATATCATTGGCAGCCATGGACCGACTTATTACCTGCGTTATCCGGCTGAGCATCGCCACTTCATGCCCGAATGTGCACGTAGCGATATCGAAAACTGTACTCAGGAACAATTGGTCAACACCTACGACAACACCCTTCGTTATACAGACTATGTATTAGCTGAGATGATTGAAAAGCTAAAAAATTACAGCGATCAGTACAACACCGTGCTGCTTTATGTGTCCGATCATGGTGAATCATTGGGCGAAAGCGGGCTATATCTGCACGGCACGCCGTACAAACTGGCACCGGATCAGCAGACGCATATTCCGATGCAGGTCTGGATGTCACCGGGCTTTATCGCCGGGAAACACATCAACATGTCTTGCCTTGAAAATAATGCGGCGAAAAAATCATATTCCCACGACAACCTGTTCTCATCGATTTTGGGGCTGTGGGACGTAAGCACCAGCGTCTATAATCCTGACCGCGATTTGTTCCGCGAATGCCGTGGCTAATCGATTGTTAGTATAACAAAAAGCCTTACGGCAACCTGGTTGCCGTAAGCTGCAAGAATGCAATAAGGCTTATAATATGAAACAACTTACTTTCAACGACCTACGCAAGCAAAGCGCACAAGCCGCAAATTCCCCCCGCTTACGTGCCCATCATAATTTCCACCCTGAATTGAGCGACCCGGTGCAGCGTCTGGCTATTGCTATGGAACCGGGAACTTATGTTCGCCCTCATCGCCACCCGCATACTTTTGAACTGCTGACATCCCTTACCGGTCGCTTTTTGGTATTGAACTTTGATGACCTGGGTAACCTGACCCAGCGCGTCGTGTTAGGTGAGGACTGTAAAGTGCTGGAGATGGATGCAGGCACCTGGCATACCGTATTGTCACTGGATGAAGGCGGCGTTATTTTTGAGGTAAAACACGGTAGGTACCAGCCTGTTGCTGATCAAGATGCCGCCCCATGGGCCCCCGCCGAAAACGAGCCGGGAACTGCAGAGCTGATGAAATGGTACACACAGGCGCAAGTAGGTGATGGCGGATATCCGCGGTAATTAATGCGTTGCACGGAGTGCCATTCTCTCCTTCGCGCCAACTTCAAAGGCTAAGACGCTTCCTCCCAAATCACCTACTCGTAAACCTGTGGCAAGAGTAGAAAATCATCTTATGCAAATAACAGGCAATATCCTTACCGAGGTCGGGATGCAGGCAAAACACCAGCAGAACGCAAAGTATCTCCAGTAAGAGTACAATTTTCATCTACATTTTATCGCGCAGATTGCAGTGGCAGGACAATGCTGACCAGTACGCCTGAGGTAAACTGGCTGGCAGGGGCTAAAGTAACTTTCCCACCCAGCCGCGTGACGCATGCTTTGACTATCGCTAAGCCCAACCCAGAGCCGGGTTGGGTCACGCCTTCAGGGCGATAAAATGCATCGAACACGCGCATCCTTTCTTCTGCGGCAATACCGGGACCGTTATCTTCAACTTTAATGATCGCTTCGTGCTGCGATACCATCACGCTGAGATCAATTTGTCCGTGTTCCGGTATATAGCGGATTGCGTTTTCTACCAGATTTTTCACGATAATAGTGAGTGTGTATTTATCGGTGTAAACCAGCTGACTCGCACTGGCAGTTTCCAGTACGCCAATATCAATACTTTTTTCCAGAGCAAGTGGATGCAGGGATTCAATCACCTCCCTGAATAACTGTGTAATGAGCAGAGGCTGATTATTTCCTTGCCGCGTATTTTGCTGTTCGCGGGCAAGCAGAAGCAGCTGTTCTAACAAGTTTTTGGTTCGGCTTAACCCTTGTTGCAGGCTGTTCAGCCGGAATTGCGCTTCGGGCGACATTTCGCTCGCCGACAGCCGCTCCGCCTGTAGCGACAATGCCGTTAGCGGGGTACGTAACTCATGGGCCGCATCGGCGATAAAACGTGACTGTGTCTGCATGGCATCGTTAACTTTGTGCAACAATTTATTGATACCACCCACAAATGGACGAATTTCATCAGGAATGGCATCTTCAGGGAACGGCGTCAAATTGCGTTCATCTCGCTGATGCACCTCATCGGCAAGGAGTGAAACGGGGCGAAAGGCTTTCCGGATCAGATCAGTCGCAACCAGCAACAGTATCGGCAACAGCAGACTGAGCGGGATCAACGTGCGCAGTGCGCTTTCAAATGAGATTTCGTCGCGTACGTCAAGCTGCTGACCAATGGCGACCAATTGGGTGGGTGAAAGTCGATGCACCAATACACGATACGATTCTCCGCCGGAAATTACGTTCTGAAAACCTTCATGCATGGGCGTTTCCAGCTGAAAAGTGGGGTCGCGGGCCTGCAGGGAATTACCGTTTTCCGATATGAATTCCACCACCACTCGGGAATCATTATCACCATCCAGTTGCTTAACAAGAGTCTGCGAGTCAGGGTTGTCATATATCACACTGGCGATTTGGGTCAGGGTGCCATCCTGTAGTTCATGGGCTTCGTCGAGTGCAAAATAGAAGGTAAGACCACAGGAAATAACTGCGGTAAATAAAATGGCGACGCTCAGGGCTACCGAGAGCTGTAGCTTCAGAGAGTTTTTCACTCGCTTTTGGAAACCAGCCATCCGACCCCCCTGACATTTTTGATGGCATTCCGGCCGAGCTTTTTACGTAGAGCGTGGATGAAATACTCAACAGCGTTACTTTCAATCTCATCCCCCCAGCCATAAATACGGTCTTCAAGATCGCTGCGAGAGAGAATACCGCCGGGGCGCTGCATGAGTGCTTCCAGAAGAGCATACTCGCGCTTCGAAAGTAAAAAGTTCTCTCCGCTGGCCAACAAACACACTTCGTGACTGACCGGGTTCAGGCTGAGCACACCGTTACTCAGCAATCGATCACTGTTGCCGTTATGTCGTCGCAAAACAGCGCGTATCCGCGCGAGCAGTTCGCTGAACTCGAACGGTTTAATTAGGTAATCGTCTGCTCCACTGTCGAGGCCGTGAAGTCTGTCCGTAAGGGCATCCCGCGCGGTGACAATCACCACCGGTACGGATGATCCCTGACGGCGAAGTGCGTTCATGACGCTAAAGCCGTCCTGTCCCGGCAGCCCAAGATCCAGGAGCACAATGTCATAATGCTGCGCGAAGCAACTGGCCAGCGCATCATTGCCATTTTTCATCCAGTCCACCGCATACGACGCATCGCGTAACGAATTCGCCACCACGTCGCCGATCATCAGATCATCTTCAACCAGTAAAATTCTCATCGCGTTGATAATCCCTATGTGTAGTGGCTCGCAATCGAAATCCCTCCGACTCGCAATCAGCGCATATTTCGGCTCACATTAACTGCAAATGAAAAACGCCCCCGACTCACATTAAGTGACAATGGGCTCGCAATCAGCCAGACGGACTCGCAATCCAGTCCGCCGGGCTCACAATAACTGCAAATAGACATCGTCATATCGGTAGGCCGACCGCCAACATTCTGTCGCGTAGCTCGGCTGTGCGGGCAGGGTCTAACTGATTGTTAAATAATGCCCTGATTTCAGCAGGTTTTGCATCAAACTGCTCCACCATATCTTTCAGCCGGTAACCATGCCGCGTGAGTGTCGGTTCCAGGTCATCCAGTTGACGTGACAGTACGGATTCAACCAGCGTGGCGGTAATCGGCTTTTCACCTGTCTGGTATCCTGCTTCCATCGCCAGCGTCAGGTGCAACTGGACCTGCAGCGGTGTACGAAGTTTCATCGCCAACAGGTCAACTGCTTCGGTCGTCAGAATATCTTCCGGCTTACCCTTGCCGGTGCTGGTTTTCAGCAACCACTGGATATATTCGCGCTGGCTGCCGGTGATCCCGTCCAGCGTAAAAATATCGGTACGATAACCGATTTCCTCCATCGTCGGACGACGCAGGTCATTACGCAGTTTAGGGTGACCTGCCAGAACGACAGATAGCCGTCCTCCGCCGTCTTCAACCACTTCCATCAACCGTTTGAGCCCCGTCAGTGTATTACCGTTCAGGTCATGCGCCTCATCAACAAACAGCGCCACCGGGCGTTTACCTTTTTTGACCAGCTCCTGCAGTTCCCGCTCGCGACGTTCACCCTGCTTGGGGATCTGCACCTGCTTATCCTGCGCCAGGTCGTAAAACAGGGCGTTAATCAGCGTGGCGAGCCGGACACTCTGTTTGTCGACCGACAGGGAACGGGCGACAATGATTTTGTTTTCATCCATCAGTTGCTGCTGCAGGCGTCGCAGAGTGACTGTTTTGCCACTTCCGACCACACCACAGACGGCTATCAGACGCCCTTCGCGTATCGCCCCTTTAATGTCTTTCATCAACTGCTTATGGTGAGCAGTTTCATAATACCTGGCCTGTTCAATAGACTGCGTCAGCCCATAATGCTCCATCACTTCAACCCGCATGGTCTTCTCCTGGTTGTCTGTTACGAAAATAGTCTCTGATGCGGGCGAGTACTTCATTACGGTTTAGCGTCTCAGCCAGAATACTGTCGATAAACGCCCGGTCTTCATCCGGCATTCTGGCCAGCGGAATGGCCAGATCGTCGGCAATAGCCAGTTTTGCCGCAATAACGGTGGGAAAGTGGTATTCAAATTTTCGGGCATCAAAGGGCTGATGTGGCAATTCATCAATGCGCTGCTGGGTGTCATCACTGACCACGCGGAGATCGCTTCCGGACAACGCGCTGATGGGGATGTTCAGCTGTCTGGCCAGAGCATGAATACGATCGGCCCGTTCAGCCGCTTTGCCACGCCTGAACGTCCGATAACGGTGTAGTGGCACAGGCCCCGATACCGGATAATAAGGCCCCCATGTTTCACCGGTAAACTCCACATACATCTCTTCGTCAAACAACCCCCACAGCAGAATGACGATTTCCCCCGCCATATCCGGTTCAACTTCCCATGCGGTGCCGTCTATCGTTACCCGCGCATCAACACCCACCTTGCGGGATTCCGGCTCCCGGGCGAACCGACCGTATTGTTCCCAGCTGCACATATCTCTCACGCCGTCCCGGGGGATATTTGCCAGCCAGTCCTCCAGGCGCGAGTGTTTCTCGCTGCGGTGTTGCTGCGCATTGTAACGACTCAGATAGTTCCAGAGCCATTCGTTGGCCTGCAGCTCCGTCTCCGGTTTATGGAAATGGTACAGGGTTTCATGTGCCTCTTTAACGGTCCTGAAAGGACGCTCTACTTTACCTTTGGACCGTGCCGTTGTCCGGGTGCCATCCTTACCTGCCGGTGTATGCGTCAGCCAGTCAACTTTCAGGGACTGCATCACATTCTGGAATACATGGCTTTGGCACTGTTGCAAAGTTAGCGATGAGGCAGCCTTTTGTCTTATTCAAAGGCCTTACATTTCAAAAACTCTGCTTACCAGGCGCATTTCGCCCAGGGGATCACCATAATAAAATGCTGAGGCCTGGCCTTTGCGTAGTGCACGCATCACCTCAATACCTTTGATGGTGGCGTAAGCCGTCTTCATGGATTTAAATCCCAGCGTGGCGCCGATTATCCGTTTCAGTTTGCCATGATCGCATTCAATCACGTTGTTCCGGTACTTAATCTGTCGGTGTTCAACGTCAGACGGGCACCGGCCTTCGCGTTTGAGCAGAGCAAGCGCGCGACCATAGGCGGGCGCTTTATCCGTGTTGATGAATCGCGGGATCTGCCACTTCTTCACGTTGTTGAGGATTTTACCCAGAAACCGGTATGCAGCTTTGCTGTTACGACGGGAGGAGAGATAAAAATCGACAGTGCGGCCCCGGCTGTCGACGGCCCGGTACAGATACGCCCAGCGGCCATTGACCTTCACGTAGGTTTCATCCATGTGCCACGGGCAAAGATCGGAAGGGTTACGCCAGTACCAGCGCAGCCGTTTTTCCATTTCAGGCGCATAACGCTGAACCCAGCGGTAAATCGTGGAGTGATCGACATTCACTCCGCGTTCAGCCAGCATCTCCTGCAGCTCACGGTAACTGATGCCGTATTTGCAGTACCAGCGTACGGCCCACAGAATGATGTCACGCTGAAAATGCCGGCCTTTGAATGGGTTCATGTGCAGCTCCATCAGCAAAAGGGGATGATAAGTTTATCACCACCGACTATTTGCAACAGTGCCCATCAATGTGGTGTTGTCAGGGTTATTTTCGAAATTGGAAATGGTTGCCTGCTTTATGCCGATTTTTTTCGCCAGCTCGCTCTGCGTCCAGCCATTTTGCTGACGAACCAGTTTCATTGCATTCGCTAATTGCGTTGGGCTGTAGATCATCGGTAAGCTCTTCATGTCATTCGTCCACAGGAAAATTATCCGCGAAAGGGGATATTAAGAGTTTTATCCCTTCTCGAGGATAAAGTCAATCTGTAAACTCATTTTATCCGCTATACGGGATAAGTGAAGAGATATCCGCGATCGCGGATAAAAGGAAAATATTAATGAGCGTGTGTCACAGGCAACGACTCCCGCGATAATATTGCGTAATGACACAGGAGGACATATGAACTCAGAGAGTACATCGAGTGAAGTGCTGTTTCTGCTTATTCCAGAATATGCAGACTGGGAGTTCGCCTTACTGGCGCCTGGATTGCGTCGGGGATTCGGAATCTGGGCCCCACAGTACGACGTTAAGGTTGTGGCGCCTGATGAAGGGCCAGTGATGTCGCTGGGAGGCTTTCGCTGCCTGCCGGATTACACGTTTGATTCCATGCCGGCAGATTACGCCGCGCTGATCCTGGTCGGAGGCACGAACTGGTGGGGGGAAGAGGCAAAGCGCGTCGTCCCCATCGTGCAACAGGCGCTGGCAAGGAAAAAAGTAGTAGGCGCGATTTGCGATGCGTCAGCCTTTATGGGGGCCAACGGCTTTCTTAATGACGTCAGTCATACCTCCAATGGGCTGGCCTATCTCAAGGAGCGAGCCGGTTCAGCCTACACCGGGGCGGCGAGATATCAGGCTGTACCTTCGGTTCGCGACGGCAATCTGATTACCGCCAGCGGGTGTGGGTTTCTCAGTTTTACCTGCAACGTACTGGCCGCACTGAACGTCACCGATGAAGCAAATATTGAGGGGATCAGAGAGGCGTTTACCTCGGGTATTTTCCCCGAAATTTGACACTTTTCCCCTCTTAACCAGGCATTATGTCTGAAAATGCTCCGTGTTCATCACCCACACGGAGCATCGCCTTCCCGGAATATTAACGCTCGCGTAGCGCTTCTCTGGCCTTATTAAACGGCTTCAGAAGATAGTCGAGCACACTTTTCTTTCCGGTTTTGACATCCACGGTGGCGACCATTCCCGGAAAGATGGGAAACTGTTTTTTATCTTTATTTTCAAGATGATTACTGGTCGTCCTGATA
The DNA here is from genome assembly GCF_950098555.1 of Citrobacter sp. T1.2D-1. Lineage (NCBI taxonomy): Bacteria > Pseudomonadati > Pseudomonadota > Gammaproteobacteria > Enterobacterales > Enterobacteriaceae > Citrobacter > Citrobacter sp. T1.2D-1. Next base: position 16,325 of record NZ_CATNHH010000005.1, read on the forward strand.
TACACACGGTAGTAATACACATCGCGACGGACCTCATCCTGGAGGGTATCCGGTGAGATCACCGCCACTTTTCCGTTCATGCCGCCATAAATGGAATAATCGTAAGCGGTTATTTTGACAAGTGCTTCTTGTCCCGGATGAATAAAGGCCACATCACGCGGAGAGATTTTTGTTTCAATCAGCAGTTGCTCATCCAGTGGGACAAGGGTCATCAGTTTGCCGCCGGGCGGGATCACCCCACCAACCGTGGTCACATCAATCTCTTTTACGATCCCTCTGACCGGTGCCACAAAGTCCAGTCGGCTCAACGAGTCCTCTCGTCCGCGGATCACCGCACGTTGCGCATCCGCATCGGCATTCGCTTTCGCCAGTTCTTCGCGAGCCCGGACATAATACTGCGTCCGAATATCAGTGACTTTGTTAGCCAGTTCGTTCAGTTGACGCTGCAGGCGCAGAACTTCAACGCTGCTGGCTGCCCCCTGCCTGACTAACGGGCGCGTCATGTTGAGTTCCCGGGTGACCAGTTGGATCCCCTCCTCCAGTCCGCTGACAGACTGACGTAATCCTTCCCGGCGCGTGTTGTATAGCGCGGTTTCAGAGGCGGTCAGTTCTGGCAAGTGGCTGAGCTCGCCAGGAAACGTCAGCGGCTTATCGCTGACTTCTGCACTCAGTCGCGCAGAGGTCGCCAGGGCAGAATATAACCGCGACAATGCCTCCTGAACATCCGATTCGGATTTGGTCCTGTTCAGTTGCGCCAGCGGTTGCCCCTGCTCAACGATATCGCCCACTTTCACATTCAGATGAGAGAGGATCCCCCCTTCCAGCGACTGGATCGTTTGCTCGTGTCCGGACGGTTCAACCGTGCCGGTCCCGGTCGTCACTTCATCAAGTTCAAAAAAATATGCCCAGCCCAGAAAACAGAGCAGCATCAGTGCGGTGAGTCGTACGACCAGGGTGGATCGCGGTAGACGCGGCTCGCTGAGTCCGGGGTTGTGTTGAATTTGCCGGCTCATGCTGCGGTCCCCTTATCTGAGCGAACAGGATTATCCTGCAACATAATCCGTCTGACTGAGGGCGTCGGAGGCGCGCCGGCATGTTCACGCAGGATGGCCTCTTTCGGCCCATCCATAACAACACGTCCTTGATCCATCACGATTATCCTGTCGACCAGCTGTAACATTGCCGTTCGGTGCGTCGCGATGATCAGCGTGCGGCGTGTCGTCCACTGTTTCAACTGATCGATCAGGAATTCTTCCGTCATTTCATCCAGCGAGGCGCTGGGTTCATCCAGCAGGACGATATTGGGTTGCGTAAGCAGCAAGCGCGCCAATAACAGGGTCTGGCGTTGTCCACCGGAGAGACCAAAGCCCCCTTCCTGAATCTGATAGTTGAGCCCGTTTTTCTGTTTCTGCACAAACGGCATGGCACCACTCATCGTGAGTGCGCGTTCAATCTCTTCATCTGACGCCTCGGGCATTCCCATCGTGATGTTCTCCCTGACGGAGCCGAAAAACAGACGTGCGGTCTGGCTGAGTAATCCCATATCGCGACGCAAATCAGCGGGATCCAGTTGGCTGATACTGATGTTATCAAGCAGGACTTGCCCCTGTTGGGCAATATGCATCCCGGCCATCATTTGCAACAGTGTGGATTTTCCCGCCCCGTTTCGCCCGAGGATGGCGACTTTTTCGCCCGCGCGGATAGTAAGAGCGTTGATGGTGACATCAGCAATTTTCTCTTCCTCATCGTACCAGAAGACCGCATTGTTAAACTGATAGTGACCGTGTAACGCCGCTTTGTGGACCCGTTTGCTGTGTTCTGGCTGATCGACAGGACGCTTCATCAACTCATCCAGTCCTTTACGGGCCACTTTTGCCTGTTGCCAGCGCGAGAGTACGCCAGAGATTTGTGACAGCGGCGCAATCGTCCGGGAGGCAAGAATGGTCGTCCCTACCAGTGCGCCGGTGGTCATATCGCCGTTCATCACCATGAAGCAACCAACCAGCAGTACCACCACATAAACGATCGATTGCACCTCCTGCGTCCAGGTGAGCAACAGGCCGGTCAGAAAACGCTGCTTCATACTGATTGTGGCAGCGACGTCATTGGTATGGTTCCACTGGTTCTGAAAGCGTTGCTCAGCGCGCAGCAGTTTGATGTCTTCGAAGGATTCAACGACTTCGACCAGCGTGGCGTTGCGCACGGCAGATTCACGCATCCCCTCATTGGATAGCTGCGCCAGCGGTCGCTGTATCAACAGTCCCGGTATCAGGAGTAACGGTATTGCCAGCAAGACGACGAGAACAAGCCAGCCGCCAATCAGCCACAAAATCAGCACAAACAGGAAGAAAAAGGGTAAGTCAGCCACCGCACTGATGGTCGTAGAGGTGATTAACTCCCTGACCGACTCCAGCTCTCTGATTTGCGAGATAAAAGAACCGGTAGATTTGGAACGGGCGCTGTTTTTCAGGCGCATGGCATGACCGAAGACCCGATCGGAAATCCGTAGATCCGCCCGCTTACCAATCACATCTGACAAGTGCGTGCGGACCATCCGCATCGTAAATTCAAACAGAATGGCCAGCATCACCCCACCAAACAGCACCCATAGCGTGGAATAAGACTGCGCAGGCACGACGCGATCATAAACCTGCATGGAAAAGAGCATTCCGGCTAAGGCCAGTACGTTTGCCACCAGTGACGCCAGCATAATATCGCCATAGCGCCGCCAGTCCTTCAGGGCGATATTCCAGAACCAACTGGCCTGGTAAGGCTGAATATAATCGTCCACCCTCGCATCAGGCACCGCGCTTAACGGGCGTAATAACGCAAGTTCCGCGATTCGCCCGTCAATCGTCTCCACGTCCAGCGTCGTTTCCAGCCGGTCATCGCCGCTAAATTGCACACTGATATTGCCCTGAGCGTCCCGACGGGTAATGACGCCGAGTTCTCCATCGTCAAACACGGCGACAAGCGGCAGACGCCAGGGGGTCAGCGAGTCGGATGAGAAAGGCATCAGGCGCAGCCCCATCCCTAACTGGCGGGCCATATCCGTCAGGAGTTCCTCGCGCTGACTGTCTCGTTCCCAGTTAACCGTTGTGCGGACATTCTCTCGCGAGAAATCCAGACGGTAATGCCGGGCGACGGTGATCATCGCGTCAAGCCATGCTTCAACAGAAGGGACTGAGTTCTTCATCGCTACACCACCATCAACTGATGATTCGCCAGCAAGGTGGCAAGATCGGTATGTACGCCTGTCAGCGTCACCACATTCGTGGGAGTAAAGGTTCCCCCCGTACCATCACGATCAATTTGAATCACCGTGTCGCTACCGCTCTGGTTCACTTTGACAAAGTCCGTGATATTTCCGGCCTGCGAGTCCAGAGTCGCCACTCCGTTGACATAGCTGGCCTTCCCGTTACCGGTATAGCCACTGCCTTGTAACAGTTCACGGATATCAATGCGGTCGGTGTCACTGGTTCCTTCCCATGTCCCTACCGTGAAACCATTCACCGTATCGGAACCATTTCCCCCGGTGGCATCACTGGCGGTGAGCAGTTTATACAGCAACGTATCATGGCCCCCGTTGCCAATATTAAAGGTGTCGTTGCCGCCCCGCCCCTCAAACTGGTTATCACCGCTGCTGCCGGTGATCACATCGCTGAAGTTCGATCCGGTGATCCCCTCAATGTTGGTAAATGTGGAGGTGTTAAATCCTGTACTTTGCGCAGTAGAAACGCTCAGATTGGCCGTGATAGCCACCGTAGATAAGCGGAAATCAACCACATCCATCCCGCCGGTTGCGCTCCATACGCCTGTGCCAGAGGTATATGTCCAGCCGCCGGCCCCATCGTAAGTATCGGTGCCTGCCGTCGCAAAGAAGGTATCGTTATAGCCTGTCCCCACGAATTTCCCGTTGTGCACCGAACTCCCGACTTCCGCACTGAGGTCATAGGCGTGAGTGGCGTCGGTCGCTTTCAGTCCCCCCCAACTGGTATTGACGCTCTGGTCGATATTCGAACTGACGTTGCTTACCGTATTCACCAGCACGGCATGGTAGGTTTCACTGGCCGACAACCCGTAGAAGCTCACCAGTGCTGACGTGTCATTCACGCCCATCCCGGACTGCGGGTTAATAATTTGCGTGCCGACCAGAATGCCAGATGAGTTATACAGTTGCACAGTATTGCCATAGTAGGCGTTAATCCCATTGCCATCTTCAATTCGCAGATGCAGGGAGGTCCCGTAACTGACGGTATTGGTGTTGCGGATCAGGAAAACGCTGCCAGACTGTTTGGTGACCAGCACGTCAACCGCGCCGTCCCAGTCGTAATCCATTGCCGCCACACCGCTGGTTGTCCCGGTCATGCTGGCGCCCAGTACGGACTGCGTCCAGTTGCTGCTGTTGCCCACGTTTGTAAAGAGATAAGACTGTCCAGTCTGGGCAATGCGCGCAATGTCCATCATGCCATCCATGTTCCAGTCCACCGCCAGGCTGTACTGACCGGCGTAAGTGGTGCCTGTCGCCCCCACCGCAATGGCATTACCGAGCCCCCCACTGCCGTTGTTGAGAAACAGCGAGCCGGAGGTGGTCCGCGTCTGCGTTGCCGGCAGGAACAAGTCCATAAATCCGTCGCCATTGAAATCCGCCCACGTCATGGAAACGCCCAGGGTGGCCGCACCACTTCCCGCCCCACCGTTGAACACGTTCGTTGTGTTCTGGCCCCAGACAAAGGTCCCATTCCCCTGATTAATCAGGGTCGACAGGGTGTAATAGTTATTGAGGTTGTAGGTATGCTGCGCCAGATCGATTTTTCCGTCGTTGTTCAGATCCACACCGGAACCTTCACTGAGGGAATAGTAGGCCCCTACCAGACCGCCGGTTGTGGCGGTTCCGCCAGTATTACCGGTGGTGGAGGCGCTCGTCAGGGTACCGGCGTTATTCCAGACAAAGGTATTAGAATCCGGCCCCCCGGCGTCTCCCATCCAGAAGTCGAGGTAGCCATCGCCCTCACGGTCAAAAGCGACAATGGATCCATACCACACCAGCGTTCCCACCAGGACCTGATAAGCGCTTGAGAACGTACCGTCACCGTTATTCGTGAATCCGTTCACGTACCCCGAGCCGTAATCATCACGCATGATGAAGAGATCGGCCGTTCCGTTACGGTCAAAATCCGCCATCGAACTGGTGGCGTAGTTATTCCCTGACGCATACAGGGTCAGTGCCGTTTTCGACCACGTCAGCGGATCGGTGGACTGCATCATCTGTTGGTTCGCCAGCACCGTCCACATCCCGTGACTGTCCAGACCATATGTCAGACCATAGGCAGTGGTTTTATTTGTGGTGGTCCATGCCGGGGTATAGTCCACCGCGGCATTCACCGTGAGCAGACCACTTCCGACGTTGGCGTTATTGCCGTTCCCGGCCGAACTTTTCACCTGCGCCGTTACGTTGTATGCCGTTGACGAAGCAGCCAGCAGGTCGGTATCCGGCACCTGGACATACCAGGTGTTATGCAGAGGATCAACCACCACCGCGCCGCCGGATTGCGAGGTGTACGTTTTGCCGTTTACCGTCACTTCAACATACTGCCCGCTGGTCAGTGCGCCGGTGATCACCCCGCTCAGGATCGGCGTAGTGTCGCGTGTTGTCTGCGCAGTCACTTGCGCCAGGGTCGTCGGCAGCGAGGTGTCTACCGCCAGCAGATAATCGGATGACGAGGTGACATTACCGGCCAGATCAATGACGCGTGCGCTGTAGGTATACGATCCGCTGAGCAGCCCACTGTCGGCATAGGTCCAGTTCAGCGCACCGACCATCGTTACCGCACCCAGCAAAATGCCATTGCGGTACAAATAAACCGTCTCTCCACTGGCGAGCGGTCCCGACAGCACGCCATTCAGAACCGGTGCGGTATCATCAGTGGCTAAGCTGTTGCTCAGCGTGCCCTGACGCTGCCCGACATCGTCGGTATAGGAAACAATGGTTGGCGCGGCGCTTGGGCTGATGGTATCAATAACAACCGTTTTTGATACCACCGGGCCCGTATTTCCCGCGGCGTCAAGCACCCGAACCTGATAAACGTAACTGCCATCGGTTAATGTACGTCCATCGGTATAGCTCCACTGACTGCCGGAGGTGACCAGCGTCGTCCAGGTCGCGCCATTATTGACGCTGACCTGCGCGATTTCACCACTTGCCAGGCCACTTCCCAGCGAACCATTAATCGTCAGCGAAGTATCACTGGTAATGAAATCGGTGGCAGAACTGCCTGAATCGGTACTGATGCTGTCGATGGTCAGCACCTGTGCCGGTCTGACGGTATCAATCAGCACCGTCTGACTACCGGTCGCGCCCACGTTTCCGGCGAGATCCACCACCCGAACCTGCCATGTCCAGTTGCCATCGCTCAGCGTTCGCCCATCAATATATGTCCAGTCCAGACCGTTGGCGGCGACGGTGACATTACCCCAGGTTACGCCGTTATCGGTGCTGATTTGGGCAAATTCGTTGCTGGCCAGCGCACTGCCCAGCACGCCGCGCAAGGTCAACGAGGTATCACTGGTGATGAAATCAGTGTTACTGACACCGGTATCATCGCTGATACCCGTTACTGAGATACTCTTCGCAGCTTCCGGGTTTATCGTGTCGATCACCACATTCTGCGATCCTGACTGTCCCACATTCCCGGCCAGATCCACCACCCTGACCATATAGGTGTACGTCCCGTCGGTCAGCGTACGCCCATCGGCATAATTCCAGGTGGTCCCGGTGACCGTCAGGGTCTGCCAGGTCACACCGTTATCGAGACTGATCTGCGCCCGCTCATCGGCGGCCAGTACGGCTCCCAGCGTACCGTGTACCGTCAGGGTGGTATCCCGGGTCACAAAATCACTGCTGCTGAGCCCCGTATCATCGCTGATAGAGGTGATGGCGATGGTTTTACTTGCCAGCGGGCTGGTGGTATCGACGGTCACGAGCTGATTTGCCGTCGCCCCGATATTCCCGGCCACATCCACGACCCGCACCATGTAGTTATAGTTGCCGTCCGCCAGAGTCCGGTTGTCGATCCAGGTCCAGTTCAGCCCACTCACGGATACGTTCTGCCAGGTGGTCCCGCCATCGATACTGATTTGCGCAAACTCGCCCGTTGCCAGCGCGGCGCCCAGTCTGCCATTCAGCACCAGAGTGGTATCACTGGTGATAAAGTCATTGCTCTGCAACCCCGTATCGGTGGTGATCGCATCAATCGTGAGCGTTTTAACCGCCGCGTCCGGCGCGGTAGTATCGATGACCACATTCTGGCTGTCCGTTGCCCCCACGTTACCCGCGGTATCAATCACCCGAACCTGATAAACATAGCTACCGTCGGTAAGCGCGCGACTGTCGTTATAGCGCCACGACGTACCTGTAACGGTAAGATCGCTCCAGGTGACGCCACCATCGATACTGATCTGTGCTTTTTCCGTTGCGGTCAGAATTGCCGTAAGCGAACCGTTCACCACCACAGGCGTCGTGCTGGTAATAAAATCCGTGCTACTCAGACCGGTGTCGCTTTGCAAAGAATCAATGTTGATGCCCATCGTCGGGGCGTTGAGATCGACGGTGATAGTGTGGTTGCTACTGCTCGTGTTACCAATCAGATTGCTGACCTGGGCGTTAATAACATACGCCCCACCGTCTGCCAGCGCCGCCACATCGGCACTGCCAATCGTGTAACTCCAGGCGCCATTACTCTGTACGGTTGTCGTCCAGGTATTGCCATTAAGCGTAATCGTCACGGTCTGACCCGCCGGGGCGGTTGTCGTACCACCGATCACCAGAGGTGTAGAGTGTTCCGCAGCACTGACAATGTCATCCGTCGCGAAGGTATTAATCACAATCGCCGGGGCATCGCCATTTAGCGTGACGGTATGACTGCTGTTTCCCGGGTTACCCGCCTTATCGGTAACGGTCGCGGTAATGTTATAGCTGCCATCAGCCAGCCCCGAGAACTGTTGTCCGGGGATCACAATGGACCAGGTACCGCCAGTACCGACCGTCGCCGTCCAGCTCTGTCCGTTAAACGTCACCGTGACCGTCTGGCCCTGCTCGGCGGTGGTGGTTCCGCTGATCGTCTGCCCTGCCTGTTGCTCCGTGTTATTGATAATGTCATCACCCGCCACCGTGTTGATCGTCACGACAGGCGCAACGGTATCGACGGTCATTCCGTGTGTACTCTGACCCGGATTACCCGCACGGTCATTAACGCTGGCTGTGATGGTCTGCGTGCCCTGTCCCAGAGAAGACAGATCGCTTGCCGGGACGTTCACAAGCCAGGTGCCGTTCGCCGAGACGGTAGCCGTGTAGGATTTCCCGCCCAGCGTGACGGTGACGGTCTGTCCGACTTCCGCACTGGTTGCACCGCTAATCGACAATGGCTGCTGCTGTTCCACGGCATTCAGCAGATCGTCGCCTGCCACCGTGTTGATACTGATGACCGGCGCGGTCAGATCGACGCCAATCGTACGGGATGTCGTGGCGCTGTTACCTGCGCTGTCCTGAGCCGAAACGGTGATCGCATAGTTTTGCCCATCGCTGAGCGCAGCCACATCTGCCGCCGGAACGGTGGTGCTCCAGGTGCCATTGCTGAGAATGGTCGCGGTGTAGCCTTTACCGTTGAGTAAAAGGGTGACCAGCGTCCCCGCTGCAAAATAGCTGCCTGTTCCACTAATGGTTAACGTGCTGCTGGCTTCCGCCGCATTGATCACGTTATCGGTACTGACCGGGTTCACCGCCAGCGACACCACCGCCGTATTCACCTGCACGTTATGTGTCTGGGTGCTGCTGTTCCCCGCGCTGTCGGTAATGGTGGCAGTGAGCGTAACCGTTCCATCCTGCAGCGCGGAAATCACGCTCGCCGGCACGCCAATACTCCAGTTGCCGTTGGCGTCGGTCGTGGTGGTGTACTGCTGAGAACCTACCGTCACCACCAGTCTGTCACCGGCCGTCGCCCCGGTTGCCGTACCGCTGATGATCTGGGCCTGCATGTGCTCGGTACTGTTAATCACATCATCACCGGCCACCACGTTGAAACTCACTACCGGAGCCGTCGCATCCAGCGCGATCGCTTTACTGGCGTTTGCCGAATTACCGGCCTTATCGCTGACCGTGGCTTGCAGGGTATAACCACTGTCCGCCATTGCGGTCAGAACGCTGGCGGGAACCGTCAGGCTCCAGCTTCCATCCGTCTGAACGGTTGCCGTATACGTCTGATTATTCAGGGTGACCGTTACCGTCTGCCCGGCTTGCGCCGTACTGATGCCGGAGATCGCCACCCCTGCGGCTGCCTCGCTGGCATTGATGATATTGTCTGTCGCCACGGTGTTGATGGTGATCGTGGGCGCGGTGGCGTCCACGCTGTAGCCGTGGGAGGCCGAGGTCGTGTTGCCGTTCAGGTTGCTGACGCTGGCCTGTACCGTGGCGTCGCCGTCACGCAGGGCGGCCATGTCACCCGCCGGAACGGTCACGCTCCAGCTGCCGCCGCTCTGCACCGTGGTGGTGTAACTTTTTCCGCCGAAGGTCACCGTCACCGTCTGGCCGGTTTCCACGTTCGCGGTGCTGCCGGACAGCACCAGGGCCGCGCCCTTCTCGGCGGCGTTGATCACGTCATCGGCGGTGACCGGACTGATGCCGATCGCCAGCGGCGTCAGATCCACCGTCACGTCATGGCTGACGCTCACCGGGTTCCCGGCGCTGCTGTTGCCTGACACCGCGACGGTCACCGTCCCGGCCGGCCAGGCGCTCACGTCGCCCGCCGGTACCCCCACGCTCCAGCTGCCGTCTGCCCGCACGCTCGCCGCGTAAGCCACGCCGTTGACGGTCACCGTCAGGGCCGCCCCGGAGGACAGACCGCTGCTGCTGCCGCTGATCACCAGCGCCTGGCCGTGTTCGATACTGTTGACCACGTCATCTCCGGCGACGGTGTCCACCCGCAGCCCCGGCAGGCTGGCATCGATGCCGATCTCCCGCGTGCCGCTGCCGGTGTTGCCCTGCCCGTTGGTGACCGAGACAGCCACCGTCAGCGGGCCGTTGCCAAGCGCCGTCAGGTCAGCCGACGGGACGATCACGCGCCAGCTCAGATCCGCCTGCACCGTGGTGATGTAGGTCTTTCCGCCAAGGGTGACAGTCACCGTGTCACCGTCTGCGGCCCCGGTCACCCGTCCGCCGATCGTCTGCCCGGTGGCCACCTCCCCGGCGTTGATCACATCGTCACCGGCCACCACGCTGATGGTGACGCCCGGCAGGGCGCTGTCGACCTGCACGCTGTGGCTGGCAGAGCCGCTGTTGCCCTGGCTGTCGGTGGCCTGCGCGGTCACCGTATAGGTTGCCTGCCCCAGTGCCCCGACGGCAGAAGCCGGGACCGTCACGCTCCAGTTGCCGGCGGCGTCGGTGGTTCCCTGATAACTCTGCCCGTTAAGGGTGACGCTGACCCGCGAGCCCGACGGCAGGTCGCTGGTCCCGGAGATCTGCAGACTGGCCCCTTTCTCGCCGGCGTTGATGATGTCATCCCCGGCAATGGTGTTGATGCCGAGCACTGGCGCGGTCAGATCGACACTGACCGTACGGGTGGCGGTGTCGCTGTTACCCGCCCGGTCCGTCAGCGTCACCGAGATCGTCTGACTGCCGCCGCCCAGCGCGCTGACGTCCGCCGCCGGTACGCCGACGCTCCAGTTGCCCGATGAATCCAGCGTGGTGGTGTAAGGCTTCCCGTTCAGGGTCACCGTCACCACATCCCCGGCGGCGGCTCCCGTGACGCTGCCGCTGATCACCAGCGCCTGGCCGTGTTCGGTCATGTTGATCACATCATCACCCGCCACGGTGCTGATGGTGATAACCGGCACCGTGGTGTCCACTGCCAGCGAATGGGCGGCACTGGCCGGATTCCCGGCCTTGTCGCTGACCGTGGCCGTCACGCTGTAGCTGCTGCCCGTCAGGGCGCTCAGGTCGGCGGGCGGCACGCTGACGCTCCAGCTGCCGTCGCTCCCGACCGTTGTTGTATACGTCTGATTATTCAGGGTGACGGTCACCGTCTGACCGGCTTCCGCCGTACTGCTGCCGCTGAGGATCAGCGCGCTGCCGGCCTCACCGGCATTGAGAATATCGTCTCCCGCCACGGTGCTGATGGTGATCGTGGGCGCAGTGGCGTCCACGCTGTAACCGTGGGAGGCCGAGGCCGTGTTACCGTTCAGGTTGCTGACGCTGGCCTGTACCGTGGCGTCGCCGTCACGCAGGGCGGCCATGTCACCCGCCGGAACGGTCACGCTCCAGCCGCCGCCGCTCTGTACCGTGGTGGTGTAACTTTTCCCGCCGAAGGTCACCGTCACCGTCTGGCCGGTTTCCACGTTCGCGGTGCTGCCGGACAGCACCAGGGCCGCGCCCTTCTCGGCGGCGTTGATCACGTCATCGGCGGTGACCGGACTGATGCCGATCGCCAGCGGCGTCAGATCCACCGTCACGTCATGGCTGACGCTCACCGGGTTCCCGGCGCTGCTGTTGCCTGACACCGCGACGGTCACCGTCCCGGCCGGCCAGGCGCTCACGTCGCCCGCCGGTACCCCCACGCTCCAGCTGCCGTCTGCCCGCACGCTCGCCGCGTAAGCCACGCCGTTGACGGTCACCGTCAGGGCCGCCCCGGAGGACAGACCGCTGCTGCTGCCGCTGATCACCAGCGCCTGGCCGTGTTCGATACTGTTGACCACGTCATCTCCGGCGACGGTGTCCACCCGCAGCCCCGGCAGGCTGGCATCGATGCCGATCTCCCGCGTGCCGCTGCCGGTGTTGCCCTGCCCGTTGGTGACCGAGACAGCCACCGTCAGCGGGCCGTTGCCAAGCGCCGTCAGGTCAGCCGACGGGACGATCACGCGCCAGCTCAGATCCGCCTGCACCGTGGTGATGTAGGTCTTTCCGCCAAGGGTGACAGTCACCGTGTCACCGTCTGCGGCCCCGGTCACCCGTCCGCCGATCGTCTGCCCGGTGGCCACCTCCCCGGCGTTGATCACATCGTCACCGGCCACCACGCTGATGGTGACGCCCGGCAGGGCGCTGTCGACCTGCACGCTGTGGCTGGCAGAGCCGCTGTTGCCCTGGCTGTCGGTGGCCTGCGCGGTCACCGTATAGGTTGCCTGCCCCAGCGCCCCGACGGCGGAAGCCGGGACCGTCACGCTCCAGTTACCGGCGGCGTCGGTGGTTCCCTGATAGCTCTGTCCGTTGAGGGTGACGCTGACCCGCGTGCCCGACGGCAGGTCACTGGTCCCGGAAATCAGCAGACTGGCCCCCTTCTCGCCGGCGTTGATGATGTCATCCCCGGCAATGGTGTTGATGCCGAGCACCGGCGTTGTGGTATTGACCACCACATTCAGCGCGTTACTGCCTTCGTTACCCGCCCGATCGGTGACAGAGACGGTGACGGGATAAGTCCCATCGAGAAGTGCGCTGACAACCGAGGCAGGCAGCCCCAGACTCCAGTTGCCCGAGCCATCTACCACCGTGGTGTAGGTCACGCTGTTCAGGGTGATAGTCACCACATCTCCGGCGGCAGCCCCCGTCGCCGTGCCGCTCAGGATCTGCGCCTGCAGGTGTTCTGAACCGTTGATGATGTTATCCCCGGCGACGGGATTAATGGTCACCACTGGGGAAGTGGCATCCACCAGGGTGGTCCGCGATGTACTCCCGCTATTCCCTGCCACATCGCTGACGCGAGCCGTCACGGTGGTATTGCCGTCGCTCAGCGCCCCGACATCGGGTGCGGGGATCGTCGTATTCCAGGTTCCGTCAGACTGAACCGTCGCGGTGTAATTTTTTCCGTTCAGTGTGATGGTCACCACCTGACCCGGTTGGGTATCCGACATCCCGGTGATCTGCAAGGCTTGCCCGGCCTCAGTCGCATTAATGATGTTATCGCTGGTCAGGGGATCGATGCTTATTGTGGGGGCCTGCGAATCCACCGTCACGCTGCGGGTGGTATCGGCTGAATTGCCACTCACACTGGTGACCGTTGCGCTAATGTCTACGGCGCCATCCGGTAAAGTGGACAGCATGTTCGCGGGGATGCTCAGACTCCATGAGCCATCACTCTGGACCTGAGTGGTGAAGGTCTGCCCGGCGATTTTCACCACCACGGTCTGACCGGCTTCGACCGCCTGAGTCTGACCATTAAGGGTCAGATCCGCACTTTTTTCTGCCGCATTGATGATGTCATCACCGGAAATGGTATTGATGGTGATCGCCACTGAACGTAAATCAAGCTCAACGTTATGGCTCGCCGAAACAGGATTGCTTGCGGAATCAACTGCGCTGGCGGTGACCACCACCGTCCCTGGGGTCCAGCTCTGAAGATCGGCTGCAGGCACACCTATCTGCCAGCTACCGTTGCTTGTCGTCGCCGTGGTGTAGTCGACGCCGTTGATTGTCACCGTAATGACGGTACCCGCAGCCAGATGACTGCTACTGCCGGTAATGGTCAAATCCTGTTGCTGTTCCACCGCGTTGATGACGTCATCACCGGAAATGGTATTGATGCGCAGTCCCGGGAGCGTGGCGTTAATGGTGATGTCTCGCTCGCCACTACCGGTGTTGCCGTGGCTGTTGGTCACCGATGCGGTGAATGTCAGCGGTCCGTCACCCAACGCCTGTAGATCGGCGGCCGGGACGGTGAGGCTCCAGGTCAGATTACTGCCGACCGTGGCGCTGTAAGTATTGCCCGCGATCGTGACAGTCACGGTATCGCCCTGTGCCGCGCCCACGACCCGACCACTCAGCATCTGCCCCGCCAGTGCTTCCGCGTTGTTGACCACGTTGTCACCCGCGAAGGTATTGATAATGACCTGTGGCAGCACAGTATCGACCAGCAGACTGCCTTGCGCCGTCCCGGTATTGCCCGCAATGTCAGAACCACTGGCCGTCACGGTATAGGTGGTATTGGCAAGCCCCAGAACATCGGTCACCGGCACCTGAACAGACCAGGTGTTGCCGGTAACTTGCGCAGTATACGTAATGCTGTTCAGCACAATTGTCACCGTGCTGCCATCCGGCAAACTGCTGGTGCCACTCAGCGTCAGCGGTTGCTGGGCCTCCTGCGCATTCAGGATGTTATCCTGACTGATGGGATCGATCGCCAGTTGTGGCGCAACGCCACTCAGGGTGATCGTATGTGTTGCTGTGCCGGTATTCCCTGCCGCATCTGTAACGGATACGGTAATCACGCGAGCCCCCAACCCAAGTGTTCCGGTGACAGAGGGATCCAGCGCGACATTCCAGGTTCCGTTTGCCAGCACGACCCCTGTCAGGGTGTGGCTGCCGAGAGTCACAGTGACAATATCGCCTGCCGATGCCCCGTCAGCCCGCCCGGAAATCACATGTGCAACCGTCTGCTCGCTCAGATTCAGTACATCATCACCGGCAACGGTATTGACGGTGATGACAGGGGTTTGCGTATCTACGCTAAACCCGGCGGTTGTGCTGGTCTTGTTTCCCGCTTTATCACTGACGCTTGCCGTCAGGGTATACGCCCCATCGGCCAGCGCCTGAACCTCGCCCGCACTCAGGCTCAGTTGCCACGTCCCGTCATTCCCGACCGTTGCGGTATGGGAGTGACCATTGACCACCAGAGTAACCACCTGTCCCGCCCCGGCATCGGTATTACCGCCAATCACCAGAGGAAGCGCATGTTCCGCAGTGTTGACAATATTGTCCTGTGCAATCGTATTCACCGTGAGTACTGGCGCAACAGTATCCACATTCAGGGTCTGTGAGCCTGTCACTGTATTCCCGGCAGCATCCTTACCGGAGACCGTCACTGTCTGGTTCCCCTGGCCCAGCGCGGTGGTATCGGTCGTCGGAACGTTAACCTGCCACGTACCGCCGGCCTGCACTTCAGTGCTGTAGGTTTTACCATTCAGCGTGACGATAAGTGGGGTGCCTTGCGCCAGGCTCTGACTTTGCCCGGCCAGGGTGAAGCCTGACGCCTGTTCACTGGCATTGATAATGTTATCTGTGGCGGTGGTTGCCAGCGTGACCGACGCCTGTGCGCTCTGTATCGACAGCGTAATCGACCCTGCCGATGTGACGTCGCTCCCGACGATCTGCACAACCGACCAGGTATGTTGCCCCGCCGTCTGTTCAGGAAGGTCTACGGTCCAGGTCCCGTTGCTTCCCACCATGGTACTGGCTATCGTATTCCCGTTGCTGTCCTTAATCTGGATGGTCGCCCCGGCCTGTCCGGTGCCCGTAAATGTCGGCGTGGTATCATCGGTGGTCTCATTGGCAGCCAGGATACCCTGCTTATCCCCCTGTTTATCAATGGCCAGGAAGGATGGGGTTGCCGTTCCGGGTTCGCCAGGATTATTGACCACTTCGGTATGCGACCCGCCGCCGCCATTTCCTCCGGCTAACAGCGCCCCCAGCGCACCGCCTCCGGCTACGGCACCGGCTATCCAGCCCCAGGGGATGTCGCTTGCCTCATGGACCGTACTAAGAAAGGGGGTGATGCTGTCGACGGAAGATGTCTGGGCGACCAGGTCCACTGGCGCCATTCCCGCCACGTCTCCCGTTGGTGAAAACGTAACATGGGTCAGTCCCTGTCCGTCCTCTAACACCAGTTCCGATTGCTGATGCGTATCGGGTGCCTCCACAAAATAGCCATTACAGCGGATCACCGTTCCATCTTTCATATAAATCAGCAGGTCATTTCCCTGGCGGACATAACGCGCGACCGATGATACGGCGGCATGAACCTGCACGACAGATGGCTCATAAACGACAACCGTAACAGGGTGACTTTCAGTACTGTAATCTGGAGAGGTCGTTGCGATAAGGTGCCCGGTCTTATCATTCGACACCGATGCACCCGACATCTTGTCGCGTGGATAAAGTATTGAACACGTTATTTCTTGCAGGAAAGATTATATAGATGAATTTATTGCCAGAAATTCATCGCGCGCCGTCGGTACAACATCGCCTGGCTGAATGGTTAGCGCCAAAGTGCATACCCTGACGGTTGTCACTTCGTTCCGGATGTCTCTGTCGATTTCATTTTTTCGATGGCAACAATATTGTCCGACATCGCTTCGTTGAGGACTTCTACGGCCGTGCTGGCATCGCGGTTCTTAATCGACATATAAACTTTGATGTGGGCTTCCACGCTCTCAAGGGTGATCCCCAGCGCACGGTTAAGCTCTTCAAGGTAGTAGTAATAGATGTCTTTAATTGAGTACATTACGTTGTAAAACACGCTGTTGTGCGAGGCCCTGACAATCGCCAGATGAAATGCGTAGTCCGCTTCCGAGTATTTCTTGTAGTCGCCCTTGTTGATCAGCATATTGTCCAGCGCGTCGCCGAGTTCACGGATGTCGTCATCAGTGGCGTGTGCGACGGCGAGTTCCACGCATTTAAACTCCACAGTCTGACGGAAAATCATCATATCGTGAAACTCTTCGCGGCTGAGGTGCATGATTGGGCGGGGATCGTTACTTAACATCTGCGGGGTGAAGTTTTCGCTGACGTAGCTGCCGCTGCCCTGACGTGTCACCACAATCCCCAGGTCGCGAAAACGTTGTACCGCGCTGCGAACGCTGACCCGGCTGACGTTAAATGAGGCGGTCATCTCCGCTTCTGAAGGCAGACGGCTACCCGGCGCCCAACTGCCGTCCAGCAGTTTACCGCTTATCTGATCATAAATTTCATTTACAACATTTTGTTTTTGAATGGATTTTATGCTCAAGATGGGTATCCGCTACGATGTCGCTCAGGTTTTTCATTGTATAACATTTCACTTTTAAGAACAAAGCGCCCAATCGGGCGCTTCACTCCGTTAATCAAAGCGAATGAGTACCTTAGCAGAGACATTCTTGTCTGTGGCGGTAATCAGGGCATCCTCGATTTGCTGGGGAGGAAACTCTGCGCTAATGAGAGGACGAGGATCAACACGCCCGTCTTCCAGCCAGCGGACCGCAGTCACGAATTCGCCGATAAAGCGGAATGAACCTACCCAGTTGATCTCTTTGACAAGCATGGATGAGACCGGCCAACTGACCGGGCTTGCTCCCATCCCTACCTGGACAATGGTTCCGGCAGGACGAGTGAAATCCACGGTTGATGCCACGGCGCTCGGTGCGCCAGAGGCCTCAAACACAACGTCGAAATAACCTTTATGTTGCTGATAATCCGCTACCTGCTCTTCATCTCGTGGATCCATCGTGGCAGTTGCCCCCATCTGACGTGCCAGTTCCAGGCAGCGCGGACTGAGATCGGAGGCCACCAGTTCAGACGCGCCAGCACTGCGCGCAGCGGCAAGAATCAGACAACCAATGGGACCCGCGCCTATCACCAGTACGCGTTTTCCGGTCAACTGCCCTGCCACTTTTACCGCGTGAATAGCGACCGCCAGCGGTTCTGAAAAAGCCATCACGTTCGCAGGAATGCGGCTATCGTACGGAACACATTGCTCCGGTTTCACCACCACAAATTCAGAAAAACCGCCATTCACATGAGGATTGAACTGCGCACTGCCCATAAATCGCATCGATCCACACAGGTTTTGATGACCGGAAAGGCACATTTCGCACTGATTACAAGGGCTGGATGGATTCACCGCAACCGCCTGACCGACAGTCAGATTGCTTCCTGCCGGGACTTTGCTGACCACGCCGACAAACTCATGACCAATCACCATGGGGTGTTTGAGAATCGACATCCCTGCCCGACCATGCTGGTAGTAGTGAATATCAGAGCCACAGATACCGCCACAGGCCACCTTCACAACAACGTCATTTTCTCCATGTTCTATTTCGCGTGATTCAAAACGTACGTCTTTTTCCGCATGGGCCAGGCAAGCGTTACAGGTTATTTTTTCCATTTTCATCATGACCTCATTATTTGTTGGCAGTTGCCGGATTAATTGCATTCTTATCCACGGTGTCGGCATTCTTTTTTTCGGGAACGATCACCTCAATTTTTCCGACCAGGAAAATGTAGGCTAATAAGCCCAGCCCGGCGATGCCTGCGATATACCACATGGCATACTGGAAATTTTGTGTGCGCTGGAGAATAACCCCAATGACAATAGGACTCACGATCCCCGAAAGATTACCGCAAATATTTAAAAATCCCCCCATGGTGCCGAGGAAATTACGCGGAATGACATCACTCCAGACAACCCAACCCAGATTGGAAAAAGCATTAGCAAAGAACGCGATTGACAGAATTACAATCGCAATGACCGGTTGGTCTTCAAAGAAATTGACCAGACCAATAATCATCGTGACACACAGTCCTGCCATCACCGGTAATTTTCGGGCCAGCGTTCTGGATTTACCCTTCTTAAGCAGCATATCGCTTAAAGTGCCGGCGCAGAGAACACCAAACATCGCCATAATATAGGGCAGCATGGCACCAATACCGGCTTTAGAAATTGAGAGGTGCAGCCCTTTCTCCAGGTAGACAATAAACCAGGTCAGGAAAAAATAGAGTGTGGACGAGCAGGCAAACTGAGTAATGAACAGTCCCCAGATAGTCTTTTTGCTCAGAAAGAATTTAATGTCATGCCAGCTGATTTTCTCGCTAACGGTGGACTGGTTGGCTGAACCATAGCCACCGCCCGCTTTAATGTAGTCCAGTTCAGCCTGGTTCACGGAGGTGCTGTGTTGCGGATCGCGATAATACAATAACCAGTAGATACCGAACAGAATCCCCGCGCCGCCAGACAGGTAGAAAGACATCTCCCAACCGTAATTGGCCACAATGAAGGAGAGTGCCGGCGTCAGTAAGGCCAGCCCGATATATTGTGCGCTGGAGTAAATCGCGGTGGCACGTGCGCGTTCATGATCCGGGAACCAGGTGGCAATTATTTTCGTATTGGATGGGAAAGACGGCGCTTCAGCAACACCGATTAATGCGCGACAGGCCAGCAACATCGCAAATGACGCCGTCGCTGTTGCGAATAAATGATGCGAAGCAAATCCCATCATAAAGGTAAAAATACTCCACAGAATAATCGCGCCACCGTAAAGAATTCGTGAGCCAATGCGATCAAGGACATAGCCGACAGGAATTTGACTGGCAGCATAGGCCCAGGTAAACATGGAGAAAAGCAAACCCAATTGGGTTGGTGTCAGACTGAAGTCATTCTGGATATTCGTTCCCGCAACGGCAAGATTGGCGCGATCCATATAATTAATTGCAGTCACAATAAACAGCAATGTGAGAATAAAGAGTCGTGATCTTGAAGCCTTCATAATAATACCTGTGTTATATCGGCATGCTGAGTAATAAACACATGCCGTGAATTTTAAAGGCGAGTCATTAGAGTACTTACGGCTTACAGTACGGCGAGCCAGCCACCATCAACATAAATAATTTGCCCGTTGATGTAATCAGATGCTTTAGAGGATAAGAAGACAGCGGTACCGATTAACTCTTCCGGACGGCCCCAACGCTGAGAGGGGTTACTGCTTTTCACCCAACTGTCGAACTGCTTGTCCTCGATAAGCGCCGTATTCATGTCTGTCAGAATGTAACCCGGCCCAATGGCATTGGTCTGGATATTAAACTGCGCCCATTCGGCTGCCATCGAGCAGGTGAGCATTTTGATCCCCCCTTTCGCCGCGGTGTACGGGGCAACGGTCGGACGGGCCGCCTGACTGGTGAGGGAACCGATATTAATAATTTTGCCGCCACTGTTACGCGCAATCATCCGTTTCGCCGCCGCGCGGGAGACCAGAAACGCGCTGGTCAGGTTGGTATCGATAACCTTCTGCCAGTTTTCCAGCTCCAGTTCGACCATCGGTTTACGGTACTGGATGCCAGCGTTATTGATCAGGATATCGACATCGATTCCCTGTGCATCCAGTTTGCTGAAGGCGGCCTCAATGGCGTGTTCATCGGTAACGTCAAACGCCACCCCGTGCGCGTCGTAGCCTTTGCTTGCCAGTGAATCCACCGACTCTGCCAGCAGTGCATCGCGAATATCATTCAGAATGACCCGGGCACCCGCAGCGGCAAGCCCCTCCGCGTAGGCAAACCCCAGCCCACGCGCAGATCCTGTTACCAGTGCCGTTTTCCCCGTTAAGTCAAATAAAGCGCTCATGTTGTTTTCTCCCTCGATTAATTTGTATGACGACTATCTTATTTAAGGTTGAATTTTCACTTGGATAAAATCAACAACCCGCCCATGAATTTGCAACAAAGATCACAAACAGTTGCGATTCGCATCACTTCAAATCATTATATATCATGTAGTTAAATGAAATTAAAAATTCAGAATCACAGGCAATTTGATCATCGTCACAGAATGGCACTTTCAATATCGCGCGCTAAAAGAAGCGTGATATAACAACATCAAGTTGTAGGACAACTTACAAATAAGGGTCATGTTATTTTTAACAGTATGACATGCCGTAAATACGCTGAGTTGAGGAGTGAAAGTGAGTAACCTGAAAATTACCAATGTAAAAACGATTCTAACGGCGCCCGGCGGAATTGACCTGGCGGTCGTTAAGATTGAGACCAACGAGCCGGGACTGTATGGTCTGGGATGCGCAACATTTACCCAACGTATCTTCGCGGTAAAAAGTGCGATCGATGAGTACATGGCCCCTTTTCTGATGGGTAAAGATCCGACGCGTATTGAAGATATCTGGCAGTCGGGTGCGGTGAGCGGTTACTGGCGCAATGGACCTGTCATGAACAATGCGTTGTCCGGTGTGGACATGGCGCTGTGGGATATCAAGGGTAAACTGGCGGGCATGCCGGTTTACGACCTGCTGGGTGGCAAATGTCGCGATGGGATCCCCCTGTACTGCCACACCGATGGTGGCGATGAAGTCGAAGTGGAAGATAACATCCGCGCCAGAATGGAAGAAGGCTACCAGTATGTTCGCTGTCAGATGGGCATGTACGGCGGCGCAGGGACCGACGACCTCAAACTGATCGCCACACAACTGGCGCGTGCGAAGAACATTCAGCCGAAGCGTTCACCGCGTAGTAAAACGGCCGGTATCTATTTTGATCCGGACGCCTACGCAAAAAGCGTTCCGCGCCTGTTCGAGCATTTGCGTAACAAACTCGGCTTTGGTATCGAATTTATCCATGATGTGCATGAGCGCGTGACGCCGGTGACCGCGGTTAATCTGGCAAAAACGCTCGAACAGTATCAGCTATTTTATCTTGAAGATCCGGTCGCACCGGAAAATATCGACTGGCTTAAAATGCTGCGCCAGCAGTCTTCAACACCGATTTCTATGGGTGAGCTGTTTGTGAATGTGAATGAGTGGAAGCCGCTCATCGATAACAAACTGATCGACTATATTCGCTGCCACGTGAGCACCATCGGCGGGATTACGCCAGCGAAGAAACTCGCCGTCTACAGCGAACTGAACGGCGTACGTACTGCATGGCACGGGCCAGGAGACATCTCCCCGGTCGGGGTCAGCGCTAATATGCATCTTGATTTGAGCTCGCCGAACTTTGGCATTCAGGAGTACACGCCAATGAACGACGCGCTGCGCGATGTCTTCCCTGGCTGCCCGGAGATAGACCAGGGTTATGCGTACCTGAACGATAAGCCGGGGCTGGGTATCGATATCGATGAAGCCAAAGCAGCAAAATATCCGTGCGAGGGAGGGATCCCGTCCTGGACAATGGCGCGTACGCCTGACGGTACGGCCTCAAGACCGTAAATCCGTAAATCCGTAAATAATGATGACCCGGTTGATGATTGCCGGGTCGTTTTAACTGTCTTTCAACCTCTGCTCATCGCATGACATCTACTCTCCCTTCTTCAATGTATAGCGTTTAGATATACATTTGCTACGGTCTCTGGCCCATACCGCCGCAATGCCGCCGAATCAGTTCCCGTAGTGGTACGTCCTGTACGGCTGACTCACCAGGCTTCTGGCTCTCTTAGCATATGGACGATGTTGCACGGATTCATGATCCAGCCGCCGTTGAAGCCGTCGGGTAACGGCTCTACTGCATCACAGCGTACGACGCCGCATTGTTCGGCGTATTCTTCTGCGGCACTGAAATGGGGCGTGAATAATTCCAGCCAGAGTTCAGCCTGACTGAGTCCCGGCGCTTCATCAATCCAGAGTTTGTTCGGTCCGAGTTCGAATCCGACCGCTGGCGGCTTATCGGTAATTTCAGGCAGCTCAATAATGTTCCGATAAAAATCAATCGTCTGTTGATACTGATGTGATGGCACCTTCATCGCGATGTCTATACCACCTCTGATATCTGGTTTATTCATAAGGAATTTCCTTACCGATGGCGGGCAATACTAAACTAGTATAGTTCATACGGTGTGCCCGCTTAGCTAACCCATCACAGGAGAATTGATGATGTCCGACTGGAATCCGGCGCTATATATGCAGTACGGTGCAGAACGCTCAAGACCCGCCGCTGAGCTGCTGGCCAGAATTCAACTTGAGCATGTCTCTTCTGTGGTGGATTTGGGTTGCGGGCCCGGTAACAGTACGGCGTTACTGCAACAGCGCTGGCCTGGCGCGAGTATTACCGGCGTGGATACCTCCCCGGCGATGCTGGATGAGGCGCGAAATGCCTTGCCTAATTGTCATTTCGTTGAAGCAGACATTCGTCAGTTTCAGCCCGTTACGCCGCCCGATGTCATTTACGCAAATGCCTCACTGCAGTGGATCCCCGATCATTATGAGTTATTTCCCCGGCTGGTCGCCCTGCTTAAAGATAATGGCATTCTGGCCGTTCAAATGCCGGATAACATGCTTGAGCCTTCGCATGTGCTGATGCGGGAGGTGGCTTATGAACAGGATTATCCAAATCGTGGTCGCGACGCCCTGCCCGGCGTTCACGCGTATTACGACATTCTGAGCGAGGCTGGATGCGACGTGGACATCTGGCGCACGACCTATTATCACAAAATGCGTTCGCATCAGGCGATCATTGACTGGGTCAGCGCGACGGGATTGCGCCCCTGGCTGCAGGATCTGAATGCACACGAACAGCAACAATTTCTGAATCGCTATCATCAACTGCTACAGGAGCAATACCCGCTGCAGGAAGATGGCCAGATACTGCTGGCATTTCCCCGCCTGTTTATGGTTGCGCGTCGCCAGTCCTGATCTCAGTCTCTCAGTGTACTGACCGCTTTCCTGGCGGCCAGTTTTGCTTCCTGTTTCGGTCTGTCACTCTTTACGTCAACTGGTAGTGTTTGTCCGGCATCCGTTTCGGCGGAATGGCCGATTCATCATTCATCTGCAAGAGGTCAATTTCGATAGCGTTGCAAATGGCATCAAGGGGCAAATCATTATTTTCGGTGCCGAATGGATCCTCCAGCTCTTCTGCCAGCGCGTCCAGAGAAATAAAAGTGTAGGAGATGAGTACCGAAATAAAGGGAGTCATGTAGTGCAGGTCAACCACCAGGGCAAAAGGCAGCATGATGCAAAACAGATAAACCGTACGATGGAGGATCAGCGTATAGGCAAACGGCACGGGCGTATTGGCAATTCTTTCGCATCCGGCAAGCACGGCGGACATGTCGTTTAACCGATTGTTCAGACTATGAAATAAGATATCCGATAGCTGTCCGTCGCGTCGACGCGTCGCCAGCCATTCCCCCATCATCAGCAAAATTCGGTTTGCCGGAGAGTGAGCAGCAAACACGCGCTGCAGATCTTCCGCGCTAAGATACTTCGCTATCGGCCCAGCCTGTGGTTTGCGCCGCAGCGTCATGCGCAGGCAGTGAGCAAAGGCGATTTGTAGGCGGACAAACTGCCCTACCTCGCGGTCATCCGGTAAAACCGTTTTGACCTCCCGCAGCAACGAACGGGAAGCGATCATCAGTTGCCCCCAGAGTTGACGCGCCTCGACATAACGGGAGTAACAGGCGTTATTGCGAAAGCCCAAAAAGATAGCGATCGCCACGCCGAGTATGCTAAACGGTGCGAGAGTAAATTTGATGCCCAGCATCGTGTACCACGGCAGCAGGACGATCACGGCAATAGACAGCAGGAAATTGAGCAGTAAACGAGAAGAGATTTTTGCTAACACGGAACCATGCCAGACGAATATCAGGCGTAACCAGTGCTGTTGTGGACGAACGATCATGACGGTGTTCTGGAAAGAGACGAATCTGACCATTAAACGTGATCTGGATCAAACATTCAAGCGAGTTAAAAGTGACATTGTCACTGGCTTAATGCTGGACGGGCTCTTTTCAGCGCAGGACTTACAGACGGGATAATTAGTTAACTACATTGTATGTTGTAACTACATAGTTCTGCTAAGAAACCCGGCCTTAGCCGGGTCCTGTATTAGCACAGCGGTTTCACCGCTTCGCGCATTCCCTTCGTCAGAATGGCATCGAGATCGGCCGTCACCTGCTCAACCAGCCCCGCCACCTTCGTCAGGTCTTGCTCCCAGTGCGCTTCTACTGCCAGAACGTTACTCACCAGTTGCTGAGTACCGATCTGGCGATCGCCATGCTGGCTCCAGAGCTGTTGGAAACGGGTTAGCCAGTGCGCATCATCCTGAACCGGATAAGATTCCCCGTTACGCTCACCGCGATAAAACGCAATCAGCGCGGCTAAGGCGAATGTCAGACGAGCCGGCAGTTTGCCGTTCGCCTTCTGCCCTGCCAGTAACTGCGGGAGAATACGGGTACGGAATTTGGTCATCCCGTTTAGCGCAATCGACAGCAACTGATGCTTGATGTACGGGTTGCGGAAACGTCCGGTTACCGCGCTGGCAAATGATTCCAGTTCATCACGCGGCAGATCGAGAACCGGGATGATCTCGTCATAAATCGCTTTTTCAACAAAGGCGCAGATCTCTGCGTCATTCATCGCCTCGCCGACCGTATCCAGTCCGGCCTGGAATGCCACCGGCACCAGCGCGGTGTGTGCACCGTTGAGGATGGCGACTTTGCGCTCTTTATACGGTTTGATATCGTCGACAATCAAAACGTTAAGCGGATATTTGTCGAGACGCAGTTCTGCGGCCAGTGATTTCGGCCCCTGAATGACAAACAGATAGAAGTGTTCGGCGGTATCGAGGAAACCATCGTGATAGCCAAGGTCAGCTTCCAGCTGCGCCGCTTCATCGCGCGGGTAACCGGTGACGATACGGTCCACCAGCGTAGAACAGAAGACGTTTGCCCGATCCAGCCAGGTAATAAATGCCGCAGGCAGCGCCCACTCCTGCGCATAGCGCAGCACCAGTTCACGCAGCGCATCACCATTATAATCAATCAGTTCGCAAGGGATGATAATCCAGCCTTTATCCTGCGCGCCGTTGAAATGGCTGTAGCGTTCGAACAGCAGACGCGTCAGTTTCGCCGGATAACTTACCGCCGGCGCATCATCAAATTTATCGCCAGCGTGATAGCTGATGCCCGCTTCCGTGGTGTTAGAGAACACAAAACGCATCTCAGGATTGTGCGCCAGTTTCAGGAACGCATCGTAATCACCGTAAACGCTGATTTCACGATTCACTGAACGAATCAGGCGGGCATCGCTGACGGCTTCTCCCTGTTCATTCAGACCACGAATGATTGTGGTGTAGAGGCCATCCTGTGTACTGAGTGACGGTGGGAATGTGCTTTCAATAGGTCGAACAATGACCACACCAGAATTCAGATCGGTATGTTCATTCAGGAGATCTACTTGCCAGTCAACAAAGGCGCGAAGGAAGTTACCTTCACCAAACTGAATAATGCGTTCAGGATAGTGAGCACCGGGAAAATCGCGACGGTTAAGTGTTTTCACAATGGGTTCCCTTTCGATTAGTCATACAACCTGATTAAATTGGTAGAACAGGTTAGCAAAACTTTACGAGAGTAAAACCCTGTTTTGATCAATTCATGACGACTATTTATAGAGATTTATAGAAAATCGTGGTGCCGGTCAGCTTTCCATCAGGCATCAGCGCATAGTTCGGGATCTCACCCGCTTTGAGCCAGCCACAAGAGTGGTAGAACAACTCAGCATCGCTTCCCGTTGCCGTATCCAGCACCAGCTGTGTTTTGTGCTGTTGTGCTGCGCTCGCTTCCAGCGCCATCATGAGCTGGCGGGCAAGTCCCTGACGACGGGCGCTGGAGTGAACGAGAAGTTTCGCGACGTCCGCGCGATGAGGTTGATTTTCCGGTTGCTGGACAATGAGTTGAACCGTACCGACAATTACGCCAGAAGCGTTGTCGACCGCAAGAACGACGCGCTCTCCTCTACTCACGCTTTGCGCGACGCCATGCCAGAACGCACGCGCTTTTGACGGTTCAAACGGTAAAACAAAACTGACCGATGCGCCGCGCGTCACGCAGTCGATCAGGACGTCACAGAGCTCATCAATTCTTGCCTCGATGGCTCCTACGTCCAGCACATAACAGGGTTTTGATGGGGGCATGTTGTCTCCTTAAATTGAGACAACACCATGCACTTAACATTGTGATAACACAACGGGGAATAACATAGGATATTGTTATGCCAGATCGCTTTCGGTAAAGACTGCACTGCCGGACCGGCGGTCGCTGGTACGATTTCGGCCTTCGTTCTTCGAACGGTAGAGGCACTCATCCGCTTCAACCATCAATTTGTTAAATACGTCCGTCAGCAAATGGGGGCCGATACTGCCGTTCCCCAGGCCAATGCTCACCGTCATATAGATGTTCTGCTGGTTCCAGGTGAAGGGTTGCTGCGCCACCGCTTTACGGATGTTTTCCGCCAGAAGCATTCCCTCTTCAGGGTGCGTCGAAGGTACCACGACGACAAACTCTTCCCCTCCCATACGCGCCACCAGTCCCCGGTCACCGACAATCTGCTGAATACGCTGCGCAAACACGCTCAGCACCAGATCGCCACATTCATGGCCGAAGTTGTCATTGATGCTCTTGAAATAGTCGATATCCAGCAGCATGACGGTAATATGCTGTGAGCGCGGATATTCCTGCCGCTTCAGCGCTTCATAGAGTCCGGAACGGGAATAGACCTGGGTGAGAAAATCGAAATCGGCGCGCAGGGAAACCTGCTTCATCAAGGAATTAATCGCCGCTACGCTGACTGAAACCATAATGGGACAAATCGCCATCGTGGCAATTCCCAGTCGTGCAGAGAACATCTGCGGCGTAGACAATGGCGACTCCACCGCGATATTGATAATCGAATTTGCCACCAGCACGATTTCAACGGCACCGGTAAGAAAGGTCAGCAGACAGGTGACCTGCGGCGTATAACGTACCGCACACCAGATCAGCGCCGGCAGCGGAAAAGCCAGGCTTCCGGCACCGCCAATAATGACCGACGCCAGTACCGAGATAATTAACGCCGCCACCGGCATCAGTTGTTCAGGCTTAAAGCGTTTGACCGCACCGGGAATACCCAGCGTCAGCATACAGGGCACAATCAGCACCCCTGTCGAAAATTGTTCGCTAAACCAGTCAGCAACCAGCGGCCAGAATGAAAGTCGGTCGATGCCAACGGACCCCATCGCCCCCAATATTGCGCAGAGCAGCGCCGCTACCAGACAGTAATTAAATAAACGTAAGGCACTGATGGGCTCATATTTATTTTTCCCCAGTCGTTTATCGCGGATCACCAGTTGGGCGACAACCACGATAAACACCATGTTGGAGAGATTAATGACAAGCGACACCCAACCCCATTCGGTGGTGATCGCATCATAACCCAACATCGCAACGTAGCTGACGGCATAATAATGCAGTTTATTAAGCCAGACATAGCGGGCAAAAACCCCGGCGATCACGCCGTTTAGCGGCCAGAACAGAGAAAGTTCATGCACCAGACGCAGTTCCGCACCAATAAAGTAGAACAGTGTCGTTAAAGCAAAAATAGCGCTGGCGTTACGCAGTGGATGGCCTTCCTGAAACAACCGGAAAGACGGAATGTGGAGTGCGTGCATTAAATATCTATCCATATAATTGCCGTTGGCAATTATCTCTGGGTAATGATTATATTATTTAAGAGAATAGCATGAATTATTCTCAAAGATAGTCATCCCCCGCTGCGTTAACCTATTATTTTGTTAAATCCCCCACCATTAACCCTGGTTATTAAATGGGTATTTTCAGGGGGCGGTTGTAACCATTTAATTATTACTGTTTATTCATTTGGATAACTAACCAGTGATGGATAACAGCGACCACATACCGTTGTTGCTCATCGCTCAGCGGCTGTCCCTGCGCGATATTATGCCATTTAGCAAGACAACCGCGACAGCAGGTCGCCGTGGCGTGCTGGGCGATAAACACCGGATGACCGCGCATCGGCGTTTGCTTGCCATCATTGACAGGCATCGCCGGAGCAAGCCGCTGCGCCACAAAATCCGCAGCATGCCTGTCGATAACCTCAGCCCCTTTATCCCAGCAATACTGTCTCTCTTTTGTTCCCAGACGAAAACGGGAACGAAACGTTGAGCGCGACAGACGGGCAAAAAGTGGATCAAACGAGTTCATCAGTACACTGAGCGTCCTAATCGTTGAGTGAGTTGTTCCAGAACCGCAATGCCTGCCAGCGAATTACCGGTTGGATCCAGTTCCGGGCTCCAGACGGCGATCGCCATCTCATGCGGCACAATCGCGACAATTCCCCCACCAACGCCCGACTTCGCGGGTAAACCAACGCGCCACGCAAACTCTCCGGCGTTCTGATACATTCCGCTGGTCGCCATCAGCGCATTGATCTGTCGCGCCTGCATCGGCGTCACCACGGGCTCATCGAGATGAAACGCTTTTCCCTGGTTAGCAAGAAAGACAAAGGTCTTCGCCAGCTCCACACAGCTCATTTTCAGCGCGCAGTAATGAAAATAGTTTTGCAGGACCGTCGTGACGTCATGGTGAAAATTGCCGAAGGATTTCATCAGCCAGGCGATGGCGGCATTGCGGGCGGAATGTTCGAACTCCGAACGGGCCACCACCGCATCATAAGCGATATCGGCCACGCCGCTCAGCGCCCGCACGACTTCCAGCATACGTTGACGCGGTGCGCTGAGTCGTCCCTGCAACATGTCGCAGACGACCAGCGCCCCGGCATTAATAAACGGATTGCGCGGGATGCCGTGTTCCATTTCTAACTGTACCAGCGAGTTAAACGGCGAGCCGGACGGATCTTTCCCCACCCGTTGCCAGATCTCATCCTCTGAATAGTGACGCATCGCCACCACCAGACTGAGCACCTTCGAAATCGACTGAATGGAAAAGCGTTCTGTCGCATCTCCGGCATGCCAGAGCTGTCCCTCCACGGTGCAAATCGCAATACCCAGTCGGGAACCCTCAACCGAAGCAAGCGCAGGAATATAATCCGCCACGTTGCCCTGACCAATCAGCGGGCGAACCTCTGTCAGAATGGTCTCTAAAATTGAATTGTCCAGGGTGATTGCCACACCACACTCCTTGCCTGCCGGTCTGAAAAGGGCTGCGAGTATAGCAGAGCTAAATACCTCGCGTCAGGCCGGAAGACGGAATCTCGCCACGGCGTGAATCAACTGATGCGATTCATTATGCAACTGCCGTGAAGAGGCCGATGCGGTATCCACCAGCTCGCGGGTGTCGCGGGCAACCAGATTCAGCGCCTGCAACTGACGCGTCATCTGGTGGATTCGGGTTCCCTGATGCAGCGTTGCGGCTGAGATATCATTCAGCGAGGCGCCCAAATTC
This sequence comes from Citrobacter sp. T1.2D-1, assembly GCF_950098555.1. Taxonomy (NCBI): domain Bacteria; kingdom Pseudomonadati; phylum Pseudomonadota; class Gammaproteobacteria; order Enterobacterales; family Enterobacteriaceae; genus Citrobacter; species Citrobacter sp. T1.2D-1. The sequence continues at coordinate 46,003 of NZ_CATNHH010000005.1, forward strand.
TCCACCAGTGCGATCACCTGTTGCAGATTTTCTTCCAGATGCGTCACCGCACTCGACCCTTCTTCTATTCCCTGCAATGAATGATAGATCAGCGCCTGAATATCCTGCGTAGACTGACTGCTCTTGCGCGCCAGCAGCCCCACTTCTTTTGCCACCACCGCAAAGCCGCGTCCTTGCTCACCGGCATGGGCGGCTTCAATGGCCGCGTTCAGCGCCAGGATGTTGGTCTGGAAGGCGACGTTATCAATCAGCGCAATAATCCCGCGCATCTCTGCCGATCGCGTCACGATCGCCTGCATCGAACGATTCACCGTGTCCATCATTCTGTCACCGCCAGCCGCAATGGTACGGGCTTCTTCCGCACGCTGATTCGCCAGTTGGGCAAACCCGCTGTTATCTTCAACGTGCGTTTCCAGCACAGAAATATGCGAGGTAACGTTATTCAGCTCCTCGTTCTGTTTTTCGGACTGTTGATACAGGCGCGTATTGTTCTGCGCCAGCCTTTCGATATTGTCGGCCATCGCCGTGGTCGCCTTGCTGACCTGTCGGACTAACTCGCGCAGTCCCTGCTGCATCGAACCGATACGCACGTGGAGTTGCGACACTTCCCGGTTCGCCCCGGACACTGCGGGAAGCGGTTGTGAAAGATCGCCAGCCGCCAGAATGTCGATGAACGCTATCAGCCGACGCAGCGGAGAAATGACCCAGCGCGACATCCCCCACCAGACCGCAACCGCAATAGCCAGCAGCACCCCCGGCAGTACCAAAAACAGATGCTGGAGATCCAACAGGCGATCCAGCAACTGCTGCCGTCCGCTTTCCCGCGCCTGCGCGCTGACCTTTTGCACTCTGGCATAGTTATCATTGAAGTCGGCCTGAAATGCCTGAATGGGCACGGCGAAGAACGCATCAATCGACTGCGTCTGGCTTAATCCTGCCACTTGTTCCTGAATGCCGCCGCTAAAGCGCTGATAGCTGTCGACCAGCCCGTCGTCCGCCTGCGGGTTCATCTCGCGCCACGCCTGCCATGCGGTTGTCGACTGGGTTAACGCCTGTCGGGCTTCGTCGATCAGCGGCTGCCAGCTTCCTTCAGAACCCGTGGCGGCGTCCTGCATAAAGTAGACCCCCGCCCGGTTGAGCAGATCGCTGGCCGTCAGTAGCGCAATCCGCGCCTCTTCGACCTTTGTCTGCTGACGCAACGCCAGTTGGTTACGCTGTTCATTTTCCCGGGCCTGGCTAACTGAAAATGACAGCATCAGTGACGAGGTCAGTTGCAGTACGGAAAACAACGCAATGATGCAAAAAATCCCGGTCAACAGGCCAAACTGCTGCGGTAAAAAACGGCGCGCCTGGCGACGTAAAGTTTGAGTTAAGTTCATAATATTCTTCAGTATCAACACGTTAATCGCGAGTCTACGAAGCGTAAATGACAAAACTATGGCGGAAATGTGACAAGACGCCCCGCAGGGCGTCAGAAAGATCAGCGTCGGTTCTTCCAGACGGTCTGCACGTTACAAAATTCATGCAGGCCAAAGTGCGAGAGCTCGCGACCAAAACCGCTCTTCTTCACGCCACCAAACGCGACCCGGGCATCGCTGGCGCTAAAACCGTTAATGAAGACACCGCCGCATTCCAGACGCGCAGCCATCTCCTGTGCACGGGCTTCATCGGCGGTAAAGAGGGTTGCGGACAGACCAAAATCACTGCAGTTTGCCAGTTCCAGCGCGTGTTCGGCACTCTTCGCCACGCCGATCGCCGCAACCGGCCCGAAGAGTTCCTCACGAAACGCGGTCATCTCTGGGGTCACATTCGCCAGCACGGTGACCGGATAATAGCTCCCACCGGTGGAAGGCTTCTCGCCGCCAAGCAATAGCTGAGCGCCTTCGGCGATCGTAGCCAGCACCTGCTGGTGCAATTCATCGCGCAGATCGGCACGCGCCATTGGGCCGAGTTCAGTCTCCTCCGCCAGCGGATCGCCCTGCTTCAGCGCGCCCGCTGCCGCCACAAAGCGCTCGATAAAGCGCTCCGCGATCCCCTCTTCGAGGATAAAGCGTTTCGCCGCCGCGCAAACCTGTCCGCTATTCTGATAGCGCCCGGCCACTGCCGCCTTCACCGCCAGATCCAGATCGGCATCGTTAAGCACAATAAACGGATCGGAACCGCCCAACTCCAGCACGCATTTTTTCAGCGCCGCACCGGCCTGAGCGCCAATGGCCGCCCCGGCTCGCACGCTGCCGGTCACCGTAACCGCCGCAATTCGCGGATCCTGAATCAGCGTACTGACGCCCTGATTATCCGCATTCAGCCAGCCGTAAACGCCAGCGGGGATCGCAGCGTCGGCAAAGACCTGGCTTATTATCTGCGCACAGCCAGTGACGTTGGGTGCAGGCTTGAGCAAATACCCATTCCCGGCCAGTAAAATCGGCACCGCACCACGCAGTACCTGCCACAAAGGAAAATTCCACGGCATGACCGCCAGCACGGTGCCTAAGGGACGATACTCAATCACCGCCTGATGGTTTTCCACCTGTGTCGGTTCGGCGGCCAGCATCGCCGGACCGTGTTCCGCATACCAGTCGCACAGCGCCGCCGATTTGGCGACCTCCGCATGCGCCTGCTTAATGGGTTTGCCCATCTCGCGGGTAATGCACTGCGCCATCTCTTCGCCACGCGCACGTAAGGCCTCGCCGATGTCGCGTAATTTCTGCGCCCGATGCGCTGGCGTCGTCAGTTTCCAGCCGCGCAATCCCGCAGCAGCACGCTGTAGCGCCTGCTCGATTTCCTGAGCCGTAGACCACGGCAGCGCCGAAAGGTGTTCGCCATTATGCGGGTTGGTGGAAATGGCATGGGTTGCCGATGAAATCGTCATACTGTCTCTCCGTGGTTCTTGATGTCATCATCATGGACGCGTTTACTCTTTCCGAAAAATGAATAATATTAACGAAACTATTCACTATGAGAGAATGCTATGGATCTGACCCAACTAGAGATGTTTAACGCGGTTGCCGAAACGGGCAGCATCACCCAGGCGGCGGCGAAGGTGCATCGCGTCCCTTCCAATCTCACCACCCGTATTCGCCAACTGGAGGCGGACCTCGGCGTCGATCTGTTTATTCGTGAGAACCAGCGACTGCGACTTTCTCCCGCCGGGCATAACTTTCTGCGCTACAGTCAGCAGATCCTTGCGCTGGTTGACGAGGCGCGGATGGTCGTCGCTGGTGATGAACCCCAGGGATTATTCTCACTGGGTGCGCTGGAGAGTACGGCAGCCGTGCGTATTCCGGCCACGCTTGCCCGCTACAATCAGCGCTACCCCAAAATCCAGTTCTCCCTGGCGACCGGCCCTTCTGGCACGATGCTGGACGGCGTGCTTGAGGGTCATCTCAACGCCGCCTTTGTTGACGGCCCGATTACTCACCCCGGTCTTGAAGGGATGCCGGTGTATCAGGAAGAGATGATGGTGGTCACTCCGCACGGCCATGCGCCGGTAACTCGCGCCAGCGAGGTCAACGGCAGCAATATTTACGCCTTTCGCGCCAACTGCTCTTACCGCCGCCACTTCGAAAGCTGGTTTCATGCCGATCGGGCGATGCCGGGCACAATCCACGAAATGGAGTCCTATCACGGTATGCTGGCCTGTGTGATTGCTGGAGCCGGTATCGCGCTGATCCCCCGCTCGATGCTTGAAAGTATGCCCGGACATCAGCAGGTCGAAGCTTGGCCATTGGCCGAGAACTGGCACTGGCTGACCACATGGCTGGTCTGGCGACGCGGTACGATGATGCGACAGTTGGAAGCGTTCATTGAGCTGTTAGCTGAGCAGGAATGAAAACGAGATCTGAGTCACAAAACGGTTGTCTTTTCATCAGCAAACGTTTTAAGATCCCCTTCTCTCCTTTTTCGCAACGAACCGATTCATTTTTATGACAACTCAAACGGTCTCCCGCAAAGTCGCATGGTTACGGGTCGTTACGCTGGCTATTGCTGCGTTTATTTTCAATACCACAGAATTTGTCCCTGTGGGCCTGCTCTCCGATATCGCGCAGAGTTTTAACATGCAGACCGCGCAGGTCGGGATCATGCTGACGATCTACGCCTGGGTTGTCGCGCTGATGTCCCTGCCGTTCATGCTGCTGACCAGCCAGGTTGAGCGGCGTAACTTGCTGATTTGCCTGTTTGCACTGTTTATCGTCAGCCATGTGCTCTCATTCCTGGCGTGGAACTTTACCGTGCTGGTGATAAGCCGTATCGGGATTGCCTTTGCTCATGCAATCTTCTGGTCGATTACCGCCTCACTAGCGATCCGCCTTGCCCCAGCGGGCAAACGCGCTCAGGCACTAAGTTTACTTGCCACCGGAACAGCGCTGGCGATGGTGCTGGGCTTACCGCTCGGGCGCATTGTCGGCCAGTATTTTGGCTGGCGAACCACGTTCTTCGCTATCGGGATGGGAGCGCTAATCACCCTGATTTGCCTGATCAAACTGCTGCCAAAATTACCAAGCGAACACTCGGGTTCGCTGAAAAGTCTGCCACTGCTGTTCCGTCGTCCGGCGCTGATGAGCCTCTACCTGTTGACGGTCGTGGTGGTGACAGCGCACTACACCGCGTACAGCTACATCGAACCGTTTGTGCAGACCGTTGCCGGGCTAAGCGCCAATTTCGCCACCGTACTGTTACTGGTACTGGGCGGTGCAGGCATTATCGGCAGCGTTATCTTTGGTAAGCTTGGCAATCGCCACGCTTCGGCGCTCATTACCGTTGCCATTGCACTGCTGCTGGCCTGCCTGATGCTGCTGTTACCTGCCGCGGACAGTGAATCTCATCTGGCGGTCCTGAGTATCTTCTGGGGAATTGCCATCATGGTCATTGGCCTGGGAATGCAGGTAAAAGTCCTCGCGCTGGCCCCGGACGCCACGGATGTAGCGATGGCGCTGTTCTCCGGCATTTTCAATATTGGTATTGGCGCAGGCGCGCTGGTGGGAAATCAGGTGAGTCTGCACTGGTCGATGTCAACGATTGGTTATGTGGGCGCCATTCCTGCCCTCGCTGCGCTTATCTGGTCAGTGATTATTTTTCGTAAATGGCCAGTCTCACTGGAAGAGCAGCCACAGCATTCCTGACAGACGGCCCGGTCACGACGACCGGGCTTTTTTTCAGTAGGTTTTAATAATTTCCAGCACGCCGTTAATAATAAACTGCACGCCCATACAGACCAGCAGAAAGCCCATCAGGCGGGAAATGGCTTCAATACCGCCCTTACCCACCAGACGCATAATCGCCCCGGAACTGCGTAAACATCCCCACAGGATCACCGCCACCAGCGCAAAGATGATCGGCGGCGCGACGGTAATCACCCAGCCAGGAAAATCCGTTCCGTGACGCACCGTTGAGGCGGAGCTGATGATCATCGCTATGGTTCCCGGCCCCGCCGTGCTTGGCATCGCCAGCGGCACAAAGGCAATATTGGCGGTCGGCTCGTCTTCCAGTTCTTCCGACTTACTCCGCGCCTCAGGCGAATCATGCGCTTTCTGCTGCGGAAATAGCATACGGAAACCGATAAACGCCACAATTAAGCCCCCGGCGATGCGCAGGCCTGGAATGGAGATGCCGAAGGTATTCATCACCAGCTGGCCCGCATAGTAGGCCACCATCATGATGGCGAACACGTAAACCGAAGCCATAAGCGACTGGTGATTGCGTTCCGCACTGTTCATATTCCCGGCAAGGCCGAGAAACAGCGCGATGGTTGTCAATGGATTTGCCAGAGGAAGAATCACCACCAGCCCCAGTCCTATTGCTTTAAACAAATCCATCATATTGACTGCCATTCCTGTTTAACCCTGTGTTAGCGGCAAGTATAAGTGTAAAACCATGAAGTTAGCCATTCTGGCGCTGTAAGGATTCGTTATCGGTAAGAAGCATAACCGGTAATTATCATTAATTAAATAAAGTGTGACGCAAGGCGCATCTTTTCCCTTTTAGCAATTCGTGTGATCGGTAAATCCATTCGTTTGACTTATAGTTGCCTGGGCAATATTATCTGCCGTAACTAAATACTTGCCAGGGCAACCATTGTGAAAAGCACCAGTGACTTATTCAATGAAATCATCCCACTGGGGCGCTTGATCTACATGGTCAATCAGAAAAAAGATCGTCTGTTGAACGACTATCTCTCACCGCTGGATATCACAGCAGCACAGTTTAAAGTGCTCTGCTCTATCCGCTGTGCGGGCTGCATTACCCCGGTTGAACTGAAAAAAGTGCTGTCTGTCGATCTCGGTGCCTTGACGCGCATGCTCGATCGTCTGGTCTGCAAAGGCTGGATTGACAGACTTCCTAACCCGAATGACAAGCGCGGCGTACTGGTGAAACTCACCGAGCACGGCGCGGCAATTTGTGAGCAATGTCATCAATTAGTAGGACAAGACCTGCACCAGGAATTAACAAAAAACTTAACGGCGGACGAAGTGGCAACGCTTGAGCATTTGCTTAAGAAAGTCCTGCCGTAAAACAAGAAGAGGTATGACGATGTCCAGACGCAATACTGACGCTATCACCATTCATAGCATTTTGGACTGGATCGAAGATAACCTGGAATCGCCGCTCTCACTGGAAAAAGTGTCTGAGCGTTCAGGTTACTCCAAATGGCACCTGCAACGGATGTTCAAAAAAGAGACCGGCCATTCATTAGGCCAATACATCCGCAGCCGTAAAATGACCGAAATAGCGCAAAAATTAAAAGAAAGTAACGAGCCGATTTTATATCTGGCGGAACGTTACGGTTTCGAGTCGCAGCAGACGCTGACCCGGACGTTCAAAAACTATTTCGACGTTCCGCCGCATAAATTCCGTATTACCAATATGCACGGCGAATCGCGCTATTTGCTTCCGCTGAATCATTGTAACTAACTATCGCCTGTAAACGACGTAATCGAGGAAATCATGAAACTGTTGTCTTCTGCAATGCTGGCCCTGCTGCTTGTTGTCTCAGGTCAGAGCGTTGCGGAACAATCCGCGCAGCCCACCACGACGAACAGTCGTGACACGATGATTGTCCCCACCTCTCTGGAACAGTCGCCGTTTGATTTTAACCATATGGGCGCGGGAAGCGATAAGTCCGACGAACTGGGCGTGCCTTATTACAACCGGCACCGCCTGTGATTCGTTTTTGCCCTGCTCATGCAGGGCTTTTTTTTACCCTCTCACCTGCGCCGTTTTGCGCCAGCGAAAGCCAAACACGTTGATGTACAGACCCGCCATAATCAGCACCGCACCAAACAATTGCAGCGCGCTCAGCGTTTCGTCGAGCAGCAGCGCTGCGCTTGCCAGTCCCACCACCGGCACCAGCAGAGAGAGCGGCGCGACACGCCAGGTTTCATAACGACCAAGCAGCGTTCCCCAGATCCCGTAGCCGACAATTGTGGCGACAAAGGCCAGATAGACCAGCGATAAGATCGTTGTCAGATCGATGGCGATAAGGCTTTGCACGATTTGCGCCGCGCCGTCGAGAAACAGCGAGGCGGCAAAGAACGGCAGTATCGGGATCAGCGCGCTCCAGACCACCAGCGACATCACCGGCGGGCGCGAGGCATGACCCATTATTTTTTTGTTGAAGATATTGCCGCAGGCCCAGCTGAATGCCGCCGCCAGCGTCAGCATAAAGCCGAGCAGCGCCACATGCTGCCCATTGAGACTGCCTTCAATCAGCACCAGCACGCCAAAGACAGCGAGCGCAATCCCGGCAATTTGTTTACCCTGCAAACGTTCGCCAAAGGCAAATGCCCCGAGCACGATGGTGAAGAAGGCCTGCGCCTGCAACACCAGCGACGCCAGCCCTGCCGGCATGCCGAATTTGATCGCGCAAAACAGAAAGGCAAACTGACCGAAGCTTATCGTCAGGCCGTAACCGAGCAGCAGCGAAAGCGGAATACGCGGACGCGCAACAAAGAATATCGCCGGAAATGCCACCAGTAAAAAGCGTAACCCCGCCAGCATCAGCGGCGGCATCGCGTGCAGTCCGACCTTAATGACGACAAAATTCAGCCCCCATACCACCACCACCAGTAATGCCAACAGCCCGTCTTTGCGCGTCATACCACGGCTCCGCGAAGTTTAAATTTTTGTAAACAAGTTAAAGTAGCGGAAATCCCTTCCCCGTAACAGATCATAAATTCTGGTAGGGATAACAGTGCACAATAGAACAATTTATCCGCTATACATCACAATTTTGCCGTGCTATTCCTTTACATATCTAAAAAAAACATAACGAATCGCACTGTCGGGCAGATAAATGAACAAGACTTTGAGACGATCCACCCTCGCTTTACTCGCCTCCTCACTGTTGTTGACGATCGGTCGCGGCGCAACGCTGCCCTTCATGACCATTTATCTGAATCGCCAGTACGACCTGGGCGTGGATCTGATCGGCTATGCCATGACCATCGCGCTGACCATCGGCGTGGTCTTTAGCCTCGGTTTTGGCATTCTGGCGGATAAGTTCGACAAGAAGCGCTACATGCTGCTGGCAATTTCCGCCTTTGCCTTTGGCTTTATCGCCATTCCACTGGTGCATAACGTGGTGCTGGTGGTACTGCTCTTTGCCCTGATTAATTGCGCATACTCGGTGTTCGCCACCGTGCTGAAAGCATGGTTTGCCGACCATCTCTCACCCGGCGCGAAGGCGAAAATCTTCTCACTGAACTATACGGTGCTGAATATCGGCTGGACGGTGGGCCCACCGCTGGGCACGCTGCTGGTGATGCAGAGCATCAACTTGCCCTTCTGGCTCGCGGCAATCTGCTCCGCCTTTCCGCTGGTGTTTATCCAACTGCTGGTCAAGCGCTCTGTCGCCGCCGTCGACGGCGAAAACAGCGTCGCCTGGTCGCCTTCCGTGCTGCTGCATGATAAAGCGCTGTTCTGGTTTACGCTGTCAGCGTTTCTGGCCTCGTTTGTGAGCGGCGCGTTTGCATCCTGCCTCTCCCAGTACGTTATGGTCGTTGCCGACGGCAACTTCGCGGAGAAAGTGGTGGCAGTGGTGTTACCCGTTAACGCCGCGGTGGTCGTCAGCTTGCAGTACGCACTGGGACGCAGACTGACGCCGGGAAACATTCGCCCTCTGATGGCCTTTGGCACGGTCTGTTTTGTCATTGGCCTCGGCGGGTTCATGATCTCCGGCAACAGCCTGCTGTTATGGGGTGTATCCGCCGCGATCTTTACCCTTGGCGAAGTGATCTACGCGCCAGGTGAGTACATGCTGATCGACAACATCGCCCCTTCGGGCATGAAGGCCAGCTATTTCTCCGCGCAGTCGCTGGGCTGGTTGGGGGCGGCGGTTAACCCGCTGGCCAGCGGCGTTATTCTGACCTCTTTCCCCGCGTGGACGCTGTTCGTCGTCCTGATGATAGCGATTATTGCCGCGTGGGCGCTGATGCTTAAAGGCATGCGCGCCAGGCCCTGGGGCCAGGCGGCGCTGTGCTGATCCGATGTCGTGCAGGCGCAGGCCTGCACGATTGTCAGATAGCCACTAATCCGCGTACCCCTTCTGATGCCATATTTTCGCCACGCCCGCGTTGAATAATGCTGCCGCGCGACATCAGCAAATAGTTGTCTGCCAGTTCTGCCGCGAAGTCGTAGAACTGCTCAACCAGCAAAATCGCCATGTCGCCGCGACGGGCAAGTTGGGCGATCACCTGACCTATCTCCTTGATAACAGAAGGCTGAATGCCCTCCGTCGGCTCATCGAGAATCAACAATTGCGGACGACTCGCCAGCGCACGACCAATCGCCAGCTGCTGCTGTTGACCGCCCGAGAGATCGCCGCCGCGTCGCTGTTTCATCTCTTTCAGTACCGGGAACAGCGTGTAGATCTCTTCCGGTACCGTTTTGGCTTCACGCGACGAAAAACGCGATAACCCCAACAGCAGGTTTTCTTCGACCGTGAGTCGCGGGAATATTTCGCGGCCCTGTGGCACATACGCGATACCCGCCTGTACCCGCTGGTGCGGCTTACGATGGGTGATATTCTTCTCCTGCCAGGTCACCGTTCCGCTACGTGCCGGGATCAACCCCATCAGACACTTCAGCAAGGTGGTTTTACCCACGCCGTTGCGCCCCAGCAGGCAGGTCACTTCACCAGGCCTGGCGTCAAAGGTGACGCCGCGCAGAATATGGCTGCCACCGTAGTATTGATTCAGTTCATTCACCTGTAGCATCTTCTGCACTCCTTAGCGCCCAAGATAGACATCAATCACCTGCTCATTGGCCTGAACGTCGCGCAGACTGCCCTGCGCCAGCACCCGTCCCTGATGGAGCACCGTGACGTGGTCGGCAATGGTTTCCACAAACCCCATATCATGTTCCACCACCATCAGCGAATGCTTACCCGCCAGCGTGCGAAACAGCTCTGCGGTGTATTCTGTCTCTGCATCCGTCATTCCGGCGGCGGGTTCGTCGAGCAGCAGCAGATGCGGCTCCTGCACCAACAGCATGCCGATCTCGAGAAACTGCTTCTGACCATGAGACAACATTCCGGCGCGACGCCCTCTTTCTGTCCGCAGGCGCAGCAGACCCAGCATCTCATCGATGCGATCGTGCTGTTCGCTGTTTAGCCTGGCGCGCAGTGACGCCCACACCGATTTGTCGTTTTTCATCGCCAGTTCGAGGTTTTCCTCCACCGTCAGCGCTTCGAACACCGTCGGCTTTTGAAACTTACGGCCAATTCCCTGGCGGGCAATGGCGATCGGATCCAGCGTGGTCAGATCGGTTGACTGGTCATACAACGCCTTGCCGCTTTGCGGACGCGTCTTCCCGGTAATCACATCCATCAGCGTGGTTTTCCCCGCGCCGTTAGGGCCAATGATGCAGCGCAGTTCGCCGACGCCAATATTCAACGTGAGATCGGTTAACGCTTTAAAGCCATCAAAGCTGACGTTGATGTTTTCCAGTTGCAGCACCGGGTCCGTCTGCTGGCGATAGCGATCGCCGGGAACCTGGCGGGTAAAAAGGCCTTCATCTGGCTGCATTATTTTTCTCCTTTGCGGAACAGGCCTATCACGCCGCGCGGTAGAAAAAGCGTGACGCCGATAAAGATAAGCCCCAGAAACAGCTGCCAGTATTCCGGCATGATAACGGTGAAGAGGCTTTTAGCGCCGTTCACCGTCACCGCGCCGATGACCGGGCCAATCAGCGAACCGCGCCCGCCGAGCGCCACCCAGATGGCGGCTTCGATAGAGTTGGTGGGTGACATTTCGCTGGGGTTAATAATTCCGACCTGTGGCACATACAGCGCCCCCGCCAGTCCGCACAGCACGGCGGAGAGCGTCCAGACCAGCAGCTTGAAGCCTTTCGGATCATAGCCGCAAAACATCAGCCGGTTTTCCGCGTCGCGCACGGCGGTGAGGATCCGGCCAAATTTACTGCGCGCCAGCGCAAATCCCAGCCACAGTGCCAGCATCAGCAGTAATAGCGTCGCCAGAAACAGCCCAATGCGGGTAGTCGTCGCGGTGATCGGCATTCCGAGGAGAGTGGTAAATCCGGTAAAGCCATTGTTGCCGCCAAAGCCGGTTTCATTACGAAAGAACAGCAGCATACCGGCGAAGGTCAGCGCCTGCGTCATGATCGAAAAGTAGACGCCCTTAATTTTCGAGCGGAAGGCAAAATAGCCAAAGATGAGCGCCAGCCCCCCCGGAACCAGCACCACCAGCGCCATTGCCCACGCAAAATGCTGGGTTCCCCACCAGAACCACGGCAATTCACTCCACGAAAGAAAGGACATAAACGCCGGCAACCCTTCGCCGGAGGCCTGGCGCATCAGATACATCCCCATCGCATAGCCGCCAAGCGCGAAGAAAAGCCCGTGTCCCAGCGACAGCATTCCGGCATAGCCCCAGACGAGATCCAGCGCCACAGCAACGACCGCATAGCAAAGAATTTTCCCGGCAAGCTGAAGCGTCCACACAGAAATGGCCAGCGGATGATCGGCGGGCAGCAAGGTGAGAAACGGCAGGATCACCAGCGTCAGCAGGATAATCGCCCCCAATACCCGGCTGACACGCGGCGCTTTACGCGCCAGTGTTAAGGTCATTGGCATCGTCATGATTCGGTAACCCTCCCTTTCAGGGCAAACAGTCCCTGGGGTCGTTTCTGAATAAACAAAATGATCAACACCAGGATCACTATCTTCCCGAGAACCGCCCCCATCTGCGGCTCAAGAATTTTGTTGAACACGCCCAGACCAAACGCCGCCGCCACGCTGCCGGCAAGTTGACCCACGCCGCCCAGTACCACCACCAGGAAGGAGTCGATGATATAGCCCTGACCCAGTTCCGGGCCGACGTTACCCAGTTGCGACAAGGCGACGCCGCCGAGGCCCGCAATCCCCGAACCGAGTCCGAAGGCCAGCATGTCCACACGTCCGGTCGGCACGCCACAGCAAGCCGCCATACTGCGGTTCTGGGTGACCGCGCGTACCCGCATGCCCAGTCGCGTTTTGTTCAGCAGCAGCCAGGTGAAGAACAACACCAGCAGCGTGAAACCCAGTACCACAATGCGATTCCACGGGAGTACCAGACCGGCGTAGACCTGCACGCCGCCGGAAAGCCACGCCGGATTCGCCACTTCCAGGTTTTGCGCGCCAAAGGTCATCCGCACGAGCTGAATCAGCATGAGGCTTATCCCCCACGTCGCCAGCAGCGTTTCCAGCGGACGTCCGTAGAGATGGCGGATCACCCCGCGTTCCAGAATCATTCCCGCGCCTGCGGTAAACAGAAAGGCGACTGGCAAGGCAACCAGTGGATAAAAGGCCAACCACTGCGGCAGGAACTGCGCCATCGCCTGTTGCACCATCCACGTACAGTACGCCCCGAGCATCAACATTTCGCCGTGCGCCATGTTGATAACCCCCAGCAGACCATAGGTGATCGCCAGCCCCAGCGCCGCCAGCAGCAGTACCGATCCCAGCGAGAGCCCCATAAACGCCTGTCCAAGCAGATCGCCAATCGCCATCCGCTGCTGAATGCGCGCCAGGCTATCACTGGCCGCCGCACGCACGCTGGCATCCGGTTCATGCGCCTTGTCAGTAAAAGGCTGCAGGCGCGCCTGCATTTCCGGATCGCTGGATTCCCCCAACAGCGCGATCGCCTCGCGACGAATCTCAGCGGATGGACTGGTCAGTTGCAGATTAGCCAGCACGCGGGTCAGACGAGTTTTCACTTCCGCATCCGTTTCCTGTGCCAGGCGCTGTTGGATAAAAGGCAGCATGGCTGGCTGTGCGTCGCGCTGAAGCGTACGGGTTGCTGCCAGCCTTTGTGTGACACTGTCACTAATAAGCTGATGTGTCGCCAGCGCGCCAGCGACAAGAATACGTAGTCGGTTGGTCAGGCGCAGCGGTTTTAGCGCGCCCGTTGGACTGCTGGCACTCCCCAGGGCGACGACCTGCGATCCCTCTCGGGTAAAAGCCTGTTTTGTGCCGTCGGTGAGCACCGCCTCCCGGCTCAGTGCCGTCAGCAGCGGCAAACGTTGTGTTTCAGGTGCCGCTGCCCACTGTTCGAGCAGTTGCGCCTGCTCGCTGCGACTGGCGGCAACGAACACATCGGCATCGCTGGCCTGAACGAACCATGGCAGAAGCCCGAACGCCAGCAGCAAGCCGCGAATAAAGCCCATGGCTTTCATGTCGTGATCTCCAGAAGTCACCCTCCGCTGGAGGGATAAGAACGTTGACAAACCTTGCGACGCGTTCGCCGGATGACGGCTTACGCCTTATCCGGCCTACATCTGCTTCCCCCTGCTCTGTCCAGGCCCGATAAGCTTGCGCCATCGGGCATCACGCCGTCTGCGCCCGCAGGAGGGCTTAACGTTAGTTGCTGGCTGTTTTCACCGGTTGTTCAGATTTTTTGTCATTACCGGCAATGAACGGGCTCCACGGTTGGGCTCGAACCGGCTCTTCGGTCTGCCACACGACGTTGAACTGACCGTTGCCTTCAATCTCGCCAATCATCACCGGCTTATGCAGATGATGGTTGGTGGCATCCATCGTCAGGGTAAAGCCAGACGGAGCCTTGAAGGACTGTCCGGCCATCGCCGCACGGACTTTATCCACATCCGTCGTCCCGGCTTTTTCAACGGCCTGCGCCCACATATGCAGGCCAACGTATGTCGCCTCCATCGGGTCGTTAGTCACAACGGTGTCGGCATTTGGCAGCTTATGGGCTTTGGCGTATGCGCGATAATCGGCGACAAATTTTTGATTAGTGGCGTTATCAACCGATTCGAAGTAGTTCCAGGCGGCAAGGTTACCCACCAGCGGTTTGGTATCAATCCCACGCAGTTCCTCTTCTCCCACGGAAAACGCGACCACCGGAACGTCGGTGGCTTTCAGCCCCTGGTTTGCCAGCTCTTTATAAAACGGGACGTTAGAATCGCCATTGATGGTCGACACCACGGCCGTTTTACCCCCGGCGGAGAACTTTTTGATGTTGGCGACAATGGTCTGATAATCACTGTGACCAAACGGCGTGTAGACTTCTTCAATATCTTTATCGGCAATCCCTTTTGAATGCAGGAACGCACGCAAAATTTTGTTGGTCGTACGCGGATAAACGTAATCGGTGCCCAGCAGGAAGAAGCGTTTGGCGTTTCCACCGTCCTCACTCAGCAGGTACTCAACCGCCGGGATCGCCTGCTGGTTGGGTGCCGCGCCGGTGTAGAAGACGTTCGGCGACATCTCTTCCCCCTCGTACTGGACGGGGTAGAACAACAGGCCGTTCAGCTCTTCAAAAACCGGCAACACCGACTTACGCGACACGGAGGTCCAGCAGCCAAACACCACCGCCACCTTATCCTGGCTCAGCAACTGTCGTGCTTTCTCGGCAAACAGCGGCCAGTTTGAAGCCGGGTCGACCACCACCGGTTCCAGCTTCTTGCCTAATACGCCCCCTTTGGCGTTGATCTCATCAATCGTCATCAGAGCCACATCTTTCAGCGGCGTTTCGGAGATAGCCATCGTGCCGGAAAGTGAGTGCATAATGCCCACTTTGATGGTATCGGCGGCCTGAACGCTAAAACTGAAGCCCATGGCGGCAACCGAGGCCGAGAGGGCAAACGCTTTGAGTAAGGTACGACGCTGCATAATTTCACTCCTGAAAATAAAAATGCTGTGAGTTCTGGTGCGACCCGACAAACAACACGGCGCAAAAATTTGTTCAGGAGGAATAAGGCAAAAAGGATGCCAGAACGGGGATGAAGAGGAAAAAGTGTTAAAACGCACGACCAGACGGGCTTAGCGTGGAGGATGCTCCATCATGAACCCGCGCTGCATTATTAGTGTGCAACGCGGTGTGCATTATTGAGGCAACTTACCAGACCTGTTGGGCTATTTCGGTGATAAGTTTAATTTTGTTCCACTGCTGGGCTTCCGTGAGGCTGTTCCCCTCTTCCGTCGAAGCAAAACCGCACTGCGGGCTGAGACAAATTTGCGCTTTGTCGACATAGTGTGCCGCTTCCTGCAGGCGCGCTTTTACTCCCTCCGGGTTTTCCAGTTCACCATTTTTGGTGGTCACCAGTCCCAGCACCACCTGCTGGTGGCCAGGGCGGATAAAGCGCAGCGGCGCAAAGTCGCCGGAGCGATCGTTGTCGTATTCCAGGAAAAAGGCATCGACGTTGACGCTGCCGAACAGGATCTCCGCAACCGGTTCATAGCCGCCTTCGGAGATCCAGGTTGAGCGGAAGTTACCGCGGCAGACGTGCAGGCCCACCGTCAGATCGGCCGGTTTATCCGCCAGCGCCCGGTTGATAACATCGGCATAAATCCGCGCCAGTTCGTCAGGGCAGTCCCCACGCTCGCGAATTTGCTGACGCTGGGCATCAGAGCAGAGATACGCCCATACCGTGTCATCCAGTTGCAGATAGCGACAGCCTGCGGCGTAGAAAGCGTGGATAGCATCGCGCCAGGTCGTCGCCAGATCGTCAAAATAGGCCTCAAGATCCGGATACACTGAGGCATCGATATCCTTACGCCCGCCGCGAAAGTGCAGCACGCTGGGGCTGGGAATGGTCATCTTCGGTTGCGCGTTACCGCTGATGCTCTTCAGATAGCGGAAATCCTCCAGCATCGGATGATCGCCGAAAGCCAGTTTTCCGGTAACCCGCACACCGTGCGCTTTGGTCTGCACACCATTAAACTGAATGCCCTGCTGTGAGTCATAACGCTCCACCCCTTGCAGACCGTCGAAGAAATCAAAATGCCACCAGGCGCGGCGGAACTCACCGTCCGTGACAACGTGCAAACCGCAGGCGCACTGCTGTTCGACCACCCGGCGAATCGCGTCGTCTTCGACGGCGCGTAACTGCAGTGCGGTTAACTCACCGCGCGAAAACTGTTGGCGGGCAACTTTGATGTCGTCGGGACGTAAAAAGCTGCCAACGACTTCTGCGCGAAATGGGGCCTGTTGTCTTTGCATGTGATCTCCTTCGTCGTCAGGCAAAGGTTGCCTGACGTGATAGTTTCTTATTTAAACATTTAGACTTCTGGATGTCCATGCGTCCAAATTGACATGCAAGGGTCGTGCAGGCAAACGAGATAAATTCATGGATGATGAAAAAAATTCATCTTCATTCTGCGGGACAGGCAAACGCGTAGCCTTCGTCTGCCCATCCGGTGATACCGCCAATCATCACCTTCACCGGTATGCCCAGCCTTGCGAGCTTCAGCGCCGCGCGGTCGGCACCGTTACAGTGAGGCCCGGCGCAGTAAACCACAAACAGGGTATCCGCAGGCCATTGCGCCATCCGTTCGGCGGTCATCATGGCATGCGGCAGATGAATAGCGCCCGGAATATGGCGACGTGCAAATGTCTCCGGCCTTCCCACTACGTGGAGTAAGACGAAATCCGGCTCCCCGCTATGGATACTTTCATAAACATCGGCGCAATCTGTTTCCAGACTCAAACGAGACAGGAAATGGTTGACCGCAAGGGCGGATGCGGCGGCCGGAAACTCAGTGACATGACTCATTCTGCTTTCTCCTCAGGGACGATTGTGTTTACAATAATTTAACCATCCCTGACCTCACATACCGCCTTCAACTATGCCAAAAAACGCCAGGATTATGCCAAAAACGCCGCGCCCGCTGGTGGTCGTGCTCGCCTATGACGGACTGTGCACCTTCGAGTTTGGCGTGGCGGTCGAAATATTTGGCCTGCCGCGCCCGGAACTGGGTGCTGACTGGTATCATTTTGCCGTTGCGTCAGTCGATCCCGGTCCACTCTGCGCGACCGGCGGCGTGCGGATGATGGTGGATGGAGGGCTGGAACTGCTGGCTGAGGCGGATACCATTGTTGTTCCCGGCTGGCGGGACAGCGACGCGCCGGTGCCGGAAGCCTTGTGTGTCGCACTGCGCACCGCACAGGCGCGAGGTTGCCGTCTGTTGTCGATCTGTTCCGGCGTGTTTGTACTGGCGGCGACCGGGTTGTTGGATGGGCGCAAAGCCACCACCCACTGGCGCTACACTGAGAAACTCCAGCAGCGTTTCCCGGCGGTCGAGGTGCTTGATGACGTTCTCTACCATGATGCGGGACGGTTGCTGACCTCGGCGGGCAGCGCGGCGGGTATAGACCTTTGTCTCTACCTGGTCAGAGAAGACTACGGCCTCGAGGTTGCCAACAGCGTTGCCCGACGACTGGTGGTGCAACCCCATCGCGACGGCGCGCAACCACAGCAACTGCTACGCCCCGTTGCCCGGCAGCGTGAAAGCCAGACGCTCGGCCCGTTGTTTGATTTTCTGCATCAGAATCTGACGATGAATCATGACGCCGCCTCGCTGGCCAAACGCGCCGGAATGAGTTCGCGCACATTTTTGCGGCGTTTCACCGACTGTACGGGCACCACGCCTGCACGTTGGATCCTCAACGAACGTTTATTACGGGCGCGCGATTACCTGGAAAATTCACCGCTCAGCGTGGAAATGATCGCGGAACAAACCGGTTTTGGCAGTGCGGCGCTATTTCGTCACCATTTTCGCCACGCTTATTGTCTGTCCCCGTCACAATACCGAAAGAAATTTACTTTTAACGTTAAATAATCACCTAATTCAGCTTTTGTTTAGGTTCACGCTGCTATTATCTCTTTCACCAACCGAAATTAAGGTAAGCGAGGAAAAACACAACCCGTCAAAGGAGGTAATTATGCTGGGTAATATGAACGTTTTCATGGCCGTTCTGGGAATCATTTTATTTTCTGGATTCCTGGCCGCTTATTTCAGCCACAAATGGGATGACTAATGAACGGAGAAAGTCCTGAACCGATAAGGCCCCTTGTCGCAACACTGCACAAGGGGCCATTTTTTTATCTCCGACAGGCAAAAAAAAACCGCCGGATAACCGACGGTGAATGCTTGCATGGATAGATTTGTATTTTACTTTTTCTATCATCCTGCCAATCCCGGCAGAGACAATAGACAGCCAATACCTTACCACGCCAATTCTCAATGAATGTTAAACGACAGGAACTAAGATTCCGGCGCGTCTCGTTTCCACTCTTTCTTACTCTGGCAACATGCGGTACGTGAAGACCACGGTTCAGCGGAACGTGTATTCTGTAAATCTTGCGATTCAGGACGGGAATTCCAGCGTTTTCTCTGTAATTTCTTGCGCATCAACAGCTGCATATGACCTCCGGGTTTCACTGTTTTAGTCCATTAATCAACTTGTTGACAGGAATTTAGCATATCGAGTGCAGACTTATGTCAGCTAACGGCCTGTTTTGTAAAGACCGCGTGAACGGGGGCGACGTTTACCACGTTGGTCATTCGTTGGTCCTTATCGATAAACATACAACGGTTTCTTCCCGTCTGTTTCCCCTCATACATGGCTTTGTCGGCACGGCCTAATACGGTATTCAGGGACTCGCCCGGCCAGCCGCGGGTGATTCCGCCTGTTGCTGTGATATCCAGAGTCCCGCCAGGATAGTGAATCGTTGTGCTCGCAATAGCCTGACAAATGCGTAAACCGGCCTGTCGGGCTTCTTCATCCGATTTTGCCCGGATGACAATCACAAATTCCTCGCCGCCATAGCGGTAAGCCGTTTCATCGCTGCGCGTCCAGGCCGTCAGATTCGTCGCCAGCATACGTAGTACGATGTCCCCCACCAGGTGACCATAGCCATCGTTAATCGATTTAAATCGGTCAATATCCAGCAACAAGAGATATAACTCCAGCGGCGCGGCGTCTTTAAGTTGTCTGTCAAACGTTTCATCCAGCATCCGACGTCCAGGAAGGCCGGTTAATATATCCATATTGCTTCGCAGATTGACCAGAGATATTTTATATTCCATCACTTTCCCGGTGAAGCTTAATAAGCTGTCCTGAAAATGGTCAAAATGGGTACCGCGCCAACGCTTTTCAATGACCGCCAACATTAATTCACGACCCGATTCATGCATTTTAGCGTGTGCATATTCCATTTCGCGAAAATGTTCCCACTCCTCGTGACTGTGCACAGTATGATTTTTTAACCACTGACCAAAATGGCATAAACAGTGTGCGTTAGTAGCAATAATATCTGCCTGCGACGCATCCTCTGTGACCACACAGTGGAACATTTTGACTAACCACTGATAATGCGTATCAATAGACTGATTAAGTTCTAAGAGGATAGCATCAATTTCTACTGCCTTTTTAATCATCGCCACTCCTTCGCACCTGTTCCATTTCGAAAAATAGTGTAACGAGATAAAAGCAAGGTTATGTCAATTTATTAATAGAAGAGGATGGGATCAACGGTTCAGAGCAATATGCTGATTTAACCCCGACATAGCGCCCTCAGAATGGCATGTTCTCCTGTTTGTCCAATTTTGTAAGAATGGTATGCCCCAGATAATTACTCCAGTTAAAACTATTTTGCAGCACCACCACCGCATTCTGATTCCGTTTGTCAAAACCAATATAACTGGAATATCCGCCAATATACCCTACCTGCCAGGTTATCTGGCGATCGGCTAAGGTATCTGTCACCCACGCAATATTCGCCGCTTCTTTTTGACGATAAAACTGGATGCGGGAAACATCCGCAAACGCGCGGGC
Source organism: Citrobacter sp. T1.2D-1 (assembly GCF_950098555.1). NCBI lineage: Bacteria > Pseudomonadati > Pseudomonadota > Gammaproteobacteria > Enterobacterales > Enterobacteriaceae > Citrobacter > Citrobacter sp. T1.2D-1. Next base: position 66,075 of record NZ_CATNHH010000005.1, read on the forward strand.
GAGCACGGCGTTGTCCCCTGGCGCAAAATGGGCCCGTGCGTAGCCCGCCAGATCGCGTGCGCTGCTGTATAAACTCGCCGCCCCGACCATGTTGTGGCGGAACGTCCAGTCCGGCGTCAGTTCGCCGCGTTGAATGAGCTTCGGCTGATCTCCCGCGTGGCCTAATGCGCGATACGGATAGGCTTTGAGCGACGTCGGCACAAAACTGCTGTTGCTCATCTGTAGTGGCTGGAAGATTAGACGACGGGCCAACGCCGGGATCGACTCACCGGTTTGACGTTGCACGATGTAGCCAAGCAGCGCGTAACCGATATTGGAATAGCGCGGCACGCGCGCTTCAGGCGCGGTGAAGTCGGAGAGAAATGTCAGCACCGTGTCGTTATCCAGTTGGGTATAAAAATTTTCACCCGTACTGAAATAGTGCAGAAGATTTTCCAGAGTCAGCAAATCCATCGGTTGTCTGGGTAAACCGGAAGTATGCGTCGCCAGTTGCAGCAGGGTAATTTTTCTGGCGTCCTCGCTTAACGGCGTACTGGCCGGTAGCAGTTGCGCCAGCGTGTCGTTCCACTGAAGCACGCCCTGATTCACCAGAACGGTAGTGACTTCCGCGGTCACCCCTTTACTCAGCGACCCCAGCGCAAATAGCGTGTCCGGCGTGATCGGATAACGATGCCTGCTGTCGGTCACACCGTAACTGTGGAACTCCACCGGCCCGTTGTGCTGAATAACCGCCACCACCATCCCGGTCACCTGCTTTTCCTGCATATACTGGCGGATCATCGGATCGATGCCGCGCGCGTAGTAACCCACCACCGCCTGCGCACGCTGTTCAGCCGGCATATTCATCTGCGATAAGGTGCTGTTGCCACAACCGGCCAGTAGCAGGACAGAGGAAAGAAGGAGGGGTGCGGATCCTTTCATGGGATGAAAATTACCTGAAGGGTATCAGCGCAGAAAGGGAGGAAAACAGGCATGTGCAACCGCGGACTCCGAAAAAAGAAGCCCGCATTGTACATCAAGTTACCCGTATTGGGTTGTCAATCGTCTTATCCCGCCAGGCCACGGTGTCTGAGCATGTGGTCGATCTGCGGTTCATTTCCTCGCCAGGCCGGGTAAAGATGCTCTAAATCTTCACTGTTGCCCCGCGATAAAATCGCCTCGCGGAAACGCTGACCGTTCTCGCGCGTCAGCCCACCCTGCTCCACAAACCACTGAAAGCCGTCATCCGCCAGCATCTGCGTCCAGAGATAGGCGTAATAGCCTGCCGCGTAACCCCCGCCAAAAATATGAGCAAAATAGCTGCTGCGATAGCGCGGTGGTACCGCCGGAAGACTGAGTTGCTCTGCCGCCAGCAGTTGCTTTTCAAACGACTCGACCTGCTGGCTCGATGCTTCAACAGACAGCCTGTGCCAGCCCATATCCAGCAGCGCGGCGCTGAGCAGTTCGCTCATGTCATAGCCTTTATTGAACAGGCTTGCCTTACGCATTTTGTCCTGTAGCGCCTCTGGCATTTTCTCGCCGGTAGCATAATGGCGGGCGTAGCGCCCAAATACCGCCGGGTGGCTCGCCCAGTGTTCGTTAATCTGCGATGGAAATTCAACGAAATCACGCGGCGTATTGGTGCCGGAGAGCGTGGCATAACGCTGTGAGGCAAACAGCCCGTGCAGGGTATGACCGAACTCATGGAACAGCGTGATGACATCATCCCAGAGTAACAGCGCGGGCTGTCCCGCCGCGGGCTTCTGATAATTACAGACGTTGTAGATAACCGGTTGGGTTTCGTTGAGCGTCGACTGCTCGACAAAATTGCCCATCCAGGCACCGCCGCTTTTCGAATCACGGGCAAAGAAATCACCGTAATAAAGCGCCAGTCCGACGCCGTTATGATCGAAGATTTCCCAGACGCGCACATCCGGATGGTAGACCGGAATATCAAAGCGCTCGATGAATTTGATGCCAAAGAGTTGGTTGGCGGTCCAGAACACCCCTTCGTGCAGAACGGTATCCAGTTCAAAATAAGGTTTTAGCTGTGATTCATCTAACGCATATTTCGCGCGGCGCACCTGCTCGGCATAAAACGACCAGTCCCAGGCCTGCGCGCTAAACCCGCCCTGTTCGTCATCAATGACCTGCTGAATATCGGCCAACTCATTCAACGCCCGCTGACGTGCGGCAGGAACAATTGCGCGCATAAACGCCAGTGCGGCGTCTGGCGTTTTTGCCATCTGATCGGCGATTTTCCACGACGCGTAATCCGCAAAGCCCAACAGTTGCGCCTGACGGGCTCGAAGGGTGACCAGTCGCTGAATCAGCGCTCGCGTGTCATTGTCGTCCCCTTTCTCCGCACGACGCCACCCGGCGTTAAACAGATTCTCCCGCGTCTGACGATCGCGCAGCACGCTTAACGCCGGCTGTTGGGTCGTATTCAGTAGCGGAATGAGCCATCCCTCGGTTAGCCCTTTTTCACTCGCCGCCTGACGCGCGCTGGCTACCTCTTCCGCACTGAGTCCCTCCAGTTGATGGGCATAGTCCACCACCAGACCACCGGATTTATTCGCCGCCAGCAGACGCTGGTTAAACTGGCTGGTGAGCGTCGCCGCTTCGGTATTAAGTGCCCGGAGCTGCATTTTGTCGGCGTCGCTCAGTTGCGCACCAGCAAGGACAAAGCGCTGATGCGTCACCTCAATCAAACGCACGGATTCGCTGTCGAGCCCCAGCGCATCGCGCTGTTGCCAGACGTGGTCGACGCGGGAAAATAGCGCACTGTTAAGCCAGATATCATTCGCCAGTTCCGCGAGTTCGGCGGAAAACGCCTCATCGAGACGCTGAAGTTGCTCATTGGTATGCGCGGCGGTCATGGCAAAGAAGACACTGGTAACGCGGGTCAACAGTTCACCGCTTTTCTCCAGCGCGAGAACGGTATTGGTAAAATCCGGCGCATCGCGGTTAGCGATAATCACGGCGATATCCTCCCGCTTTTGCTTCATCCCTTCATCAAATGCGGGACGATAATGACTGACTTCAATCAGATCAAAACGGGGTGCCTGATACGGTAACAGGCTGTGGCTAAAGAACGGATTCGTTAACGACATCTTTCACTCCTGAAAACGATTTGTTCAATAGAGTAGGCTTCAGGGTAAAAGACCGCAATCCTGTAAAACCAGGATTACCCGCGTGGGCGGATCGCGTGCTATGGTAGTTAAACGTAAAAAGCGTTGAGGAACAGTGAGATGATCGTTTTAGTAACCGGAGCAACAGCAGGTTTTGGTGAATGCATTACACGTCGTTTTGTTGAGAACGGGCATAAAGTCATTGCCACTGGCCGTCGCCAGGAACGCCTGCAAGAGTTAAAAGAGTCGCTGGGTGATAACGTGCTGACCGCGCAACTGGATGTCCGCAACCGCGCGGCCATTGAGGAGATGCTGGCGTCATTGCCTGCCGGGTGGCGTGATATCGATCTGCTGGTCAATAACGCCGGTCTGGCGCTGGGCCTGGAACCTGCGCATAAAGCCAGTGTGGAAGACTGGGAAACCATGATCGATACCAACAACAAAGGGCTGGTTTACATGACCCGCGCCGTCCTGCCTGGCATGGTAGAGCGTAACCGGGGTCATATCATCAATATTGGCTCTACGGCAGGCAGTTGGCCTTATGCCGGCGGTAACGTTTATGGCGCGACCAAAGCGTTTGTTCGTCAGTTTAGCCTGAATCTGCGTACCGATCTGCACGGTACGGCGGTTCGCGTCACGGATATCGAACCGGGTCTGGTGGGCGGTACTGAGTTTTCCAACGTGCGCTTTAAAGGCGATGACAACAAAGCGGACAAAACCTATGAGAACACCACGGCGCTGACGCCGGAAGATGTGACCGAAGCAGTCTGGTGGGTTGCCACCCTGCCTGCCCATGTGAACATCAATACGGTAGAAATGATGCCTGTGACGCAGTCATTTGCCGGACTGAGCGTTCACCGCGGTTAATTTTGCCTCCCGGCCTGCGGGCCGGGTATAGCTCGCGACAAAAAAGTGGTAGAATTTGTGGGTTAACTTTTTAAAAAGTAAGAGCGAATGACCGTCGAAACGCAACTCAACCCTACACAGCCCGTAAATCAGCAGATTTATCGCATTCTTCGCCGTGACATCGTGCACTGCCTCATTGCGCCAGGCACGCCGCTGTCCGAAAAAGAGGTGTCTGTTCGCTTCGATGTCTCTCGTCAACCGGTGCGCGAAGCGTTTATTAAGCTCGCGGAAAACGGATTGATCCAGATCCGCCCGCAGCGCGGCAGCTACGTCAACAAGATCTCCCTCTCGCAGGTGCGAAACGGCTGCTTTGTCCGTCAGGCTATCGAATGCGCAGTGGCGCGGCGGGCCGCAGCCCAAATCACCGACAGTCAGTGCTATCAGCTTGAGCAGAATCTCAATCAGCAGCGGATTGCCATTGAGCGCAAACAGCTGAACGATTTCTTCGAGCTGGATGACAATTTCCACCAGAAGCTGGCAACCATTGCCGACTGTCAGTTGGCATGGGACACCATCGAAAATATCAAGGCCACTATCGACCGCGTGCGTTACATGAGCCTTGATCACGTTTCCCCGCCGGAAATGTTACTCCGTCAGCACCTCGATATTTTTGCCGCGCTGGAAAAGCACGACGCCGATGCCGTCGAGCAGGCAATGACCCAACATCTGCAAGAAATTGGCGAATCGGTCCTGTTGATCCGCCAGGAAAACAGTGACTGGTTCAGCGAAGAGTAATTCCCCCACCTCATCTCCTGCGAGATGAGGTTTCCTCGTTTTCTTCCCTGCATGTCCGCATCAAAAAAGATGTGAGATTGATCAAAAACAAAAAAATTCCTGACTGATAAGCGTATTTATATAGCGCCCGTTACGTGGGACCTGAGCCCACGGGCTTTGACGGTAAGTTAGAAAGGAGAAAATACCATGATGACATACGATCGTAACCGTAACGCAATCACCACAGGTAGCCGTGTGATGATCAGTGGCACCGGCCATACCGGTCGCATCAAAGCGATTGATACCGAGGGCCGGGATGCGGCGCAAATTCGTCGTGAAAAAACAGTCGAAGTGGAAGGCTGTGAAGGCATATTTGCCCCGGTAGAACTGATTCGGCTCGGCATGAACTAATGGTGTGAGTGCCGGATAATGCCTTGATTATCCGGCAGTCCTGAGGCAGTTACTTCACTTTTGCCGCATATTTTGCCACGGTGGCTTTCGCCCCATCCGCCAGCAACGTCCGATACGCCTCTTTCACCGCCTGCGTGAACAACGCCACTTGCGGCAGTTCGTTACCAAAGATCGCGTCAATACCCAGCAGTGCCTCAACGCGGCTTTCACCTTCCGCACTGTTTTGCACTGCCTGCTGAATTACCGGCAACAGCGGATCGTTCACTTCAATGGCATTTCCCTGCTCGTCCACGCCGCCGACATAGCGCATCCAGCCCGCCACGCCCAGCGCCAGCAAATCAAAACGGCTGTTGTGCGCCAGATGCCAGCGCACAGAATCCAACATCCGCTGAGGTAATTTCTGGCTACCGTCCATCGCAATCTGCCAGGTACGGTGACGCAGCGCCGGGTTGCTGTAGCGTTCGATGAGGAGATCGGCATAATGCGTGAGATCCACCCCCTGCACTTTCAGCGTCGGCGCCTGCTCGTTAAGCATCAGCGCGCGGGCCGCCACGCGGTAATTTTCATCCCCCATGCAGTCGTTGATATGCTGATACCCTGCAAGATAACCCAGATAAGCGAGGAATGAGTGGCTGCCGTTAAGCATACGCAGTTTCATCTCTTCAAACGGGATCACGTCAGAGACCAGTTCTGCCCCCGCTTTTTCCCACTGCGGGCGACCGGCAACAAAGTTATCTTCAATCACCCACTGGCGGAACGGCTCGCAGGCCACGCCCGCCGGATCGCGCACACCGGTCAGTTTCTCGATTTTATCCAGCGTGTCGGCGGTGACGGCCGGAACGATACGGTCAACCATCGTCGACGGGAACGTGACGTTTTGTTCGATCCAGGCGGCCAGTTCAGCATCCACTGCGCGTGCATAGGCGGTGACCACGTTACGCATCACGTGACCGTTTTCCGGCATGTTGTCGCAGGACATCACGGTAAAGGCCGCTAAACCCGCGGCTTTGCGACGCGCCAGCGCTTCAACCACCACGCCTGGCGCAGATTTCGGCTGATGAGGGTTTTGCAGATCGGCGGCGATCATTGGATGATCCAGCATCAGTTGTCCGGTTGCCGGGGAGTGGCAATACCCTTTCTCAGTAATCGTCAGTGAAACAATGGCAACCTGCGGTTCACACATCGCCGCCAGCACGCTCTCCAGCCCGTCAACCTGAGCATGCAGCGCCTTTTTCACCACGCCCACGACTCTCGCCGTCCAGGCATCGGCAGACATTTCCGCCACGGTATAGAGATTATCCTGCTGCTTAAGATCGGCGATTTGTTGCTCGCCGCCGATTAGGTTTACTTCGCAGTATCCCCAGTCGCTGTTGTGCTCTGCTGCCAGAATATCGGTATAGACGCCCTGGTGCGCACGGTGGAAAGCACCAAAACCAAGATGAACAATACGCGGAATCAGTCGGTTGCGATCGTAGTCAGGAAGCGTCGCCTTTGCCGTTAAGAGCTTGTTTTGCATTGTATGACCTACTTTGAATGAAATCAGGACGGTCCCAGAGTAACGCCTGTATGGTTGTATGTTTTGATTTGAATTAATATTTTGCTAATTGGTATAACATCATTAAGAAGTTATGTGACAGCCCTGGCGATTTGATATTCACGACCAGGACTGTCCACCCATTAACTCTGCGTGGTGGCCGGTTTAGCGGATTTTGCAACCTGAGGTTGCGCATCGCACCACAGCGTGTCGTAGTTGTAGCCCGTCAGATCCTCTACCACTCGGCGGGTCTCAGGATCCACATCCTGTTTAGCGCCGTTAGCTTTTAAACGATCCACCTCATCAACAAAGATTTTGTGGGTCTGTTTATTCAGATGGAATGTCACTGCCTGCCAGAGCGCCAGAATCAGTAAGCCAGCGGTACCGGCAAAGAGGAGTGTCGCTATGGTATTGATGGCCTGCTCGGGTTGCACCTGACTACCCTTCACAAACCCACCGTTTTGCAGCATCAATCCCACAATAAAGGTGGCGATTGCTACGGTTGTTTTGCGCGAAAACGTCATCACTGCAGCGAATAAACCTTCACGGCGCTGACGGGTGATCATCTCGTCAATATCAGGAATAAAGGGGAACACGTTCCAGGGCGTAAACTCAAGTACGCAGCGCCCAACCTGATACAGTGCGGCAAGGATCACCAGCAAGGTGACTTTGCTGTCTGTCGGGAACTGGTAAACCATAAACAGTCCGCCCAGACAGAGCATCATTAATGTATAGGCAAAAATGTAGAGGCGAGACGGACCGTACTTGATGATCCCTACTCCTGCCAGTAAGGTAACCGGCAGTCCCACAATACTCATCGACAGCAACGTTCCCGCCAGCGATGACGACACGTTAAGGCAATAGACGCAGAAAAAAACAAAGACCGTGTTGTAGACGTCTTTCGCCGTAAACGAGAACAAGTAGATCGCCAGATGTTTACGGAAAGCACGTACTTTCAGCGTTGACGCGTAATCTTTAAAGAGCTGTCCAACCTTCACGACTTTCTCAGCAAACGTGGAGGGTTGATTGCTACGTTCCAGTTCCTGCAGCATTTCTGGGGTTAACTCGCGCTCCCAGGTCACTTTCCAGGAGATAAACACGCACAGCATAAACATGACTGCAAATACAACACCATTAATAAAATAGGCATTAGGATCTTGTTCGCCAAAATAACCGATTAGCAGTCCTGGAATAAAGGTCGCCAAAAACGTCCCGGATGCAGAGAGGAACATACGACAGGTAGAAAGTTTGGTTCGGGAATTAAAGTCTTTGGTCATTTCCGACGGTAATGTTTCCCACGGGATTAATACCATTGCTGCGATAATTTCGAAGGCAAGGTAGACCGAAAGATAGAACCAGAAATTCATTCCGGTGACCCACAAGAGAATATAGACCAGCATCAATGGCGCGCCGATCAGCAGGAAAAAACGTCTTCTGCCAAATCGTTTACCTAACGCATTCTTATAGAAATGGTCGGTAAATGAGCCCATAAACAAACTGACAATGGCATCGACAATTCGCGCAATCGCCACGATGGCAGCAGCCTCTACCGGCGACAGGCCGACAAAAGTGGTGTAGAAGAAGAGTAGCCAGGCGCCAATAACGGTAAACGCGCCTCCCCCCATTATATCCGTCAGTCCGTAGCCGATACTGACCGGAATGGTTATTTTTCTATTGGTACGAGTCATGTTCTATCCTCACCGGAGAGTATTAGAATTTAAAATAGTTATTAGCGTTATCGTGACAAATATTTCTGATCATTCGTGCCAGAATCTCTTTATTGTCGGGTACTTCACCTTTCTCAACCCATCCCCCGATCAGATTGCACAGGATCCTGCGGAAATAGTCATGACGGGTGTAGGAAACAAAACTGCGCGAATCCGTAAGCATGCCAACAAAATGCATCAACAACCCCTGATCGGCCAAACTGTTCAGTTGATTTTCCATGCCACGTCGGGTGTCGTTAAACCACCAACCGGAACCAAACTGCATTGGTGATTTCACCCCATGTTCGGCACTCTGGAAATTGGCGATAGTTGTCGCCACAACGTCGTTATAAACAGCGTTCAGGTTATACAGGATGGTTTTTGGCAGCGCGTTTTCCTGCGCCATCGCATCCAGTAACTGATTCAGAGACATCGCCAGATTCGACTGATCGTTTATCGAGTCAAAACCCGTATTAATCCCCAGTTGTTGACGCATCCGGCTATTGTTATTACGAATCGCGCCAAAATGGATTTGCATCGCCCAGTCTGATGCTTTGTAGTGTCTGGCCAACATGACAAAAATAGCGCTGCTCAGCTGTCGCTCTTCTTCTTTTTTCAGCGTCTCACCAGAGGCTTTGCGCATAAAAAGTTGATTCACGCGGGACGGTTCGGCTGCCTGATAGTCAATAGCGATCGGACCATGATCAGAAATACGGCACCCTGCCTCATGGAACCAGGCAATACGTTTGCTCAGCGCTGCGCTGAACTGCTCGAACGTCGTAATCTCAATCTGCGTTAACTGCCCAAGTTTTGCCGTAAACTGCGAAAACTGTACGGCATCCTCATTAAAGACATCGTCCGGACGGAAGGTAGGTAATACCTTAATGGCAAACGTGTCGTCCTGCTGGAGCAGACGATGGTATTCCAGAGAATCGAGGGGGGCATCGGTTGTACAAATCACTTCAACCCTGGAGCGTTCCATTAAGCGGCGCGGTTTAAAATCAGCCAGCTTAATAAGCCGGTTACAGTGATCCATCACTTCACGCCAGTTATGACTGTCAAGCATAAGCTGGCAATCAAAATAGTGATTTAATTCCAGATGCGTCCAGTGATACAGCGGATTGCCAAATGCCGCTTCCACAGTTTCAGCCCATGCCTGGAATTTTTCCTCCGCGCTGGCATTGCCAGTAATAAAACGTTCGTCGATGCCGTTTGCCCGCATCGCCCGCCATTTATAATGGTCTCCCGCCAGCCAGAGTTGGGTAATATCATCAAATGCGTGATTTTCGTAAATGTCTTTTGCTTCAAGATGGCAATGATAATCGATGATCGGCAGATCTTTAGCGATATCCTGATAGAGCCGAACACCGACTTCATTGCCAATCATAAAGCGATCGTTAATGAAGCCCATGTTATTTCTCCTGCGTGAATCGAAATAGGTTTTTTACCAATTCCACAAGGTGCCATCTTCAAGCCGGGCAACCGGCAAATAGGCGGGGTCATAGGGATATTTCGCGGCCAGCTTTTCATCGAACTCGATACCCAGTCCCGGCTTCTCACCCGGATGCATATAGCCGTTGTCAAAGGTCCAGTTGTGCGGGAACACTTCCAGCATCTGCTCGGAATAGCCCATGTACTCCTGAACGCCAAAGTTCGGAACCCACAGGTCAAAGTGCAGCGCAGCGGCCATACAGACCGGAGAAAGATCGGACGGTCCGTGCGATCCTGTACGTACCTGATACAGAGAGGCGAAGTCGGCGATACGACGCATGCCGGTAATTCCGCCCGCGTGGGTGATCGTGGCCCGGATGTAATCGATGAGCTGTTCTTCAATAAGCTGCTTGCAGTCCCAGATGCTGTTAAAGACTTCACCGACGGCAATCGGGGTCACCGTATGCTGACGAATCAGTCGGAAGCACTCCTGATTCTCAGCAGGCGTCGGATCTTCCATCCAGAAAAGACGATAATCTTCGATGCTTTTACCAAAGCGCGCCGCTTCTATGGGCGTCAGACGGTGGTGCATGTCGTGCAACAGGTGTTCGTTAAAGCCGAACGTATTGCGCACCGCCTCGAACAGTTTCGGCGTGAAATCGAGATATTTTTCGGTTGACCACAGTTGTTCTTCCGGCCACTGCCCTTTAGTCGCCGGTTCATAAGCCTGCCCTTTCCCCTTCGCCATGCCGTAGGTGGTTTTCATGCCCGGCACGCCGCACTGTACGCGAATGGCTTTGAATCCCATCTCTTTGTGACGCGCATAGTCTTCCAGCACATCATCAACGGTATGACCCGTGGTGTGGCAGTAAACCATCACGCCTTCGCGCGATGCGCCACCGAGCAACTGATACAACGGCATGTTGGCGGCTTTGGCTTTGATATCCCACAGCGCCATGTCGACGGCGGAGATGGCAGACATGGTCACCGGTCCGCGACGCCAGTACGCCCCCTTATAAAAGAACTGCCAGATATCTTCGATGCGGTGGGCATCACGGCCGATTAACTGCGGGCAAAGATGATCTTTCAGGTACGACGCGACGGACAGCTCACGTCCATTCAGCGTTGCGTCTCCCAGACCGGTGATGCCGTCCTCGGTCGTAATCTTCAACGTGACAAAGTTACGCCCCGGACAGGTGATAAAAACCTCAGCCCCTACAATCTTCATTTTTTCTTCCTGGTTCTGTGTGGTGATGGTGAGAATCTACGCAATTCACATACTACCATACAAGTATAAATGATCTGTTTTTCTGAGCAGATCACAAAACTCGCGGGTTATGTCATGGAATGCTGAATTCAGAAAGGGTGTAAAGACGGCCCTGAAGGACAGGAACCGTCACCCTTGAAGGAGGTCAGACGCGACTGGCTGTCGCAGAACGCCGTTTCCCGGTCACCGGCTGCGCGGCGTCTTCCGGTATCCGCAGATCGCGGTCGCACACTTCAGGCATCAGGAATGCAGAGAGCAGACCAATCAGGGAATAAATCACGATCATCACCAGAATTGGCAGCCAGTTTCCTGTCATGTTGCAGAAAATCCCTGCCAGCACCGGTCCAAAGCCGACCGCCACCAGTCCCCCTGCTTCTTTGGCGATCGCCATACGGGTAAAGCGATTACGTGAGCCAAATATTTCAGCCATCGTAATGTTTTCCAGAGCAAATAATCCCAGTACCGCGACGTTATGAATGACGATCAGAGCCGTCATAATCACGCCCGGTTGGTAAGAGTTATCCACCACGATGGATAACATTGGGTATGCGAGAATAATCGCCGAGATATTCAGCACGATATAGGGTAATCGACGGCCGAATTTGTCGGATAACCATCCCAGTAGCGGGATAGTGATAAAACCAATCACCGAACTTATCATCAGCGCATCCGTCGGAATGGCCTTATTGAACAGCAGCGTCTGCACCAGATATCCGGCAAGAAACGTCTGGATCAGCCCCGAGTTACCGGCCTGACCAAAGCGTAATCCCGTTGCCAGCCAGAAAGATTTACTGGTAAACATCGTTCCCACTGAAATCGCCTCCTGCGAGGCTGTCGCCGGTGCGTCCCCTTCATTGACCTGCTCGAAGACGGGACTTTCTTTCAGGTTCAACCGCAACCAGATCGCAAAAATCATGACGACGACGCTCGCCAGAAATGGAATACGCCAACCCCATGCCAGCAAGGCTTCACGATCGAGCGCAAAGAACATCACCGCCCAAATCGCGGTCGCGCTGAGCGTGCCGCAGTTTGTTCCCATAGCGACCAGTGATGAAATAATTCCCCGCCTACCGACTGGCGCATATTCTGCGAGCATGGTTCCGGCACCGGATATTTCTGCCCCGGCCCCGAGTCCCTGAATAATACGTAATGTCACCAACAGCACGGGTGCAAAAATGCCTATCTGCGCATAAGTCGGAAGTATACCGATTAAGGTCGTACACATTCCCATTAACGTGATGGTAATAAACAACACCTTCTTACGCCCGATCCTGTCCCCCATTTTGCCAAAAAAGAAGGCCCCGATAATGCGGGCGATATAGCCTGCCCCGTAAGTTCCCATTGCGAGAATTAACGCCATTGCCGCCGATTGTTCCGGGAAAAATATTTCATGGAAAACCAGTGCGGCACCCAGAGAATATAACTGAAAGTCCATAAACTCTAATGCGGTGCCTAACCAACCGGAAACCGCGGCGCGCACCAGATCCCGGGTGCTTCTTTCATGCTTTGTTGTATTCATGTCGTCTGTCTCTACAGAGTAAATGCGTACCACGGAATACCCGAATCGTCAGGCATCCATCGCATGAATTAATTTTAAGCGGAAAAGGTGAGTAATACTTTACAACAGCTTTGCTGATCGGTTTCGAATAGCGTTATTGCGTCGATGACCTGTCGATAGTCAAACTGATGCGTGATTAATTTATCAGGGTCGATTAATTTATTTTGCATCCACTCAATAACGGTTGGAAATTTATGCGCGTTCAGTCGGGATGAAAAAATCGTGAGCTCTTTTCCGGTAATCCCCTGTTGGATTATCTGACAAGGGTCACTGGAAAAACCCATTATCACAATACGCGCCGCAGGTGATGCCAGGCCAATGGCTTCAGACAGGATGGTGGGATGGCAGGCCGCATCGATAATCAGCGTCGGTCTGATGCCCTTCTGTGCCAGATATTCCGCTAATGACCGCCGGGCATTATTCATCGTTTCATCGGCCCCGCACGCTTTCGCCATTGCCAGGCGCGCGTCAATCCGGTCAACAACAATCACCGTTTTGACCTGATATACCCCTTTAAGCGCCTGGACGGTGGTTAACCCCATCGGACCGGCGCCGTAAATTAAGGCAATATCATTTTCTGTTGGCGCAACCTGCCCCGTGACATTCGCGGCAATCGTAAAGGGTTCAACCATTACCGCCTGTCGGTCGCTAATCGAATCCGGAATACAATAAACATTACTTTCCGGAACCGTGACATATTCACTGAAGCCACCATCCCGATGAACACCTAATACCGTTAAAGAGGTACAAACATTGGGTTTGCCAACAGTGCAGGGATAACAGACACCGCAACTTATTACGGGATCCACCACCACACGTTCGCCAGCGCGTTTATTCTCCACGCTCTCGCCGACTGCATCAATAATGCCATAGAACTCATGACCAATGACGCGAGGATATTGCGCAAAAGGATTATGTCCACGATATATATGACTATCCGACCCGCAGATCCCTGCTATTTTTACCTTAATCCTCACGTCTCCAGGTTCTGGTAAAGGTAATGGCCGCTGTTCAATGCATAATTTATTTGGCTGTTGAATCACTATACTTTCCATGCGTTTTCCTTACATCAAATTAGTGATGCAAGAAATTTATTCCCCCCATAACTACCATACAAGTATAATGATCAAAAAATCACCAGGCGATCACAAAAAAGAGGCGCTTATCCGCGTCCCCATCCCGCCACAATAATCAGCATTCCGCTGAGCGCGATGAGCGCCCCGCTCCAGTCATACACGCTGAGCTTTACTCCATCCACCACGCGCAGCCAGATAAGCGCAGTACAAACATAAACGCCGCCATACGCAGCATACACCCGACCACTGGCGGCAGGATGCAGCGTCAACAGCCAGACAAACAGCGCCAGCGCAACGCCTGCAGGTAACAGCAACCAGGCGGTAGCCCCCCGCTTTAGCCAGAGCCAGGGGAGAAAGCAGCCGATAATTTCGCAAAGTGCGGTGGCAAAAAAAAGCAGCGTCGTTTTGATCATCTGTATCGTTCATTTACCTGAGGTTCAGGCATGATACGTCATAATTGCCTGAACTTATCCATAACCTTCCGGCGGGTATGCCCTGTGCGAGGAATGGTGTAGAATTTGCCTGTCAATGATGCTTTTTGCGTCGCTCATAAAAGGAACTTGCCATGAACATTACGCTTCGCAAACGCCTGTGCCTGACGGCAATGCTGCTGCTGAGTGCCGTCGTCTACACCGCGACCGCGCAGGCTGAGACCAGTCGACTGGTGATCGAATCCGGTGACAGCGCCCTGAGCCGTCAGCAGGCAGCCATGCAAAAAGAGCAATGGGATGACACACGTAGCCTGCGTCAGAAAATTAACAAGCGCGCGGAAAAAGAGTGGGATAAAGCGGATGCCGCTTTTGATAACCGCGATAGCTGCGAGCAGAGTGCCAATCTGAATGCGTACTGGGAGCCGAATACCCTGCGCTGTCTGGATCGTCGCACCGGTCGCGTGGTTGCCCCCTGATACAAAGAACTAAACGAGACGTTAAGGATTTGGTATGACAAGCGCCCTCAGTGTCAAGCTACGCCCGCTGGAGCGTGAAGATTTACGTTTTGTCCATCAACTCGATAACAATGCCAGCGTGATGCGCTACTGGTTTGAAGAGCCTTATGAGGCCTTCGTCGAGTTGTCCGATCTTTACGATAAGCACATTCACGATCAGAGCGAACGCCGTTTCGTTGTCGAATGCGACGGTGAAAAAGCGGGACTGGTCGAACTGGTTGAAATCAACCATGTCCATCGTCGGGCCGAATTTCAGATCATTATTTCCCCGGAGTATCAGGGAAAAGGTCTCGCCTCACGTGCCGCCAGGCTGGCGATGGACTACGGATTTACCGTACTTAACCTCTATAAGCTGTACCTCATCGTTGATAAAGAGAACGAAAAAGCGATCCACATCTACCGTAAGCTGGGCTTTATGGTTGAAGGTGAACTGATTCATGAATTCTTTATTAACGGTGAATACCGCAATACTATCCGGATGTGTATCTTCCAGCATCAGTACCTGGCGGAACATCGGTCGCCCGGTACGGCGATGTTGAAACCTACCGCGCAGTAATCGCTGCGCGGTCATCTTAGTAGTAATCGATGGTATTTTTGATCGTGTAATTGTGCTCAACCGCGGGCTTGACGCTTTCATCAACGATCACCAGCGTACAGTCCGTGGGATTGGCATGACGGTCATAATCACAGGTTTGCTTAACGTTCCCCAGAGGGCGATCGTTAAGCAGACTTACCGCCGTATAATCAAGCTTCTTACGCGGATCGGTCGAAGGTTTTGCGCTGACGGATAGCGTCTGGTCCTTGCTGACGGTGGTCTTGCCGAGCGGATAACCCTCGGCATCATAGCGATACTGGACTTTCATCTCTTTTCCGGTCGCCGCGACCACAAAGCCATTATCATCGGTATCCCAGACGACGCCGGCTGAAGGCAGTTCCGCGAGCTGACATTTCCCCTGCAGGCGCACCTTTTTCTCCAGCGTTTCGGCATCACGATAAAAGTTCGCATCCAGCACCAGCGCCACGCCGGTATTGTTTTCAAGATCGTGCAGCTCCAGCGAGTCAAAACAGCCTTCCTCAGACAGCGTACCGTTGACGCGCTTCGCCACTTCGCCCTTCTCATTGAGCAACGTCTGGCTGAAGTCCTTTACCGGCCCGCGCAAAGGGTCAAAATCAAACTCATTAGAGAAACTGGCCATTTCCGGCGTAAAGGAGAGCGGTACCGTACCGTTGTCACATCCCACCAGCAAAGTACCGAGCACGAAAAGAAATATCTGTTTTTTCACAGCTTCCCCGAAAGAAAAGGATGATCTCCAGTCATATTAGCAAAGACTGTCGTTTACACGACAGCAAAGCAAAAAAAACCGTTGAGTGCCAACGGGCACATAGCGTCTGGTGGCAAACTTCTACGCAAAACGCGCCCGGACTTTACTTATCTCAACTGCGAGGTTTGATCGAAATCAAGCTATCATGTATTAGCTTTCCGCAAAAATCCTAAATCACCACGCTCACGCATTTAAGCAATGATTGCCTGACAAATGACTAGCAGGTTAGTCATTCGCTCTATAATAAAAATCACTCATCCTCCACGCCTATTATCTCATTGTATAAGGGAAATTATTTGCACTAATCCTAATATTTTAAATGGTCTTAATAAGATACATTGCTGGCAAAAAAACACTTAAGATCTTATATAAGAAAATTAAAGATATATTAAATAGATGAAACCTATTGAACAACACAATAATTAGTCGATAAAACCATTTCTCAATTTAAAATCATGCGAATAAAATACACCTTAAGAAAACAATTTATTTTTACAAATTATATTTTTGTTCATCACCATGCACTAAGGGATTGTTCTTCAATACAAAATTTATTTCGTACACCAGGCACTCTCTTATGGAAGAGACAATTATGAATATTAAAAAATCGCACCAACCAAAATCAATACTGGCAATCGCTATTGCCTTCGCAATACAAACTGCCGCCGCAGCGAATGTGGATAATATCAATCTGTTAACCGTGACGCCTCCGACGGACATCACGAGCGATCTCATTATCGATAATAATGACTCTCTCACCCTTTCCTCAACCGAAAATACCGGCAGTAACTGGAATCAGGTTCGCGCAGCAAGCGTTGGGAGTACCGGCGTCGGTACATTGATTATTGATGGTCGGGATATCCTCGTTGCCGAAGGGGCTATCATTGGTTACGGGGGGACCGGTATCGTCACCTTGACCAATGGCGCCACCTGGAGAACGAATAACTGGCATATCCAGCTTGGAATGGGGAATGGTTCCGGCACGCTGAATGTGCTTAACGGCAGTAAAATAACTGGACTTGATGATTTGCGCATTGGTGAAGCATACGAAGATGCCCAGGGAGTGGTAAACATTGACGGCGCTAATTCTTCAATTGAAACCAGTTGGACCGTCGTCGGCGATCAGGGACATGGTCAATTATTCATTACCAACGGCGGTAAGCTCTCAACGACCAGTCACATGAGTATTGGCCTCGTCGGAGTGACGGTTAATACCGATGCTAAAGGCTTTGGTGAAACCCGGGTCGATGGGGCTAATTCAATGCTGGACGTTGCTGCGGCCATCAATCTGGGCGGGTTCTCAACCGTAAATAATACCGCCAAAGGGATCCTCACCGTCAGCAATGGCGCAACCGTTAAGTCCGGCACGTTGATCCGCCTGGCCTATGGCAACGGCAGTACCGGGATTTTAAATATCGGCGGCGCGCAGGGAGAAACCGAACAGGCGGCAGGCAACATTGAGGCGTCACGAATTTATCTGATGAATAACAGCGATCAGAACACCGCCATTCTGAACTTCAACCATTCCAGTCAGGACTTCGTGCTGGCATCGCGAATTTACGGCAATGGTGAAGTCAACCACGTTGGTTCGGGGGTGACCACGCTGACCGGGGCCAATACTTACAGCGGCAACACGCTTGTCTCCAGAGGGACGCTGCGCGCAGGCGCGGAAAATACCTTTAGCGACGCGTCAGATTACATCGTCAACGACGGTGCCAGTTTGGATCTTAATGGCTATTCGCAAACCCTGAACTCGCTGGCACTGGCAGGCACGACGACGCTCTCTTCCCCACCGCGAGTGAAAGCGGCCTTTAGCCCGACCACGTTAACCATCAACGGCAATTACACGGGCAACAACGGTCTGCTGGCCTTACGCACCGTATTAGGCGATGACCTTTCGGCGACCGATAAGCTGGTTGTTCGTGGTGATACCAGCGGCACCACGCGTGTCAGCGTCAGCAACGCTGGCGGCGGCGGTTCGCAGACGGTAGAAGGCATCCCGGTTGTGGAAGTGGAAGGAGCCTCCAACGGTACCTTTGTCAAAGAAGGCCGTATCGTCGCAGGCGCTTACGACTACAACATCATCAAAAAGAACAACCAGAACTGGCATCTGACCAGCGAAGTAATTCCCGATCCGTTACCGCCAGATGAGCCCGCGCCAGCATCACCGGAACAGCCGGTTCCGGAGACTCCTGCCGCCCCGGAAGGTAAACACCAGTATCGCCCGGAAACCGGCAGCTATCTGGCAAACACCCTTGCCGCCAATACGCTGTTTACCACCCGCCTCCACGATCGTCTGGGCGAAACGCAGTATACCGACGCGTTAACCGGCGAGCAGAAGGTGACCAGCCTGTGGATGCGCCACATCGGCGGCCATAACCGCTTCAAGGACGGTTCCGGGCAGATAAGCACCCAGAGCAACCGCTATGTGCTGCAACTCGGCGGTGATATTGCGCAATGGAGTACCGACGGTCTGGATCGCTGGCATCTGGGTCTGATGGCCGGTTACGCCAACAGCAAGAGCCGCAGCCATTCCAGTCTGACCGGATACACCTCTCGCGGGGAAATCAGCGGCTACAGCGCCGGTCTGTACGGCACCTGGTATGCCAACGACGCCGATAAAACCGGGGCTTATGTTGATGGCTGGATGCTCTACAACTGGTTTGACAACACCGTCTCCGGACAGGGACTGGCCTCTGAAGAGTATGACTCAGACGGCATCACCGCCTCTGTCGAAACGGGTTATACCTGGAAACTGGCCGAATTCAGCGAACGTAACGCGCTGTACATTCAGCCTAAAGTCCAGGTGACCTGGATGGACGTGCAGGCCGATACCCACATCGAGAAAAACGGTACCCGGGTGGTGGATAAAACCGACGGCAATCTGCAAACCCGCCTGGGTGTGAAAGCGTACCTGCAAGGGCATAACGCGATGGATGACGGTAAAGACCGCACCTTCCAGCCGTTTGTCGAAGCCAACTGGATCCACAACACGCAGAATTACAGCGTGCAGATGGATGACATCAACAGCGAAGTGAAAGGCAGCCGCAACATAGCTGAACTGAAAGCTGGTGTTGAAGGTCAACTGACGAAAAATGTCACCCTGTGGGGCAACGTCGCCCAACAGATTGGCGACAATGGCTACAGCGATACGCAAGGTATGCTGGGGCTGAAATACAGCTTCTGACCCTTCCTCCCGTGGCAACACGGGGGATTTAGCACAAACCCTGACACCGTCGGGGTTTTTGCTTTTGGGGAAAAGAGAGAGCTTTCCGATTCTTCGACAGGTTGCTGGCAATGACAATTGCTTACACTATCAATGCTATGCTTAATCGGTGCATCTCAACAATGGAGCTGATGATGAAATTTTCCCGAGGAATACTGACATGTGTACTGCTGAGCGCCTCCCCGCTGGTGTTCGCCGTCCCTGACTCCTGCGAACGTGTCAGGAGTGATATTGAGCAGCGCATCATCAATAACGGCGTGCCGGAGGCCAATTTCACCCTGAGCATCGTGCCAAACGATCAGGCCGATCAGCCTGACTCACAGGTTGTAGGGCATTGCGCCAACGACACGCATAAAATTCTCTACACCCGAACCAGCAGTGGTAATGCACCTGCCAGCACCACGCCTTCTCAGGAAGGTGCCAACACCGAGCCGCAGTAATTCCGCCTGTTTTTCGCCCTCCGGCAACGGAGGGTTTCCCTCACTTTGATATGGATTAATAACCCCTACTCATTAAGGGGTAAAATTCATTCCTGCTTAGCATGTCTCTGATATCGCTATAGAAAAAACTATACAACGCTCTGTTTGACGGTGGGGTATCAACACAACACCGCCTGCATCACACCGATCAATACAGAAAACAAAGGAATGGCTGTTCCCGGAAACAGGGACGCAACCAGGTCAGTTTTTGACATTAGCAAAGTGAGCAACCATGAAAATCACCACGCCTGAGGCCCTCATGACGGCCAGTATCAGTCGCCGTAGTCTGGTGAAATCATCCGCTATTGGCAGCCTTGCGCTTGCCAGTAGCGCTTTCACCCTCCCTTTCACCCGGATCGCGCGCGCCGCAGACGGCATGACGCCCGCGCCGGTCGAAGAAAAAGCGGTCTGGAGTTCCTGTACCGTTAACTGCGGAAGCCGTTGTCTGCTGCGTCTGCACGTCAAAGATGACACGGTTTATTGGGTGGAGTCTGACACCACCGGCAGCGATGAGTATGGCAACCATCAGGTTCGCGCCTGCTTGCGCGGTCGCTCGATACGTCGACGCATGAATCACCCCGACAGGCTGAAATACCCGATGAAACGCGTCGGCAAACGCGGTGAAGGCAAGTTTGAACGCATCACCTGGGACGAAGCGCTGGATATCGTCGGCGACAACCTGAAGCGGATCCTCAAAGAGTATGGCAACGAGGCGGTCCACGTGCTGTACGGCACTGGCGTCGACGGCGGAAACATTACCAACTCTAATGTCCCTTACCGTCTGATGAACGCCTGCGGCGGCTACCTTAGCCGTTACGGCAGTTACAGCACCGCGCAGATCAGCGCCGCCATGAGCTACATGTTTGGCAGCAACGATGGCAACAGCCCTGATGACATTGCCAATACGAAACTGGTGGTGATGTTTGGCAACAACCCTGCGGAAACCCGTATGAGCGGCGGCGGCGTCACTTACTACGTCGAACAGGCGCGTGAACGTTCCAATGCGCGAATGATCGTTATCGATCCGCGTTATAACGACACCGCCGCCGGACGCGAAGATGAATGGCTGCCCATCCGTCCCGGCACGGACGGCGCGCTGGCGGCAGCAATCGCCTGGGTGTTGATTACTGAAGATCTGGTCGATAAGCCGTTCCTCGACAAATACTGCGTCGGTTACGATGAAACCACCCTGCCTGCCGGTGCGCCGCGTAACGCGCACTACAAGGCGTACATCCTCGGCGAAGGTCCGGACGGCATAGCCAAAACCCCGGAGTGGGCGTCCCGCATCACCAGTATTCCGGCGGATAAAATCATCCAGTTGGCCCGTGAAATTGGCTCGGCGAAACCGGCCTATATTTGCCAGGGCTGGGGACCTCAGCGTCACTCCAACGGCGAGCAAACCGCACGGGCTATCGCCATGCTGTCGGTACTCACCGGCAACGTCGGCATCAACGGCGGTAACTCAGGCGTACGTGAAGGCACCTGGGATCTCGGCGTGGAGTGGTTTTCGATGCTCGATAACCCGGTGAAAACGCAAATCTCCGTGTTCACCTGGACCGATGCTATCGATCATGGCACCGAAATGACCGCCACGCGCGACGGCATACGCGGCAAAGAGAAACTGGATGTTCCCATCAAGTTCATGTGGTGCTACGCCAGTAATACGCTGATTAACCAGCACGGGAATATCGCCCATACTCATGAGGTGCTACAGGACGACAGCAAGTGCGAAATGATTGTCGGCATTGAACATTTCATGACGGCCTCGGCGAAGTACTGCGACATCCTGCAGCCAGATTTAATGCCAACGGAGCAGGAAGATCTGATCTCCCACGAATCTGCGGGCAACATGGGCTATGTAATCCTCGGCCAGCCCGCGACCTCAGCGAAGTTTGAAAGAAAGCCTATTTACTGGATGCTCAGCGAAATCGCCCGCCGACTTGGGCCTGACGTATACCAGACGTTCACCGAAGGACGCTCGCAGCATGAATGGGTGAAATACCTGCATGCGAAAACCAAAGAGCGCAATCCGGAAATGCCGGATTACGAAGAGATGAAGCAAACCGGTATCTTCAAGAAAAAATGTCCGGAAGAGCACTACGTCGCCTTCCGCGCGTTCCGTGAAGATCCAAACGCTAACCCGCTGAAAACGCCGTCAGGGAAAATTGAAATTTACTCTGCGCGGCTGGCCACTCTCGCCGAGACCTGGGAACTGAAGGCGGATGAGGTAATCCATCCTCTGCCCGCCTATGCTCCCGGTTTCGACGGCTGGGACGATCCGATCCGCAAAACATACCCGCTGCAACTCACCGGATTCCACTATAAGGCGCGCACCCACTCCAGCTATGGCAACATTGACGTCCTGCAACAGGCCTGCCCGCAGGAGATCTGGATTAACCCGATTGATGCCAACGCGCGCGGGATTCAACACGGTGACACCGTCCGGGTATTTAACAATAACGGTCAGATGCTGATCCCCGCCAAGGTAACGCCACGCATTCTGCCCGGCGTCACTGCCATTGGTCAGGGGGCGTGGCTCAAGGCCGATATGTTTGGCGACCAGGTAGACCACGGTGGCTCCATCAACATCCTGACGTCACACCGCCCTTCGCCGTTGGCAAAAGGGAATCCTTCGCACAGTAATCTCGTTCAGGTTGAAAAGGTTTAAGGAGTAACCGATGACAACTCAGTATGGATTTTTTATCGATTCCAGCCGTTGCACCGGGTGCAAAACCTGCGAACTGGCCTGCAAGGACTACAAGGATTTAACCCCGGATGTCAGTTTTCGCCGCATTTATGAATACGCGGGCGGAGACTGGCAGGAAGACAACGGCGTCTGGCATCAGAACGTTTTTGCCTACTATCTCTCTATTGCCTGCAACCACTGCGAAGATCCGGCCTGTACCAAGGTCTGCCCGAGCGGAGCGATGCACAAGCGGGAAGACGGTTTTGTGGTCGTGGATGAAGATATCTGCATCGGCTGCCGCTACTGCCATATGGCCTGCCCGTACGGCGCGCCACAGTACAATGCCGCTAAGGGTCACATGACCAAGTGCGATGGCTGTCATGACCGCGTGGCAGAGGGTAAGAAACCGATCTGTGTCGAATCTTGTCCGCTGCGCGCGCTGGATTTCGGTCCCATCGACGAACTGCGTAAGAAACACGGTGAACTGGCTGCCGTTGCGCCACTGCCGGGTGCGCACTTCACGAAGCCGAGTATTGTGATCAAACCGAATGCCAACAGCCGTCCGACCGGGGATACCACCGGTTATCTGGCAAATCCGAAGGAGGTGTAAAATGGGAAGTGGATGGCATGAATGGCCGCTGGTGCTGTTTACAGTACTCGGCCAGTGCGTCGTGGGCGCGCTGATTGTCAGTGGGCTTGGCTGGTTTGCGATGAAAGACGATGCCGCCGCCCGGCAACGCCTGGTTCGCAGCATGTTTTTCCTCTGGCTGGTGATGGGGCTGGGATTCCTGGCGTCGATCGTGCATCTCGGGTCGCCGATGCGGGCATTCAACTCACTCAACCGCATTGGCGCATCCGGGTTGAGCAATGAAATCGCCGCAGGCTCGGTCTTTTTCGCCGTGGGTGGTATCTGGTGGCTGGTCGCCGTACTGGGTAAAATGCCGCCCGCGCTGGGAAAACTCTGGCTGCTGCTCGGCATGGTGCTGGGTATCGTCTTCGTCTGGGCAATGACCCGTGTTTACCTGATCGATACCGTACCGACCTGGTATACTGGCTATACGACGCTGGCGTTCTTCATGACGGTATTGCTCAGCGGCCCCCTGTTCGCGGCATTACTGTTGCGGGCGTCCCGCGTCACCTTTAGCGGAACCGTGTTCGCCAGTATCAGCGTACTGGCGCTGCTGGTCAGCGTGGGTGTCATTGTCCTGCAAGGCATGTCGCTGGCGACGATTCACAGTTCGGTTCAGCAGGCCTCTGCGCTGGTGCCGGATTATGCCTCCCTGCAGGTATGGCGTGTGGTGTTGCTTACCGCCGGACTGGGCTGCTGGATCTGCCCGCTGGTACGCCGCAAAGAACCGCATGTCGCCGGGTTGCTACTGGGGTTACTCCTCGTGCTTGGTGGCGAAATAATAGGTCGTGGCCTGTTTTATGGCCTGCATATGACCGTCGGTATGGCGGTAGCAGGTTAACAAATCCGTGCGGGGAAACCCGCACTTCTCAGGATGTTTCAGATGACTGATTTTACTCAACGTGATGATTTTGCGATGACGGCACGCGTGCTGGGGGCCCTGTTTTATTACGCGCCCGACAGCGCCGAGGCCGCCCCTCTGGTATCAGCGTTAACCGCAGATGACTGGCAGACTCAGTGGCCGCTGGCAGCGGAAATACTGGCTCCGCTGGCGACGGATTTTAAACGCGTCAGCGATGAATCACTTCCCGAGGCGTTTCAGCGCCTGTTCGTGGGGCCGTATGCGTTACCGTCGCCACCCTGGGGTTCCGTCTGGTTAGATCGCGAAAATGTCCTGTTTGGCGAGTCCACTCTGGCCCTGCGTCAGTGGATGCGCGACAACGGCATTCACGTCGAAGCAACGCAAAATGAACCCGAGGATCATTTCGGTTCGTTATTGCTGATGGCGGCGTGGCTGGCTGAAAGTGGCCGACACACTGAATGCGAACAGCTGCTGGCGTGGCATCTGTTCCCGTGGTCATCCCGCTTCCTGGACATATTTATTGATAACGCCGGTCATCCTTTTTATCGGGCTCTCGGCGAACTGGCCCGCCACACCCTGGCACAGTGGCAGTCTCAGTTACTGACTCCGGTCGCGGAAAAACCGTTATTCCGCTAACCCTCTGAAGGCAGGTTTTTCCTGCCTTTTCTGATACCTGCACTTTTCTTTGTTGTTACAGTGTCACTTCTGATTGGCGTTTTTAAGACAATTCTTTACATACCCTGCTTATCCTTTACGGCATAAGGCCAAATCGCGTTTAGCGATTAATAGTCTGCGAATCTAATTTGCCTTCACGCTGGAATCCTTCCCACCCTGTTGCTATAGCTCAAAACACCCTGCCGATACATGGCATAACAACATGCGACGATTATTCGCCGCCATAACGCATGCAAACAGGGAGACACACTGCAATGCACACTTCCACGTTAAAACACGTGCTGGGCTTTAGTTTCGTCATCATTGTGCTACTGGCACTGCTGATCTGGGGAATTGGCGTCGAAACGCTCAAATCACGTCAGGTCGATTTGCTCTATCTCGGCCAACAGCACCTGATTTTAGTCCTTACCTCAATGTTCTTCGCCCTACTGGTCGGTATTCCAAGCGGTATCCTGCTCAGCCGCCCCGCAGCAAAGGGGATTGCTGAATATGCCATGCAGATCTTCAACATTGGCAACACGCTACCTCCGCTGGCCGTTCTCGCGCTGGCGATGGTCATTATCGGCATTGGCGACCTACCCGCTATTGTTGCGCTGTTTCTGGCGTCACTGTTGCCGATTGTGCGTAACACCTATGCCGGACTGATTTCTGTCCCACCGTCGCTGATTGAAGCGGCAAACGGCATCGGTATGACGAAATGGCAGCGGCTTCGTCAGGTGGAAATCCCCAACGCCTGGCCGGTGATGCTTTCCGGGATCCGCATTGCCACAGCGATTAACGTCGGAACCGCCCCGCTGGCGTTTCTGATTGGCGCCAGCAGCTACGGCGAGCTGATTTTCCCCGGCATCTATCTTAACGACTTCCCGACATTGATTTTGGGGGCGACCGCCACCGCACTTTTCGCCCTGATCCTCGACAGTCTGCTCGCCTGGCTTGGGCGCGCCCTGAGCCCGCACACGGCCTGATGACAATGATAAAAACAAGGAGCGCTAAATGAATCTCAAGAATACATGGCTGGGATGGCTCGCCGCCGCGCTGTTGATGAGCACGCAGGTCCAGGCCGCCCCCATTATCCTCGCCACCAAGAGCTTTACCGAACAGCACATTCTCTCGGCCATGACCGTTCAGTATCTGCAAAAAAAAGGATTTCAGGTTCAGCCACAGACCAATATCGCCACGGTCATCTCACGGAATGCGATGATCAATAAACAGATTGATATGACATGGGAATACACCGGCACTTCGTTGATTATTTTCAACCATATCAATGAGCGCATGAGCCCGCAGGCGTCGTATGACACGGTGAAGCGCCTTGATGCCAGGCTGGGGCTGGTATGGCTGAAACCGGCAGATATGAACAACACCTACGCGTTCGCCATGCAACGTAAGCGCGCCGAAGCGGAAAACATCAACACCATGTCGGAGATGGTGGCGAAAATTGAGCACATCCGCCAGACCGATCCCGACAACAACTGGTTGCTGGGGCTCGACCTGGAATTTGCCGGGCGCAGTGACGGAATGAAGCCGCTACAGCAGGCCTATCAGATGGAGCTTGACCGACCGCAAATCCGCCAGATGGATCCCGGACTGGTCTACAACGCCGTGCGTGATGGCTTTATTGACGCCGGCCTTATCTATACCACTGACGGTCGTGTGAAGGGTTTTGATCTCAAGGTGCTGGAAGATGATAAGGGCTTCTTCCCAAGTTACGCTGTCACGCCTGTGGTGCGTAAAGATACGCTGGAGGCCAACCCAGGGCTTGCCGAGGCGCTCAATATCCTCTCGGAGCAGTTAAATAATGACGTGATCAGTTCATTGAATGCGAAGGTTGATATCGATCACCAGTCACCTCAGCAGGTTGCTCGTGAATTCCTGCAACAAAAGAACCTGCTGTAAGGAGCGCATATGGATACGATTCACTACATGATCGATAACGCAGGTTATCTGGCGACGCTCACTTTTCAGCATCTGTGGCTGGTGGCGCTGGCGGTTGGCCTGGCGATTGTGACTGGCGTACCGCTCGGGATCCTGATTGTCCGCCACAAATGGCTGGCAACGCCCGTACTGAGCGCCGCCACGCTGCTATTGACGATTCCATCTATTGCCCTCTTCGGGCTGATGATCCCTCTGTTTTCGCTGATCGGTCACGGAATTGGCGCACTGCCCGCCATTACCGCCGTGTTCCTCTACTCGCTGCTGCCTATCGTGCGTAACACCCATACCGCACTGGACAGCATCCCACCGGGCTTACGCGAAGCGGGTCGCGGGATTGGCATGACGTTCTGGCAGCGTTTGCGCTGGGTTGAGATCCCAATGGCTTTACCGGTGATTTTCGGCGGGATCCGCACCGCCGTGGTCATGAACATCGGCGTGATGGCGATTGCCGCAGTGATTGGCGCAGGCGGCCTGGGATTACTGTTACTGAATGGTATCGGCGGCAGCGACATTCGCATGCTGATTGCCGGCGCATTGATGATTTGTCTTTTAGCGATTGTACTTGACTGGCTGTTACACCGCCTGCAAGTCGTCCTGACACCGAAGGGGATACGATAATGATAAAACTGGAAAACCTCACCAAACAATTTTCGCAGAAAAACGGTCAGCCGCTTAAGGCCGTCGATAACGTCAATCTGAACGTGCCAGAGGGAGAAATGTGCGTTCTGCTGGGGCCGTCGGGCTGCGGCAAGACCACTACCCTGAAGATGATTAACCGCCTGATTACCCCGAGCAGCGGCAACATCCTGATTAACGGTGAAAATACGGGCGAGATGGATACCGTGACCCTGCGCCGCAACATTGGCTATGTGATCCAGCAGATTGGTCTGTTCCCTAACATGACGATTGAAGAAAACATTACGGTCGTCCCCCGCATGCTGGGCTGGGATAAAGCCCGCTGTAAAAGCCGTGCCGAAGAGTTGATGGAGATGGTAGCAATGGATGCGAAGAAGTTTCTGCATCGTTATCCAAAAGAGATGTCCGGCGGCCAGCAACAGCGTATTGGCGTCATTCGCGCCCTGGCGGCGGATCCGCCGGTTCTGCTGATGGATGAACCGTTTGGCGCCGTCGACCCCATCAACCGCGAAGTGATCCAGAACCAGTTCCTCGACATGCAGCGCGCGTTGAAGAAAACGGTGATGTTGGTAAGTCATGATATTGATGAAGCGTTGAAACTCGGCGATCGTATTGCCGTATTCCGCCAGGGACGCATTGTCCAGTGCGCCAGCCCGGATGAGTTGTTGGCCAAACCGGCCAACGACTTTGTCGGTTCATTCGTCGGTCAGGACCGTACGCTCAAGCGCCTGCTGCTGGTCTCGGCGGGCGACGTGACCGACCAGCAGCCAACGCTGACCGCGCAACCGTCTACGTCGCTGAATGAAGCCTTTGGGATTATGGATGACAACGACATTCGTGCGATTACGGTGGTGGATGGCGAAGGTAAACCGCTGGGCTTTGTGAAACGTCGCGAGGCGCGTCAGGCCACCGGCACCTGCGCAGACATCATTCATCCCTTCCGTATTACCGGCAAGGCCGAAGACAACCTGCGTATTGTGCTGTCCAAGCTGTATGAAAGTAATACCAGTTGGATGCCGATTGTTGACGAGGACGGTCGCTACAACGGCGAGATCTCACAGGATTACATCGCCGATTATCTCAGTTCTGGACGTACCCGCCGGGCGCTGAACATTCACGAAAGCAGCTAAGACCGGTTTTGACAGTATAAAAAAACCGGGGAGCGCGTTGGCTCCCCGGTTTCATCATTATGATGTGTAAGGTCGTGAATCAGGCCATGATTCTATCGACTGACAGCACGCTACCCAGCATTGACAGGCGAATGTACTGTCCAAGATCGCGCTGCTCGGCGCGCGGTAAATAAGGCAGTTCGCCGATCAACGGCGCAGGCAGTTTTTTGCTCAGGACATCGATAATTTCCGCATAGTGTGCCAGACCCGGATTGATACGGTTGGCGACCCAACCGATCAGCGGTAAGCCGTCGTTGGCGATCGCCTGAGCAGTCAGCAGCGCATGGTTAATACAGCCTTCCTGAATGCCTACCACCATCAGTACCGGTAACTGCTCCTGCACCACCCATTCAGACAACGGACGCAGATCGTTCATCAGGCTGCGCCAGCCGCCGGTGCCTTCAACCACCACGTGATCGACTTTCTCGGACAGGCTCGCCAGACCGTTAGAAAGTAAGGTGTAATTGATCGGGCAACTGTGGGCCACACTACTTTCATCTTCGCTCAGGGCGATGGGGTTAACGGCCTCATAGGGCAATTCCAGCGTCGATACGCTTTGCAGCACCAGTGCATCCCGGTTGCGCAACCCTTCAGGGGTCTCTTTGCTGCTCTTCGCGACCGGTTTATATCCCGCAACGCTTTTACCCCCCGACGCTAACGCTTGTAGCAATGCGCGGGAAACAACCGTCTTCCCAACAGAAGTGTCTGTACCTGTAATAAAGAAACGCTTCAGCATCACCAACTCCACCGTTATGCTTCGAAAATATAAGCCAGGAAAATAATACAGTGGAGAAAGTCTAAGGTATGCCAGGTAGAATCAGCTTGAGTTAGCGCAATTTTTGGTAGAACAGTTAAAAAATGTTAACCCTGTAATAGACGAATCAACAAAGAACCATTATACATCGCGTCTTTTACCAGCGCGGCCCCCGCCATCGTCCCCTGATTAGAAAACTGCGTGCTCTCAACGACCATATTTTTGCTGTAGGCCGGTAGCGCCTGCTGGCGAATGCTGTCCGCAATCGCCGGGAACAACACGTCCGCCGCTTTACTGAGCGGCGATCCGATCAGTATTTTTTGCGGGTTAAACAGATTGACCATAATGGCGAGGATACGTCCAACGTGAGTTCCCACGCCGCTGATAATGTCTTTAGCCAGCAGATCGCCCTGCATCGCCGCCTGACACAACGAATCAACCGTCAACGGCTGGCCATGGAGCGACGAGCTCATGGATTGTGCCAGCCGCAGTTGCGCCAGTTCCAGCACGCTTTCGACGCTGGCAATGGTTTCCAGACAGCCGTGATTGCCGCAATAACAGCGTTTTCCGTAAGGATCAACCTGGGTGTGGCCAATCTCCACCAGGCTGCTGCTGCCCGCATGCAGTAAGTGACCGTCGGTAATCACCCCGGCCCCAACGTTATGATCGATAACCACCTGAATCACATCACGCGCCCCACGGGACGCGCCAAACAGCGCCTCTGCCATTGTCCAGGCGCTAATATCATGCTGAATGTAGACCGGTACACCGGTGTGCTGCGACAGCGTATCGCCGAGCGGCATCTCTTTCACATCGGCATAAAACGGCATGCGATGCACGATCCCATTCTCTGTATCAATAATGCCGGGTAAGGTAATGGCGATGGAGGTCAGACGTTCGAGCTTCTGCTGATGGCGAATAAAGAACTGATCGACCAGCGTGACAATGCGCGCCAGCAGCGGCGTTTCATCGTTCAGCGGCAGCTCAAGACACTCTTCCACCACCAGTTTGCTGCTGAGATCGCGCAGGGCGAGAAATATTTCCCCACGACTGATACGAAGAGACAAATAGTGCCAGGCTTCTGTTTCCACCACCAGTCCCACCGCAGGGCGTCCGCGACTACCGGCTTCTTTAATTTCCAGTTCCTGGACCAGGTGCGCTTCAAGCATTTTGCGCACTATCTTCGTGATACTGGCAGGCGCCAGCTGCGCAAGACGCGAAAGATCAATACGCGATACCGGCCCCAACTGATCAATCAGGCGATAAACTGCACCCGCATTGGTCTGCTTTATTTGATCGATGTGCCCAGGCTGACTATCAGCAACCACCTCTGACTCCCTTTATTTTCGCGCTCCGAAATAATCTGCGGGCTATGGTGAAGTACTTCAATACACGACGTCAACTTTTTACTTAGCCGTGTGATTAACTGCACATTTTCAGCCGTTATTAAATTAATTTAAGCGCTACTGACGGCCTGAATTAACTGCTGACGAAAGCGTAGCGCCGCCTGGCTCTGTTCATGATGTGCCGACCAGACCAGCCACATTTCCGAGACTGCATCCTCTTCCGCAATTGGCACCCAACACATCTCATTGAGCTGCACTTTTTTAAACGACGCCGGAAGTATCGACACGCCTAAACCGGCAGCGACCAGCCCAATGATCGTCATTGCCTCGCCGACCTCCTGGGTAATCACAGGCGACAACTGGTAGCGACGCATCATGCCGAGGATATCGTCGTAAAGACCGGTTCCGACATGGGGGTCAAAGAAAACAAACGGTTCTTTCGCCAGTTCAGCCAGCGTCACTACCGGCTTTTGCGCCAGTGGGTACACCCGGGGGATCATCGCCATCAGCGGTTCATGCAAGATAACCGCATGATGTAAGCTCTCCGGCAACGGGGTATTGCGCATCAGGCCCAGATCCAGCGCCCCTTCACTCAGCGGTGCCAGTTGTTCGCGGGTATTCATCTCGCGGGTCTGCAAATGCATATCCGGGTAATTCTGCCGGAACAACGACAGAGTATCGGAGACCGCGCGTATAAACGGCGCCGACGAGGTAAAGCCGATGCGCAGTTCCCCGGCCTCCCCCTGGTGCAGACGCTCCGCGCGGGCGGCGGCATCATTAACCAGCCCGAGGATCTGCCGACTGTCGGCAAGAAATTGCTTGCCTGCGGCGGTCAGCGCGACGCTACGGTTCGTTCGCGCGAGCAGGCGCGCGCCGACCTGTTGCTCAAGCATCTGAATTTGCTGGCTCAGCGGCGGCTGCGAAATGTTCAATCGGGCCGCAGCACGCCCAAAATGCAGTTCTTCCGCTACGGCAACAAAGTAGCGAAGATGACGAAGTTCAATATTCATATTTTTAAAGTATTATTTGAGACTATTAATATATTAGACAGAATAATGAGTTTTTCCTACTCTACTCAACAAGGTTATGCCCGTCCCCTTAAAACACGGGTTTGTTGCGCAAGGATTTCCAGTGAGTCGTACTACTACAGTCAATGACGCGACGGCGAGCGATATTGACGACCAACGCATTTCTCAGCCGGTTCAGTTTATTCAACGCGGTACCTCTGCCTTCATGCGCGTCACGCTGGCGCTCTTTTCTGCCGGACTGGCGACCTTCGCCCTGCTGTACTGCGTCCAGCCTATTCTGCCAGTGCTGTCCCATGAATTTGGCGTATCGCCTGCCAGTAGCAGTATTTCACTGTCGATCTCCACAGGAATGTTAGCCGTTGGCCTGCTGTTTACCGGCCCGCTGTCGGATGCCATCGGTCGCAAGCCGGTGATGGTGACCGCGCTGCTGCTCGCCTCCTGCTGTACGTTGCTTTCGACGATGATGACCAGTTGGCACGGTATACTGGTGATGCGCGCGCTGATTGGCCTCTCGCTCAGCGGCGTAGCGGCCGTCGGAATGACCTATCTGAGCGAAGAGATCCACCCCAGTTTTGTCGCGTTCTCAATGGGACTGTACATCAGCGGCAACTCGATTGGCGGAATGAGCGGACGTCTGATTAGCGGCGTGTTTACGGATTTCTTTAGCTGGCGCATTGCGCTGGCGGCCATTGGCTGCTTCGCACTGGCGTCGGCCCTGATGTTCTGGAAAATTCTGCCGGAATCACGCCACTTCCGTCCCACGTCGCTGCGCCCCAAAACGTTGTTCATTAACTTTCGACTCCACTGGCGCGACCAGGGGCTGCCGCTGTTGTTTGCGGAAGGTTTTCTGCTGATGGGGTCGTTCGTCACGCTGTTTAACTACATCGGTTATCGCCTGATGCTTTCACCGTGGGAGCTCAGTCAGGCGGTGGTCGGCCTGCTTTCCGTTGCCTATCTGACCGGGACCTGGAGTTCACCGAAAGCCGGTTCGATGACGGTGCGCTACGGGCGCGGCCCGGTGATGCTCTTCTCTACCGCCGTGATGCTTGTCGGTCTGCTAATGACCCTATTCAGCTCGCTATGGCTGATTTTCACCGGCATGCTGCTCTTCTCGGCGGGATTCTTTGGCGCCCACTCCGTCGCCAGTAGCTGGATCGGCCCGCGCGCGCGGCGCGCCAAAGGCCAGGCCTCTTCGCTGTATCTGTTCAGCTACTATCTGGGATCCAGTATCGCCGGTACGCTCGGCGGCGTGTTCTGGCATAACTATGGCTGGAATGGCGTGGGGGGATTTATCGCTATTATGCTGATACTGGCCATTCTGGTCGGCACCCGACTGCATCACCGCCTTCACGTCTAGTCTGAAAGAAAAGCCCGGGTTTCACCGGGCTTTCGCCTCTCGACCAACAGTGGTTACCAAATTCCTAAGATTGATGAATACCCCATCAATTCTCTGACGGCATCCAGTGCCAGAAGAGCAAAGACAACCCAGTGAAGTGGATTCATTTTGCTGTGTGTGTTTATTTTTATTGGACGGGGACGATGTTCCCGTCGGCTACTATAAAAAAGGCTATCGATAAACATAACTACCCATTATGGTGGGGGAACTCAACCTGCCTGTTTCGTCGAAGAGGTTACATGGATAACAAAAGCTATCAACAACTTGCACGTACCTTCCTGCGGCTGTCCCGCTTCTCTCACCTTTCCGCCATCGCCAGTTGGGATATGTTCGCCATGATGCCGCCAGGCGGCAGCGCGGCGCGCGGTGAAGCGCTGGCTGAGCTGAGCGTGCTGGAACATCAAATCCTGACCGAACCGAAAGTGGCGCAATGGCTTGCCGCTGCCGCCCAGGAGGATCTCAATGATGTGGAACAGGCCAATCTGCGGGAAATGACGCGGCTGCATACCCAGGCCGCATTGTTACCTGAGTCGCTGGTGGAGGCTAAATCGCTCGCCGGAAGTCGCTGCGAGCACGCCTGGCGCAGTCAGCGTCCCGCCAACGACTGGCAGGGATTCTCGGCGAATTTGCGAGAGGTGGTGAAACTGAGTCGCGAGGAGGCCAGACTGCGTGCGCAGGTCAAAGGCGGCTCGCCGTATGACGCGCTGCTGGATATTTATGAGCCAGAAATGACCAGTGCACAACTGGACGGACTGTTTGCCGATCTCAAATCGTGGCTGCCGGATCTCCTCAACCGCGTGGTCGTCCGGCAGTCACAGCAGTCGCTGGTTGCCCCCGTTGGCCCTTTCCCGACTGCCGTCCAGCGAGAACTGGGGCTGGAGACGATGTCTGTACTCGGTTTCGATTTCAATGCCGGTCGCCTGGATATTAGCGCTCATCCGTTCTGCGGCGGCGTGCCGGAAGATGTGCGTATCACGACGCGCTATGACGAAAACGAGTTACTCAGCGCCCTGTTTGGCGTTATCCACGAAACCGGACACGCCCGCTATGAGCAAAACCTGCCGCGTAACTGGCTGGGTCAGCCGGTAGCGCTAGCCCGTTCCACCGCGATCCACGAATCCCAGAGTCTGTTTTTTGAAATGCAGGTGGGCCGCAGCAATGCGTTTTTACAGCGACTGCTACCCGCCGTGAAGCGTCATTTTGGCTCTCAGGCTGCCTTTGAAGAGCAAAACTTCATCGCCTGGAACCAGCGGGTTAAACCCGGTTTTATCCGCGTGGATGCGGATGAAGTCAGCTACCCGGCGCACGTCATTCTGCGCTATGAGATTGAGCGAGCGTTAATCAATGGCGACATCGAGGTGGAAGATATTCCGGCGCTGTGGGACGAAAAAATGCAGGCATGGCTGGGACTGTCGACAAAAGGGAATTATCGCGACGGCTGTATGCAGGATATTCACTGGACCGACGGCGGGTTTGGTTACTTCCCTTCTTACACGTTGGGCGCGATGTACGCCGCGCAGTTGTTCAGCGCCGCGAACCGCGCGTTGCCTGGCCTCAGCCAACAAATTGCTGGCGGTGATTTCAGCGCGCTGTTTGACTGGCTGCGACAGAACATCTGGCAACACGGCAGCCGCTTTACTACGGAGCAGTTGATCACGCAGGCCACCGGAGAAAC
Source organism: Citrobacter sp. T1.2D-1 (assembly GCF_950098555.1). NCBI lineage: Bacteria > Pseudomonadati > Pseudomonadota > Gammaproteobacteria > Enterobacterales > Enterobacteriaceae > Citrobacter > Citrobacter sp. T1.2D-1. The sequence continues at coordinate 100,551 of NZ_CATNHH010000005.1, forward strand.
GCTCAACAGCCGCCATTTCCGCGCCCACCTTGAATCTCGCTATCTGTAAACCGCCTTGCCGGGCCGTTGCGCCCGGCATTGTACATATCGTTACACGCCGAAACCAATGACTCACGGAAGCACACATAATCCAGCGATATAGTTATTTCAACGGCCCCGCAGTGGGGTTGAATGAAAAACCAAATCGAGGGTATGAGAATGAAAAAAGTATTAGCTCTGGTTGTTGCCGCTGCTATGGGTCTGTCTTCTGCCGCATTTGCTGCTGACACTACGACAACTGCACCGGCTGCCGCACCTGTCGCAAAAGCGGCTCCGGCAAAAACCATGCACCACAAAAAACATCACAAAGCGACCACCCAGAAAGCGCCAGAGCAAAAAGCGCAGGCCGCTAAAAAACACCCGAAAAAAGCCAAAGCCACGACTGAGCAGAAAGCGCCAGAACAAAAAGCGCAAGCCGCTAAAAAGCACGCCAAGAAACACACCAAGCAACCGGCTGCTAAGCCTGCTGCTCAACCGGCAGCTTAAGTCCTGAATCTGTAAACTGGCGCGCCCCCTCGCGCCATTACTTAACGGCGCTGAACGCTTTCCCGGTTTAGCGCCGTCTTTTTCGGAGGGTAACATGGTGCGCCGTTATCGCTTTGAGTTCATCCTTATCACGCTTATTTTATGTGCACTCATTGCTGCCCGCTTTTATCTTTCCTGATCGTAGTACTCTGATTTTGCTCTCACTTTCCCGCCGTTACGTCTATAGTATTTACTGAGGGTTTTCTTTTAATAATCATAATTACCCACACAGAGTGTGATATGCGTAAAACCGTTGCTGTATTACTGGGGTCGTTGTGCTTTTCATCGGGTATTGCGCATGCGGATAAGCCTGAGGTGGATAGCGAGACCAGTGAAGTCAAAACGTTATTTTTTGGTCAGGACGATCGCGCGCCGGTAAGCGATCCTACGCAATCGCCGTGGGATGCTATCGGACAACTGGAAACCGCCAGCGGTAACTTGTGTACTGCGACGCTGATCTCCCCGCATCTGGCGCTTACCGCCGGACATTGCTTATTAACCCCGCCTAAAGGGAAACCGGATAAAGCCGTGGTCCTGCGTTTTGTCTCTAAAAAAGGTCTCTGGCGTTATGAAATCCACGGAATTGAAGGACGCGTCGATCCCGGCCTGGGAAAACGTCTGAAGCCCGATGGCGATGGCTGGATTGTGCCGCCGGCTGCCGCGCCGTGGGATTTTGGTCTGGTCGTCCTGCGCTATCCGCCTTCCGGCATCACGCCGTTGCCGCTCTTTGAAGGGGATAAAGCCGCACTGACCGCCGCACTCAAGGATGCCGGGCGCAAGGTCACACAGTCGGGATATCCGGAAGACCATCTTGATACGCTCTATTCTCATCAGGATTGCATTGTCACCGGCTGGGCGCAGAATTCGGTGTTGTCACATCAGTGTGACACCCTGCCGGGCGACAGCGGTTCGCCGCTGATGTTGAAAACCGAGGCGGGATGGCAGTTAATCGGCGTTCAGAGTTCTGCCCCGGCGGCAAAAGATCGCTGGCGCGCAGACAACCGGGCTATCTCGGTGACCGGTTTTCGTGAAAAACTGGATGCACTGGCCGGGGAACAATAAGGCTCATCGCGCTGCCCGCAGGAAGCGGGCAGCGGAACATCAGGCAAGTTTAATCATCACCATTCCGGCCAGCAGTAGAACAACGCCAATCCAGCCCTTATGATTCAGGCGCTGACCAAACAGTATCCATCCGGCGGCCAGCGTCGCGGCGATACCAAACCCACCCCACAGCGCATAGGCAACGGACAAATCGATGCCTTTTACCGCCTGAGACAGCGCGCTGAACGCGGCGAGTACCGCGACCAGCGAGAGGATGCCGTACCATTTGCGCCGAAAGCCGTCAGAGAATTTTAAGAAGACGTTGGCGATAATTTCCAGAACGATCGCCCCTCCCAGCCACGCAGCATGAACCCACTCAAACTGTTGCATGCGTCACCTCTTTCGCACTCTGACGCGACTTGCGGGTACCAGACTTGATCAACACAATCCCCAGTACCAGCGTCGCCAGACCGGCAATTTTCATGGCCGACAGCGACTCATCAAATAACAGCACGCTAAACAGCGTAATAAATAAAATACCGATACCTTCCCACAGGGCGTAAGCTACGCCGAGGGCGATTTTTTTAACGGCGAAAGAGAGAAAAATATACGAAGTCGCGATCATCACCAGCATTAAAATAAATCCGCTGTTGCCATCGCTCACGCTTGCCCATTTCATCGACAGTGTGCCGGTAATTTCGGCGGCAATCGCCAGGCCTAATAAAATCCAGTAAAACATGGTGCTTCTCCTGCTTGAGAATATAATCCTTTGGGCTTGCACAAAGCGGCAAACCAGAAAATAAAATCAGTTAGCCAGACGCATGGCGTCAGCTCGAACAGAAGAAGGGACTACAGCGCGTTGCGCCAGTGCTGCTCACCTGCAAGCAAGAAAGAGGAGGAAGTGCGAAGAAGAGTCTGTGTAGAAAAAAACGTCCTGAACATATTGTCCATAATATTACAATTATCCGCAGTGTTGCTTCTCGTCATCGCGGATGATAATTGTCCTCGGTAGTTGAACACGCCTGATTTGTATCATAGGCCAGGAATTAACTCAAAACCTTTTCACTTCTTTACCCGAATCGTTTGATTTTTTCCAGGACACCTCGACAGGAATCACATTATTATACGCGGCAATCAGAAAAATACAGGACACCCCATGGCAAAACCCATCATCACGCTGAACGGTCTCAAGATAGTCATTATGCTGGGAATGCTGGTGATCATTCTTACCGGTATCCGCTTTGCGGCGGATATTATTGTTCCCTTTATTCTGGCCTTATTTATTGCCGTTGTCCTTAGCCCACTGGTACAGCGGATGGTGAAACTGCGCGTTCCGCGCGTGCTGGCGATCTCCTTGCTGGTTATCATCATCGTTATGGCGATGGTCCTGCTGCTGGCCTACCTTGGAACGTCCCTCAACGAACTGGCGCGCACCCTGCCCCAGTATCGTTCGTCACTGGTCATTCCCCTGAAAAATCTGGAGCCCTGGCTGGTTCGCTTAGGCATCGGCGTCTCCGTGGATGAGATGGTGAAGTACATCGATCCCAACGCGGCCATGACGCTTATCACCAATTTGCTGACGCAGTTAACCAATGCCATGTCGTCGATATTTTTACTGCTGCTGACGGTGGTCTTCATGCTGCTGGAAGTGCCGCAGCTTCCCACTAAATTCCAGCAGATTATGGTCCGCCCGGTTGAGGGGATGGCGGCCATTCAGCGCGCCATCGACAGCGTGTCACACTATCTGGTGCTGAAAACGGCCATCAGTCTCGTCACGGGTCTGGTGGTCTGGGGGATGCTGGCAGCGCTGGATGTCCGTTTCGCCTTCATCTGGGGGCTTCTGGCCTTCGCGCTGAACTACATTCCGAACATAGGCTCGGTGCTGGCTGCAATCCCCCCTATCATTCAGGTACTGGCGTTTGGCGGCCTGTACGACGCGCTGGTGGTACTTGCTGGCTATCTGATTATCAACCTGGTGTTCGGTAATATCCTTGAGCCACGCATCATGGGACGCGGTCTGGGGCTCTCTACGCTGGTGGTGTTTCTGTCGTTGATCTTTTGGGGATGGCTGCTGGGACCGGTCGGGATGCTGCTTTCGGTACCATTGACCATTATCGTCAAGATTGCGCTGGAACAATCCGTTGGCGGGCAAAGTATCGCCATTCTGTTAGGCGACGCGAACAACGCATAACTGACGTAAAAACGGCCTCCGCAGAGGCCGTTTTGAACGAACAACCGATTACAGCGCTTTCAGAATCGCATCCACGCTGGCTTTGGCATCGCCAAACAGCATATGGGTGTTCTCTTTAAAGAACAGCGGGTTCTGCACACCGGCATAACCGGTATTCATCGAACGTTTAAAGACGATAACGTTCTGCGCTTTCCACACTTCCAGTACCGGCATACCGGCAATAGGACTGTTCGGATCGTCCTGCGCCGCCGGGTTCACCGTGTCGTTCGCGCCAATAACCAGCACGGTGTCGGTATCGGCGAAATCATCGTTGATCTCGTCCATTTCCAGCACGATGTCGTAAGGCACTTTCGCTTCCGCCAGCAGTACGTTCATATGGCCCGGCAAACGCCCGGCAACCGGGTGGATGCCGAAACGCACTTTGATGCCGCGCGCGCGCAGTTTCTCGGTAATTTCCGCAACCGGATACTGTGCCTGCGCCACCGCCATGCCATAGCCCGGGGTGATGATCACCGTATGCGAGTTTTTCAGCATATCGGCAGTATCTTCCGCACTGATCTCACGGTGTTCACCCACTTCTTCATCACCGCTGGACGCCGTACCATCGGTACCGAAGCCCCCCGCAATGACGCTGATGAACGAGCGGTTCATCGCCTTACACATGATGTAAGACAGAATCGCACCGGAAGAACCGACCAGCGCACCGGTCACGATCAGCAGGTCATTGCTCAGCATGAAGCCTGCCGCCGCCGCTGCCCAACCGGAATAGGAGTTCAGCATGGAGACCACGACCGGCATATCCGCCCCGCCGATGGAGGCCACCAGGTGCCAGCCAAACGCCAGCGCGATGATGGTCATCACCAGCAGCGCCAGAACCTGCAGGCCAACGCTTTCGGTACGCACAAAAACCACCAGCAGCAGGAAAGAAACCACCAGCGCCGCGAGGTTCATTTTATGGCGGTTCGGCAGCATCAGCGGTTTAGACGAGATCTTGCCGCGCAGTTTACCAAACGCCACCACCGAGCCGGTGAAGGTCACCGCACCAATGAAGATGCCAAGGAACACTTCGGTCAGGTGAATATTGACCAGAATCGGCTCGAGGCCCGCTTCGTGATACAGATAGCTGTTAAAGCCGACCAGTACCGCAGCCAGACCGACAAAGCTGTGCAGAATCGCCACCAGCTCCGGCATTTCCGTCATTTCGACTTTCTTCGCCAGACGAATACCAATCGCGCCGCCGATGATCATTGCCACCAGGATCCAGGCAACGTTGCCGGTATCCGGGCCAAAAATCGTGGCAATCAGCGCAATCGCCATCCCGGCGATACCAAAGTTGTTACCCTGCTGAGACGTTTCATGCTTTGAAAGTCCCGCCAGACTGAAAATAAACAGGATCGCGGCAACAATGTATGCAGCTGTAACTAATCCTCCAGACATGTGTTACCCCTTAGTTTTTCCGGAACATTTTCAGCATGCGCTGAGTCACGGTGAAGCCACCGAAAATATTGATGCTGGCAATCAGTACCGCGATGAAGCTCAGGAAGCTAACCCAGCCACCCTGGCCAATCTGCAATAGCGCGCCAACCACGATGATCCCTGAAATGGCGTTGGTCACGGACATCAGCGGCGTATGCAGGGCATGAGAGACGTTCCAGACCACGTAATAACCCACCACGCAGGACAGGGCGAATACCGTAAAGTGCCCGAGGAACTCTTTCGGCGCGACATCAGCCAGCCAGCCGAACAGAATGATCGCCAGCGCCATCAGCGCATATTTACGCCACGGCGATGTGGGTTTTGCCGGTTCTTTTGCTGCCGGCGCGGCTTTCGCGGCGGCCTGCGGTTGTGCAGACACCTGAATCGGCGGCGCAGGCCAGGTAATTTCACCGTCACGCACCACCGTTACGCCACGCACGACCACGTCGTCGAAATCAACGGTGATATTACCGTCTTTCTCTTTGCACAGCAGTTTGAGCAGATTAACAAGGTTAGTGCCGTACAGTTGGGAAGACTGCGTCGGCAGACGCCCTGGCAAGTCGGTATAGCCGATCACTTTGACGCCATTTGCCGTGGTCGTGACCTGATTGGCGACCGTGTATTCACAGTTGCCACCGTTTTGCGCGGCCAGATCGACAATCACGCTGCCCGCTTTCATGGAGTCAACCATTTCACGGGTGATCAGTTTCGGTGCTGGTTTGCCGGGGATCAGCGCAGTGGTGACAATAATGTCGACCTCTTTTGCCTGCGCGGCAAACAGCGCCATTTCCGCTTTGATAAACGCTTCAGACATCACTTTGGCGTAACCGTCGCCGCTGCCTGCTTCCTCTTTGAAATCCAGTTCGAGGAATTCAGCGCCCATACTCTGGACCTGTTCTTTCACTTCCGGACGGGTGTCAAAGGCACGTACAATCGCGCCCAGGCTGTTCGCCGCACCAATGGCAGCCAGACCGGCAACACCGGCGCCAATCACCATCACTTTGGCAGGAGGGACTTTGCCCGCTGCGGTAATTTGCCCGGTAAAGAAACGGCCGAACTCGTGTGCCGCTTCCACGATCGCCCGATAACCGGCAATGTTTGCCATGGAGCTCAATGCATCCAGCGACTGCGCACGTGAAATACGCGGTACGCTATCCATTGCCATCACCGTCACATTACGCTCGGCGAGCTTTTGCATTAACTCTGGATTCTGCGCAGGCCAGATGAAGCTGACCAGCGTGGTGCCCGGATTGAGTAACGGAATTTCCTCATCTTCCGGTGCGTTGACCTTCAGAATGATCTCTGATTGCCAGACAGCGCTGCTATCGACAATTTCCGCGCCCGCTTCTACAAAAGCTTTATCGTCAAAACTCGCCAGTCCACCCGCGCCGCTCTCTACCGCGACGGTGAAACCCAGCTTCAGCAGTTGCTCAACCGTTTTTGGCGTCGCTGCTACGCGGGTTTCATTGGTAAACCGTTCTTTTGGTATGCCAATTCGCATAATGTTCCCTTCCATCGGTATTTTTGATGATGGTTTGTCAGTGATCGTGGAATCGCGTAAGCAATTTCACGCAGGAGGTATAGGTTACCCCGGAAAAATAAAACAGTAACAAACTCTCTATAACGTACTGAAAATAGCGCCTGTGATCTAGCGCCAAAAAACAGTATTTGTCGGATTATCAGCAAAACAGGAACGATTCAGCCCTCTGCCCGGGATAATGACCTTCAATTCCTTGAGAAAGGCCAATAAATCGCTCAGACGAAGCGGCAAAACATGATTAAGCGCCACGGCAGATCAACTAATTAACATTAAATTAACTTATAAAATTCAGCACGTTCATCAGTTTTTACTGTGAAATGACCATTTTTTCGACATATCATAATTTGTTATCGACCTTGTGACGTCATCTGCCATGCTGATTGAAAAATGACGCAGACAGTCACCGGGTTTAAATGCAATAATCAGCCACGTTTCTAGTCAATAACAATACCAGTACCTGGTTTGCGCAAGGCGAAGGATTATTTTTATGAAGCTTAAGAACACTCTCCTGGCGTCCGCACTTCTTTCTGCGACGGCTTTTTCCGTAAACGCAGCAACAGAATTGACGCCGGAGCAAGCGGCAGCACTGAAACCTTACGACCGTGTCACGGTCACAGGCCGTTTTAATGCGATTGGCGACGCGGTGAAGGCCGTTAACCGCCGCGCAGATAAAGAAGGCGCTGCCTCATTTTATGTCGTTGATACATCTGATTTTGGCAACAGTGGTAACTGGCGTGTTGTTGCAGACTTTTACAAAGCCGACGCCGAAAAAGCGGAAGCCAGCAAAAACCGCGTGATCAATGGCGTGGTTGAATTACCGAAGTCTGAAGCCGTAATGCTGGAACCGTTTGATACCGTCACGGTACAGGGTTTCTACCGCAGCCAGCCGGAAGTGAATGACGCCATCACTAAAGCCGCACGTGAAAAAGGAGCCTACTCCTTCTATATCGTACGTCAGATTGATGCGAACCAGGGTGGCAACCAGCGTATCACCGCCTTTATCTATAAAGAAGATGCGAAGAAACGCGTGGTGCAGAGCCCTGACGCGATCCCGGCAGACTCCGATGCTGGTCGCGCAGCGCTCGCTGCTGGCGGCGAGGCGGCGAAGAACGTCGAAATCCCGGGCGTAGCCACTACCGCATCCCCGAGCTCTGACGTGGGCCGCTTCTTCGAAACGCAATCCACTAAAGGTGGACGTTACACTGTCACCCTTCCGGATGGCACGAAAGTCGAAGAGCTGAACAAAGCCACGGCGGCTATGATGGTGCCGTTCGACAGCATCAAGTTCACCGGCAACTACAGCAGCATGACCGAAGTCTCTTATCAGGTCGCCAAACGTGCGGCGAAGCAAGGGGCCAAGTATTACCACATTACTCGCCAGTGGCAGGAACGTGGTAACAACATGACCATCAGCGCCGATCTCTATAAATAACGATCTCCGGTAGCAAAATAAGGCGGCTTTATGCCGCCTTTCGTTTTATTAGTCACAAATTTTTCTCTGATCATTGCATGCAGTCTCTTCTCTCCGTAAAATCCCGCGCCTTAGTGGCTTTCACCATTTTTATGCGTTTTGCCACAATAATTATTCTTCATCGTTCGTTTTTACCACGGGATAACCATGGAAAAGAAACTGGGACTGAGCGCACTCACCGCGCTGGTTTTAAGCTCAATGCTTGGCGCAGGTGTTTTCAGTCTGCCGCAGAACATGGCCGCGGTTGCCAGTCCGTCGGCATTACTCATCGGCTGGGCGATCACCGGGGCCGGGATATTGCTGCTGGCGTTTGCCATGTTGATTCTGACCCGTATCCGTCCCGAACTGGATGGCGGCATCTTCACCTATGCTCGTGAAGGATTCGGGGAGCTGATCGGTTTCTGCTCTGCCTGGGGCTACTGGTTATGCGCGGTGATTGCCAACGTCTCCTACCTCGTCATTGTCTTCTCTGCCCTCAGCTTCTTTACCGACACGCCAGCGTTGCGTCTGTTTGGCGACGGGAACACCTGGCAGGCGATCGTTGGCGCTTCGGTTCTGCTGTGGGTGGTGCACTTTCTGGTACTGCGCGGCGTACAAACGGCGGCCAGCATTAATCTGGTGGCGACGCTGGCAAAATTGTTGCCGCTCGGTCTGTTTATCGTGCTGGCCTTTATGGCGTTTAAACTGGAGGTCTTCAGCCTCGATTTTACCGGCCTCGCGCTGGGAGTCCCGGTCTGGGAACAGGTTAAGAACACGATGCTCATCACGTTATGGGTGTTCATCGGTGTGGAAGGCGCGGTGGTGGTCTCGGCGCGGGCGCGTAATAAGCACGATGTGGGTCGCGCCACGCTGTTAGCGGTGCTCTCTGCACTTGCCGTTTATCTGCTGGTTACCCTGCTCTCACTTGGCGTGGTTGCCCGTCCTGAACTGGCGGAAATCCGTAACCCGTCAATGGCCGGTCTGATGGTCAAGATGATGGGACCGTGGGGTGAGATTATCATTGCGGCGGGCCTGATTGTCTCTGTCTGCGGAGCGTATCTGAGTTGGACGATTATGGCGGCGGAGGTTCCGTTTCTCGCCTCAACGCATAAAGCTTTTCCGCGGATTTTCGCCCGTCAGAATGCGCAAGGGGCGCCATCGGCTTCGCTGTGGCTCACCAACCTCTGCGTCCAGGTCTGCCTGGTGCTTATCTGGCTTACCGGTTCAGATTACAACACGCTGCTGACCATCGCCTCAGAGATGATTCTGGTGCCTTATTTCCTCGTCGGTGCCTTTCTGCTGAAAATTGCCACCCGCCCGCTTCACCAGGCGGTAGGTGTCGGTGCGTGCATTTATGGCTTATGGTTATTGTATGCCTCCGGGCCAATGCACCTGCTGCTCTCGGTAGTGCTTTATGCGCCGGGTCTGCTGGTGTTCCTGTATGCACGCAAGACGCATACGCATGATAACGTTCTGAATCGTCAGGAGATGGTTCTGATAGGTCTGTTACTGGTTGCCGCCGTACCGGCGACCTGGTTGCTGGTGGGGTAAACGCATCCCATCGTTTGACGCTAATTGCCTGATTCGCAGGCGCATAAGGAGTTTTTCGATGGGAACCCAACATCCTCTGCCCATTTTAGTGACCGGTGGAGGTCGCCGCATCGGTCTCGCCATTGCCTGGCACTTTCTCAATCAGAAACAGCCGGTGATCGTGAGCTACCGCACGCATTATCCGGCCATTGATGGGTTGACCCAGGCAGGAGCCCTGTGCATTCAGGCCGATTTCTCTACTGATGAAGGCATTCTGGCCTTTGCCGATAACGTTAAAGCGTGTGCCAGCGGCCTGCGCGCCATCGTGCACAACGCCAGCGCATGGATGGCAGAGAAACCCGGAACGCCGCTCTCTGATGTACTGGCCTGTATGATGCAAATCCATGTTAATGCCCCCTATCTACTTAATCATGCGCTGGAAGGCATGCTGCGCGGGCACGGGCACGCCGCCGGTGACATCATTCACTTTACCGATTACGTTGTGGAGAAAGGCAGCGACAAGCATATCGCCTATGCGGCCAGTAAGGCGGCGCTGGATAATATGACCCGATCATTCGCCCGTAAGCTCGCGCCAGAAGTGAAGGTTAACGCAATCGCCCCTTCGTTGATTCTGTTTAACGAAGCTGACGATGCCGAGTACCGTCAGCAGGCACTGAACAAATCGCTGATGAAAACGGCTCCGGGCGAAAAAGAGGTAATTGATTTAATCGATTATCTGCTGACCAGCTGCTTTGTGACCGGCCGCAGTTTCGCCGTGGACGGTGGTCGTCACCTGCGTTAGTGAAGTTTGACCCAGCAAAAGATCAGCAGCCAGGCGCTCAGGCACCAGCAGATCACCGCCCCGCCCAGCGCCACCGGCAGCTTCAGAAAACCGGTGAAGTACCACAGCGAAACGAGATAGACAAAATAGGGAATAATTGACCACATGCTGAACACGATGGTCGTTCGCAGCGCGTCAATACCCCGTTCGCTGGCCACGATGTAATGTGCAATCAGCGCGAATGTCGGGAACAGCGGGATTAACCCTGCGATGTAGTAATTCTTCGTTTTTGCCAGCAACCCAATCAACACCACTACCAGCGCACCCAGCGCGGCTTTAATCACGAGTCCCATTACCTTGCCTTTACACATCAATAACATCGGCAACCAGCATAACGGAAGCGTCCCCGTTTAGGAAAGATTAATGGAAGGCAACGCCCCGGCGGTGTATGTTGACGTTTTCTGATCGGCAATCAAGACGATGAACACGATTGTATTTGTTGAAGACGATCCTGAGGTCGGTGCGCTCATTGCGGCCTATCTGGCAAAACATGACTTCGAGGTGGTCGTCGAACCGCGTGGCGATCTGGCGGAAGCGCGGATATTAGAGGTTCAACCGGACCTGGTGCTGCTGGATATTATGCTCCCCGGCAAAGACGGCATGACCCTTTGTCGTGACCTGCAGGGGCAATGGCAGGGTCCCGTCGTCCTGCTCACTTCGCTTGACAGCGACATGAACCACATCCTGGCGCTGGAAATGGGCGCCTGCGACTACATTCTGAAGACCACACCGCCAGCGGTGCTGCTGGCCCGCCTGCGGCTGCACCTGCGTCAGAGCGATCAATCTGGCCATAGCAAAGGGTTTCAGCCTGCCACCGTCACGCCGCATAAAACCCTGCGCTTTGGTTCCCTGTCCATCGATCCCATCAACCGTGTCGTATTGCTCAGCGGTGAGCAGGTCATACTGTCCACCGCCGATTTCGAACTGTTATGGGAACTCGCCACCCATGCCGGACAGATTATGGACCGCGATGCGCTGCTGAAAAATCTACGAGGCGTAAGCTACGACGGTATGGATCGCAGCGTGGACGTCGCCATCTCGCGACTACGTAAGAAACTGCTTGATAACGCGGCAGAACCCTATCGTATTAAAACCATACGTAACAAGGGCTATCTGTTTGCCCCGCACGCCTGGGATGAAGTACAAGGCCAGTAAGACGACGCCTTTCGCCGGTTACGGCATGACGATATAGGGAGGCAGTCTCAGGATCCGGAGATTGCCATAATGAATATCCAGCCCGGTGACCGTTTGAAACAGATGCTCATAGTAAACCGTCCAGTGCATGTGCGAACGGTTTTCTGTTGTACAGAACCGACGTAATTTTTCGTGACAGGACAGTGGATAATGAATGCGTCCCAGTTGACGTGCAGGACTGGGATCGCGATTGGTCACCTGACAGGGGCAATAGGTAAGAAAGACGTCGGCGCGCCGGGGAAGACGATGTCGATGGTTCGCGAAATCCCGCAATACTTCATCCCAGTGTTCAATCATTGCTTCTTCCGCATGTCGCCCCTCGGGATCCAGCGGTTCTCGCTGCCATATTCCTCGCGAAACCGATCAGCTCGCGGTAACGCAGTTGGCCTTGTGCGCTATCGTAAGGCGGAGGGTCTTCGTGTCCTCGGTGCAGCAAGTCATGATGCAGTTCCAGCCTCCTTTGCAGAACGGAGCTGGCAACCTGATCGCGGGTCTGGCGACTATGAAAAACATAATAACGCGCGCCTTCCAGACTCAACACCAGGCCCACGGCCCCTGCCCGCGTACGTAATGGTAAGGCTTCCGTCAGCGTATTACGCACCAGCATTTGTTCTCTCCCTTGAAAAAATCCATTCCTGTTATTACGACACCATATACTTTAGCCAGGAAAGAGGTTTCCCTCTTCATCACAAAATTTTCACGCAGGACAGGACAGTGTACACTGCCTGGCGGGATGCGCATGATGACGACCTGGACAACAGAGCAACGTACCTGCAATCCGTTTGCATCAGACACAACATTGAACATTCGGTGATTTTTAATGAAGAAACTGTTCGTGCAGTTTTATCTCCTGCTGTTTGTCTGCTTTCTGGTGATGACCCTGCTGGTCGGACTGGTTTATAAATTCACCGCGGAACGAGCCGGCAGGCAGTCGCTCGATGATTTGATGAAAAGCTCGCTCTATCTGATGCGCAGCGAATTGCGCGAGATCCCCCCGCGCGACTGGGGTAAAACGCTCAAAGAGATGGACCTTAATCTCTCTTTTGACCTGCGCGTTGAGCCACTGACGAAATTCACGCTGGATGCCCCAAGTATGCAGCGTTTGCGTGAAGGCGACATCATTGCGCTCGACGATCAGTACACCTTCATTCAGCGCATTCCGCGCAGTCACTATGTACTGGCCGTTGGCCCCATTCCCTATCTCTATTTTCTCCATCAGATGCGCCTGCTGGATATCGCGCTAATGGCGTTTATCGCCATTTCACTGGCCTTTCCGGTGTTTATCTGGATGCGTCCTCACTGGCAGGAAATGCTGCGACTGGAAGCTGCCGCTCAGCGGTTCGGCACCGGTCATCTCAGTGAACGACTGAATTTTGACAGCGGTTCCAGCTTTGAACGCCTGGGCATTGCCTTTAACCAGATGGCGGACAATATCAATGCGCTGATCGCCAGTAAAAAACAGCTGATCGACGGGATTGCCCATGAACTGCGTACCCCGTTGGTTCGACTTCGCTACCGGCTGGAGATGAGTGAAAACCTCAGTGAGCAGGAGTCTCTGGCGCTTAATCGCGATATCGGGCAACTCGAAGCGCTGATTGAAGAACTGTTAACCTACGCCCGGCTCGACAGACCGCAGAATGAACTGCATTTGAGCGAACCGGACCTCCCAAACTGGCTCACGGCGCACATTGACGATGTACAGAGCGTGAATCCTGAGCGAACGCTTCAGGTTTCACACCTCGTCAACGGCGATTACGGTGCGCTGGATATGCGACTCATGGAACGGGTGCTGGATAATCTGTTAAACAACGCGCTGCGCTATTGCCAGTCCACGGTGCAGATAAGCCTGCAACTTAGCGATCGTTTCGCCACGCTGGTCGTTGAAGATGACGGTCCAGGCATTGCCCCGGAAGCCAGAGAGAACGTTTTCGAGCCTTTTGTTCGCCTGGATCCGAGTCGGGATCGCGCCACCGGCGGCTGCGGTCTGGGTCTGGCTATCGTCTACTCTATCGCTCAGGCGATGGGTGGCACGGTCAGCTGTGGGGAAAGTGAACTGGGCGGTGCCCGCTTCAGCTTTTGTTGGCCGATCCGGCACACACTTTCCGAATTAACCGCTGGCTAACGCCACCCGCACCGTAGTCGCAGGCTAAATAACCTGCTATAAATTGAGTATGTTGTAACTAATGAGGTACCCAATGGCCCGTTACGATCTCGTCGACAGACTGAATACCACGTTTCGCCTGATGGAGCAGGCGCTGGCAGAACTGACACAAGCGCTCGGACAACATCAACTGATGATTGCCCGCGTCTTTTCGCTACCGGAAGTGACCAAAGAGGCCGAGCACTCCCCGCTGGATACCATTGCGGTGAAGCAGCATCTGGGCAAAGAGGCCGAAACGCTGGCGCTGGCGCATTATCGTCACCTGTTTATTCAGCAGCAATCCGAATCCCGCAGCAGTAAAGCGGCGGTGCGTCTGCCGGGTGTGCTGTGCTATCAGGTTGACGGTGCAGGCCAGGCCGCGCTGGAAAACCAGGTGCTACGTATCAATCAGTTGAAAACCACTTTTGAGCATATTGTCACCGTCGAGTCCGGTTTGCCGTCCGCCGCGCGCTTTGAATGGGTCCATCGCCATCTGCCGGGGTTGATTACGCTTAATGCCTACCGGATGCTGACGGTGATAAACGATCCGGCGACACTGCGCTTTGGCTGGGCGAACAAGCATATCATCAAGAATCTGACGCGCGATGAGGTCCTGGCGCAACTGGAAAAGAGTCTGAATACCCCGCGCAGCGTGCATCCCTGGACGCGCGAAGAGTGGCAGGCAAAGCTTGAGCGCGAGTATCAGGACATCGCCGCCCTGCCGCAGCAGGCAAAACTGAAAATTAAGCGTCCGGTGAAGGTCCAACCCATTGCCAGAGTCTGGTACAAAGGCGAACAAAAGCAGGTACAGCATGCCTGCCCGACGCCGCTTATCGCGTTAATCAATACGGAAAACGGTGCAGGCATGCCGGATATTGGCGAGCTACTGAACTACGACGCCGAAAACGTACAGCATCGATTTAAACCGCAGGCGCAGCCGCTGCATCTGATCATTCCGCGACTGCACCTGTATGTGGCAGATTAACGACCCGGTTTCATGCTGCCGACCATCTGCTCTGGCCGCACCCAGCTGTCGAACTCCGCTTCGGTGAGATAGCCCAGCGCCAGAGCCGCCGCTTTCAGCGTCAGCCCCTCTTTATGCGCTTTCTTGGCGATTTCCGCCGCTTTGTCGTAGCCAATATGGGTATTCAGCGCGGTAACCAGCATCAGCGATTCATTGAGCAACTGATTAATCCGCTCGCGATTTGGCTCAATACCGACCGCACAATGCGCATTAAAGCTCTCCATACCATCCGCCAGCAGACGCACCGATTGCAGGAAGTTGTGAATCACCATAGGACGGAAGACGTTCAGTTCGAAATTGCCTGACGCTCCGCCGATGTTGATCGCCACATCGTTCCCCATCACCTGACAGCACAGCATCGTCAGCGCCTCGCACTGGGTCGGGTTGACCTTGCCTGGCATTATCGAGCTACCCGGTTCATTTTCCGGGATCGCAATTTCGCCAATGCCGCAGCGCGGCCCCGATGCCAGCCAGCGCACGTCGTTGGCAATTTTCATTAGCGACGCCGCCAGCCCTTTCAGCGCGCCGTGGGCGTGAACCAGCGCATCGCAGGTTGCCAGCGCTTCGAACTTGTTCGGTGCCGTGACAAAGGGAGCGTGGGTAATTGCCGCCAGTTCGTCGGCGACGCGGCGGGCATACTCCGGATGCGTATTCAGCCCGGTGCCAACGGCTGTACCGCCCAGCGCCAGTTCCGCCACGTGTGGCAGGCTGTTTTCGATGTGTCGCAGATTATGTTCTAACATCGCCACCCAACCGGAAATCTCCTGCCCCAGCGTCAGCGGCGTGGCGTCCTGGAGATGAGTACGGCCAATTTTGACAATATCAGCGAAGGCGTGTGATTTTTCGTTCAGCGTTTTTGTTAATACCTGCAACTGCGGAATAAGATGGCTGCGTAGCGCCAGCAGCGCAGCGACATGCATCGCCGTCGGAAAGACGTCGTTTGAACTCTGGCTCTTGTTGACATCATCATTAGGATGGACTTTGCGCTCCATGCCGCGAACGCCGCCAAGCAGTTCACTGGCCCGGTTTGCCAGCACTTCGTTCATGTTCATGTTGCTTTGCGTACCTGACCCGGTCTGCCAGATAGCCAGAGGAAACTCCTGTGCGTGTTTATCTGCCAGCACCTCATCGGCAGCCTGCATAATTGCGGCGGCTTTTTCGGCGTCCAGCAGCCCTAAATCTTCGTTAACCTTTGCCGCTGCGCGCTTGGTGAGCGCCAGCGCGTGGATCAGCGAGACGGGCATTTTCTCGGTGGAGATACGAAAATGCTCAAGCGAACGCTGGGTTTGCGCTCCCCACAGCTTATCTGCCGGGACATCAATCGCGCCCATCGAATCTTTCTCGCTGCGTACCGTTACCATGACCTGCTCCTTAGATAATGAATTGATTAGGTTATGTTCGACATTGCCCACTTGCTTGCGGTCTTATGAGTATCAACGATGACAGCACCACCGTTTGGTGGTTTGTGCGATAAAAAAAACCGCCCCGAAGGGCGGCTGACGTTACTTAACGCAGCGTGCGCACTGCGACGTCTGAATCTGCTGGAAGAAATCGTTTCCTTTATCGTCAACAAGAATAAAGGCCGGGAAATCTTCGACTTCGATTTTCCAGATAGCTTCCATTCCCAGTTCCGGATATTCCACGCACTCCAGGCTCTTGATGCTGCCCTGCGCCAGAACGGCTGCCGGACCGCCAATGCTGCCGAGATAGAATCCGCCGTGTTTTTGACAGGCATCGGTCACCTGCTGACTGCGGTTACCTTTCGCCAGCATGATCATACTCCCACCCTGCGACTGAAGCTGGTCGACATACGAGTCCATACGCCCGGCGGTAGTCGGACCGAGTGAACCGGAGGCGTAGCCTTCCGGCGTTTTCGCAGGACCCGCGTAGTAAATCGGGTGATCTTTCACATACTGCGGCAGCCCTTCGCCATTATCCATCCGCTCTTTCAATTTTGCGTGCGCGATATCACGACCGACGATAATCGTGCCGTTCAGGGAAAGACGAGTCGAAACCGGGTATTGCGATAGCTGTTCAAGGATCGCTTTCATGGGACGATTCAGGTCCACGCGTACCGCTTCCCCTTCGCCCGCTTTACGCAGTTCTTCAGGAATGTACTTACCCGGATTGTGCTCCAGTTTTTCGATCCAGATGCCTTTGCGGTTGATCTTCGCTTTGATGTTTCTGTCCGCCGAACAGGAGACGCCCATCCCGACCGGACAAGACGCGCCGTGACGCGGCAGACGGATCACGCGAACATCATGGGCAAAGTATTTGCCGCCAAACTGTGCGCCTAAGCCGAGGTTTTGCGCCTCCAGCAGCAGTTCTTTTTCCAGCTCAACGTCGCGGAACGCCTGACCGTGCTCATTTCCTTCCGTCGGCAGTTCGTCATAGTATTTTGCCGACGCCAGCTTCACGGTCTTCAGGTTCGCTTCCGCCGACGTCCCGCCTACCACAAAAGCGATATGGTATGGCGGACAGGCTGCGGTTCCGAGCGTGCGCATCTTCTCGACCAGGTAGTTTTTCAGCTTGCCCGGTGTTAATAGCGCTTTGGTTTCCTGCCAGAGATAGGTCTTGTTCGCTGAGCCGCCGCCCTTCGCAATGCAAAGAAATTTGTACTCATCGCCATCGACGCTATAGAGGTCAATCTGCGCAGGCAGGTTGGTGCCGGTATTCACCTCTTTATACATATCCAGCGCGGCATTTTGCGAGTAGCGCAGGTTATCTTCGATGTACGTGTTGTACACCCCACGCGCCAGCGCCGCCTCATCACCACCGCCGGTCCAGACGCGCTGGCCTTTTTTCCCGACGATTATCGCCGTGCCGGTGTCCTGACAGGTTGGCAGAATACCTTTTGCCGCGATGTCAGAGTTACGCAGGAACTGCAGCGCCACATACTTGTCGTTTTCACTGGCCTGCGGGTCACGCAGAATATCGGCAACCTGCTGTTGGTGCGCAGGACGCAGCATAAATGAAGCGTCATGGAAGGCCTGGCGCGCGAGCAGCGTCAGCGCTTGCGGGTCGACTTTGAGGATCTCTTGTCCTTCAAATTCGGCGACGGAAACATATTCACTGGTCAGCAGGGTGTATTCGGTATCATCCTTTTTAAGGGGAAAAGGATCCTGATAATGAAAGGGTTTGTTTGACATTGTTCTCTCACTTACTGCTCGGTCTGATTTTCTTAGGCTTCAGGGCAGATGTTCCATTGCCCTCGTTAAAAGCGAGTTACACTATCCTACACATTTTTTTAACAAAAACTGAGACAAGTACGACTTTTTGCGCCCACAGGTTACTTCCCACAGGTTTCTTGCTTTAATAGTCGAATTAAGTTTTCACTGATTTCCAACTTGCAACAGGGCATTGAACATGCAAAAACTCATCAACTCCGTGCAGAACTACGCCTGGGGAAGTAAAACGGCGCTGACAGAACTCTATGGTCTGGCGAATCCGCAGCAGTTACCCATGGCGGAACTGTGGATGGGCGCACACCCGAAGAGCAGTTCGAAGATTGAAGATACCAGCGGACGCATTGTGTCGCTGCGTGACGCGATCGACAGTCGGCAATCCGCCTTGCTCGGCGATGCCGTGGCAAAGCGCTTCGGGGAGCTGCCGTTCCTGTTTAAAGTGCTGTGTGCCGCGCAGCCGCTGTCCATTCAGGTACACCCAAACAAGCGTAATTCTGAAATCGGCTTTGCTAAAGAAAATGCCGCCGGTATCCCGATGGATGCCGCAGAGCGCAACTACAAAGATCCGAACCATAAGCCGGAACTGGTTTTCGCCCTGACCCCGTTCCTTGCCATGAACGCATTCCGCGAGTTCTCTGAAATCGTTTCACTGCTGCAACCGGTGGCTGGCGCGCACACCGCCATCGCCCATTTTCTGGAAGACCCCAACGCTGAACGTCTGAGCGAGCTGTTTGCCGGTCTGCTGAGTATGCAGGGCGAAGAGAAATCCCGGGCGCTGGCGATTCTGAAAGCGGCGCTGGAAACCCAACAGGGCGAACCGTGGCAGACTATCCGCCTTATCGCAGAATTTTACCCGGACGACAGCGGTCTCTTCTCGCCTCTGTTGCTGAACGTGGTGAAACTGAATCCTGGCGAAGCGATGTTCCTGTTCGCCGAAACGCCGCATGCCTATCTGCAGGGCGTGGCGCTGGAGGTTATGGCGAACTCCGATAACGTGCTGCGTGCGGGTCTGACACCGAAGTACATCGACATCCCGGAACTGGTCGCCAATGTTAAGTTCGACGCAAAACCGGCAAACCAGTTACTGACCACGCCGGTGAAAAACGGCGCGGAACTCGATTTCCCTATCCCGGTGGATGATTTCGCGTTCTCCCTGCACGCTCTGTCAGCCGAAGAGACGACGATTGACCAGCAAAGCGCGGCGATCCTGTTTTGCGTTGAAGGCGAAGCGGTGTTGAGCAAAGGCGAACAGAGTCTGGTACTTAAACCGGGGGAATCGGCGTTTATCAGCGCTGAAGAGTCGCCGGTGAGCATGAGTGGCGTGGGTCGTGTGGCGCGGGTTTACAACAAACTCTAGCAACTTACTGAATTCTGTAGTAACTCTTGCTAAGCTTGTAAAGGGCTTATGACTTTGCCGGGCGGTCCCTACCGCCTGGTTTCATTTTATGGACAAACAATATGAAAAAATCGCTGGTAGCTGCAGGTGTGATCGTCGCACTCGGCGTCGTCTGGACAGGCGGTGCGTGGTACACAGGTAAGAAGCTGGAAACCCATCTTGCTGAGATGGTCAGCCAGGCCAATGCGCAGATTAAACTCACCGCACCGGAAGCAAACGTGGAACTCGCTTATCAGAACTATCAGCGTGGCGTATTCAGTAGCCAGTTACAGTTAGTGCTTAAGCCGGTGGCGGGAAAAGAGAATCCATGGCTGAAAGCGGGCCAGAGCGTGGTGCTTGATGAATCCGTCGATCACGGTCCCTTCCCGTTTGCCCAACTGAAAACCTTTAATCTCCTGCCGTCGATGGCTTCGGTGAAAACCACCCTGGTGAACAACGACGTCAGCAAACCGCTCTTTGAGATGGCGAAAGGTGAAACGCCTTTTGAGGTCAATTCTCGTATTAACTATAGCGGCGATACCCGTTCCGCACTGTCGCTGAAACCGCTGAACTATGAGAAAGGGGCTGAGAAAGTCGCGTTCAGCGGCGGCGACTTTATCTTCAATGCTGATAAAGAAGGAAAAGTGGTATCCCTTTCCGGTGAGGCGAAGAGCGGTCTGGTCGATGCAGTAAATGAGTACGATCAGAAGGTCCAGGTCTCCTTTAATGACCTGAAAACAGAAGGTTCCAGCACGCTTGCCAGCTTCGGTGAGCGCGTCGGCAACCAGAAAGTCACGATTGGGAAAGTAGCGCTCGCCGTGGAAGGCAAAGAGATGGCGCTGCTGGAAGGCATGGAGATCAGCGGTAAAACCGATCTCGTGGATGACGGTAAAACCATCAACAGCCAGCTGGATTACGCCCTGAACAGCCTGAAGGTTCAGAATCAGGATCTGGGCAGCGGCAAGCTGACGCTGAAAGTGGGCCAGATTGACGGCGCGGCCTGGCATCAGTTCAGCCAGCAGTATAACGCCCAGACCCAGGCGCTGTTATCTCAACCGGACATAGCGGATAACCCGGAACTGTATCAGCAGAAAGTGACCGAAGCCTTCTTCGGTGCCCTGCCGCTGTTGATGAAAGGCGAACCGACGATCACCATTGCACCGCTGAGCTGGAAAAATGCCAAAGGCGAAACCGCGCTGAATGTATCTCTGTTCCTGAAGGATCCGTCCGCCGCACAGGGCGAGCCGCAGACGCTGGCTGACGAAGTCGATCGCTCAGTGAAATCGTTCGACGGTAAGCTATCGATTCCGGTGGACATGGCCGTTGAGTTCATGACTCAGGTTGCCCGACTCGAAGGTTATCAACAGGATGAAGCGGCTAAGCTTGCCAACCAGCAGGTGAAGGGGCTGGCCGCAATGGGACAGATGTTCCGCATTACCACCCTTGAGGACAACACCATTGGCACCAGCCTGCAGTACGCTAACGGTCAGGTGACCTTAAACGGTAAGAAGATGCCGCTGGAAGAGTTTGTCGCGATGTTTGGTATGGTATTGCCGCAGCAATAATCGTTAAAGCCCCTCTACGGAGGGGTTTATTTTTGCACCACCAGCCGCGCAGACAGCGTCTGATTACGGGAGTGACTCTCTTCGTGTGCAAGACGTTGCAGCATGCGCTCCGCCAGGCTGTACCCCATTTCCCGGGCCGGTATCGTCGCCCAGACAATCGGCAAATCGTCCAGTGCGTTTTCCGCCACGTCAGCAAAGGCGCCTAACGAGACCTGTTGTTCAAAGTAGCGATCGACCCCCACTTCACCGCTCTGCCGCCCCGCCCGCATCAGACCAAACCACGCCCCCATCGCAATGGTTTCGTTGTAGCACACCACGGCGCTGATGGTTGGATTGCGCCGCAGTAACGCGCCGATTGCCTCGGCGGCCTGCTTCTGGCTGGACGCGCACTCCATCACCCAGTCGCTGTGAAACGGTAAACCGTATTTCAGCAGCGTCGCACAGTAGCCGCCGACGCGTTCCGCACGCGTTAATGAAGAACTCTGCCCACCCAGCCAAGCGATGCGCTGATGACCGTGGCGAATCAGATGCTCGGTCAACAGTTGCGCGGCCTGCATGTTGTCCGGACGCACGGTATCCATATCATCCAGATAGCTGGCCCGCGAGGCAAAAACCACCGGAATGCCCTTCTCTTCCGCCATCATGCGCAGGTCGTCGCTACTGCCAGCCGCCCCGGCGATCACCACCCCGTCAACGCCCTGATTCAGTAACATGGCAAAGCGCTGGGCCAGTTGTTCACCATCCTGACCGCCATGCAGTAAAAACACCATCCGCCCCTGTGCTTCCAGCGCTTCCGTTAGTCCCGCCGTCAGTTCCGCATAAAACTGCGCCGACAAATCGCGGACAATCAGTCCGATCACGCCGCTCTGCCCACCCCGTAGCGCCGAGGCCTGACGGTTACGCACAAAACCCAGTTGTTCTATTGCCGCATTCACCCGTTCGCCGGTGGCGGTTGAAATGCGACCCTTGCCGCTGAGCACCAGTGAAACCGTACTGACGGAGACACCTGCCGCAAGGGCGACATCGTGAATAGTGATTTTTTTGGCTATAGCCATAAAAACGCCGGACTCCCTGATAATGTGACAGATAAAACGTTTTATCTATAACTTATATTTATACGCGTAATCATCCGCTGATAATGTGACTTTCACCGCACTAAAAAATGGTAAAACGTTTTATCTTCTTGCTCAAATTTGCTCATTACCAATGGATTTGCACAAGGAGTCGTTAGATGACGGCGAAGACAACACCAAAAATTACATTGTGGGAGTTTTTCCAGCAGTTGGGGAAAACGTTTATGTTGCCCGTGGCACTGCTTTCGTTTTGCGGGATTATGCTCGGGATTGGCAGTTCGTTAAGCAGCCACGATGTGATCACCCTGCTTCCGGCACTGGGTAATCCGGTGCTACAGGCCATCTTTACCTGGATGAGCAAAGTGGGCTCCTTCGCCTTTAGTTTCCTGCCGGTGATGTTCTGTATTGCTATCCCGCTCGGACTGGCGCGCGAAAACAAAGGCGTTGCGGCGTTCGCCGGTTTTGTCGGTTACGCGGTAATGAACCTCGCCGTCAACTTCTGGCTGACCGCGAAAGGCATTCTGCCAACCACCGATGCGGCAGTACTGAAAGCCAATAACATCCAGAATATCCTCGGCATCCAGTCCATCGACACCGGGATCCTCGGCGCGGTAATCGCCGGTATCATCGTCTGGATGCTGCACGAGCGTTTCCATAACATCCGCCTGCCGGATGCGCTGGCGTTCTTCGGCGGCACCCGCTTTGTCCCGATCGTCTCCTCGGTGGTGATGGGTCTGGTCGGTCTGGTGATCCCGCTGGTGTGGCCGGTTTTCGCGATGGGAATCAGCGGCCTGGGCCATATGATTAACAGCGCGGGTGACTTTGGTCCAATGCTGTTTGGTACGGGCGAACGCCTGCTGTTGCCGTTTGGTTTGCATCACATTCTGGTGGCGCTGATTCGCTTTACCGACGCCGGTGGCACCCAGGAAGTGTGCGGTCATTCGGTGAGCGGCGCACTGACTATTTTCCAGGCACAGTTGAGTTGCCCGACCACGCAGGGCTTCTCGGAAAGCGCCACCCGCTTCCTGTCACAGGGTAAAATGCCGGCGTTCCTCGGCGGCTTGCCGGGTGCAGCGTTAGCGATGTACCATTGCGCACGTCCGGAGAACCGTCACAAGATCAAAGGACTGCTGATCTCAGGGTTGATTGCCTGCGTCGTTGGCGGCACGACTGAACCGCTGGAGTTCCTGTTCCTGTTTGTCGCGCCGGTGCTCTATGTCATTCACGCGTTACTGACCGGTCTGGGCTTTACCATGATGTCGGTACTGGGTGTGACTATCGGTAATACCGACGGCAATATTATCGACTTTGTGGTGTTTGGGATCCTGCACGGGCTGTCGACCAAGTGGTATCTGGTACCGGTCGTGGCGGCGGTCTGGTTCGTGGTGTACTACGCCATCTTCCGCTTCGCCATCACCCGCTTTAACCTCAAAACACCGGGTCGTGACAGTGAAATCGCCAGCACGCTCGAAAAAGCCGTTGCCGGAACGCCGGGAAAATCGGGTTATAACGTTCCTGCTATTCTGGCCGCGCTGGGCGGTGCTGATAACATCGTCAGTCTGGATAACTGCATTACCCGCCTGCGTCTTTCTGTTAAAGATATGTCGCAGGTGAACGTGCAGGCGCTGAAGGACAACCGAGCCATTGGCGTTGTGCAGTTGAATCAGCATAACCTACAGGTGGTGATTGGCCCGCAGGTCCAGTCGGTTAAAGACGAAATGGCAGGCCTGATGAATACGGTTCAGGCATAAGGACACGCGCATGTTTGATTTTTCACAGGTTGTCGACCGTCACGGTACGTGGTGCACGCAATGGGATTACGTGGCCGATCGTTTCGGTACCGCCGACCTGCTGCCGTTTACCATCTCTGATATGGATTTCGCGACGGCTCCCTGCATCCTGGAGGCGCTAAATCAGCGCCTCGCACATGGTGTGCTGGGCTACAGTCGCTGGAAGAATGATGCGTTTCTCAGCGCGATCGCCCACTGGTTTGCCCGGCGTCACAACACGCCCATTGATACCGGGTCGCTGGTGTATGGCCCTTCTGTAATCTATATGGTGTCGCAGCTCATCCGCCAGTGGTCTTCTGTCGGCGACGGTGTGGTGCTTCACAACCCGGCCTATGACGCCTTTTATAAGGCCATCGAAGGCAATGAGCGCCACGTTGTGCCGGTGGCGCTGGAGCAGCGAAATGGCGGCTGGCATTGCGACATGGACAAACTGGATGCGGCGCTGGCTCGCCCGGAAAGTAAAATTCTGCTGCTGTGCAGTCCGCATAACCCAACAGGTAAAGTCTGGACGCGCGAAGAACTGGAGACGATGGCGGAACGCTGCCAGCGTCACGGCGTGCGGGTGATATCTGATGAGATTCATATGGATATGGTCTGGGGCGAACAGCCGCATATTCCCTGGAGCAACGTAGCACGCGACCAGTGGGCGCTGTTCACGTCCGCCTCCAAGAGCTTCAACATTCCGGCGCTGACCGGCGCCTGGGGACTGATTGAAGACGCTGACAGTCGCGATGCGTATCTGAGTGCGCTAAAAGGCCGCGATGGCCTGTCGTCTCCCGCCGTGCTGGCGCTGACTGCGCACATTGCAGCCTACGAACAGGGTGCGCCGTGGCTGGATGCGCTGCGGGAGTATCTCAGAGACAATCTGCGCTACGTTGCGGATACGCTGAACCACGCATTTCCTGAACTCAACTGGCAGATACCCCAGTCGACCTATCTCGCGTGGATTGACCTGCGGGCGTTGAACGTTGACGATAGCGCATTGCAGAATGCGCTGATTCAGCAGGAAAAAGTCGCCATCATGCCCGGCTACACCTACGGTGATGAAGGACGCGGTTTTGTGCGCCTGAATGCCGGTTGTCCCCGTTCAAAACTGGAAAAAGGGGTGAACGGGTTAATTAACGCAATCCGCTCAATACGCTGACAGCCTGTTGCGCAATGGAATTAATCATTGCGCTACATAGCTTTTCCCCTGCTTTTGTTTTTATAATAGAGCGCACTTTTATATTCGAATAATGAGTGCGACCATGATTGATACTTCCCTGCCGTTAACTGACATTCATCGCCACCTTGATGGAAACATCCGGGCACAAACCATTCTGGATCTTGGCCGCCAGTTCAATTTGCCCCTCCCCGCACAAACCCTTGAAGCGTTGATCCCTCATGTGCAGGTGACAGCCACAGAACCCGATCTCGTCAGCTTTCTGTCGAAACTGGACTGGGGCGTAAAGGTCTTAGCCTCCCTTGACGCCTGTCGCCGCGTGGCTTTTGAAAACATCGAAGACGCCGCGCGTAATGGCCTGCACTATGTTGAGCTGCGTTTTTCCCCAGGCTACATGGCAATGACGCATCAGCTGCCGGTCGCTGGCGTGGTTGAAGCCGTGATTGCCGGCGTGCGTGAAGGCTGCCAAACCTTTGGCGTACAGGCGCAACTGATCGGCATCATGAGCCGGACCTTCGGCGAAGCCGCCTGCCTGCAAGAACTGGAAGCACTGCTGGCGCACCGCGATCGGATAGCCGCCCTCGACCTTGCCGGTGATGAACTGGGCTTCCCCGGCAGTCTGTTCCTGTCCCATTTCAACCGCGCCCGTGATGCCGGTTGGCATATTACGGTGCACGCCGGTGAGGCCGCCGGTCCGGAAAGCATCTGGCAGGCCATTCGCGAACTGGGTGCGGAACGTATCGGTCACGGCGTAAAAGCGGTAGAGGATCCCGCGCTGATGGATTTCCTCGCTGAACAGCGTATTGGAATCGAATCCTGTCTGACGTCAAATATTCAGACCAGCACCGTGCCGTCGTTATCCGTCCATCCGCTGAAGACGTTCCTGGAGCACGGCATCCTCGCCAGCCTGAACACTGACGACCCGGCGGTCCAGGGGGTGGATATTATTCACGAATATACGGTCGCGGCA
This sequence comes from Citrobacter sp. T1.2D-1, assembly GCF_950098555.1. Lineage (NCBI taxonomy): Bacteria > Pseudomonadati > Pseudomonadota > Gammaproteobacteria > Enterobacterales > Enterobacteriaceae > Citrobacter > Citrobacter sp. T1.2D-1. The sequence continues at coordinate 126,662 of NZ_CATNHH010000005.1, forward strand.
CCGGCAGCGGGACTGAGCCGTGAGCAGATTCGTCAGGCGCAGATCAACGGGCTGGAAAGCGCCTTCCTGAGCGCAGCGGAAAAACAGGCGCTGCGTGAAAAAGTCGCAACGGCATAAAGATAAAGGCCCGATGAATTTCATCGGGCCTTTAAGACATCAGGCAAGACATAACGTCGAACGATGCTTCGCCGACTCAATGCCCAGCTCAATCAATTCCATGATCTGGATGGCCTGGCTCGCCGGTACCGGGTTTTCGCCGTTACCATTCAGCGCGTCGCGGATCCCGGCATAATACGCCGGATAATTCCCCGGCACGGTCAGCCAGGTCTCTTCCACCCGCGTTTCGCCTTCAACGCGTGTGACGATGCCATCACGCATATCATAACCCCAGTCTTCCTGCGGCAGACGTTCCCCGCTTTTAAGGCGCTCTTCCTGCGGATCAAGACCATACTTCACATAGCTGCCGCGCGAACCATGCACGATGTAACGTGCCGATTCCGCCGCGGCCAGCATCGTACCGTGCAAAATAACCCGACGCTGTGGATAGGAAAGCGTGGCATGGAAGTAGTCCGTTGACTGCGCCCCCGGACGCAACTGCGCTAAATCTACCGTCATGCTGACAGGCAGGCCGAACAAATTGATCGCCTGGTCAAGGAGATGCGGAGCCAGATCGTACCAGATACCGCTCCCCGGCCCCCCTTGCTCACGCCAGCGGTCGCGCACCTGCGGACGAAAGCGATCGAAATGCGATTCGAAATAGGCGACCTCACCCAAAACGCCTTCTGCCAGCATCGCTTTCAGGGTCAAAAAGTCACTGTCCCAGCGGCGATTGTGGAAAACAGAAAGCACCCGTCCCAGGCTGCGCGACAGCGCATCCAGCTCACGAGCTTGTGACAGTGTCACGGTGAAGGGCTTATCCACCACCACATGTTTGCCGGCTTCCAGCGCCGCTTTGGCCAACGGGAAGTGGGTATCGTTGGGGGTAGGAATGACAATCAGATCGATATTGGGGTCATTAAACAGATGCTTCGGCTCAGAGACAACGGCCACGGAAGGCCAGTCCGCCTTCACTTTCGCTGCATCGCTACTGGATACTGCCGCCAGCTCCAGTCCCGGTGTGCCGTCAATCAGGGGAGCATGGAACGTTTTACTGGCGTATCCGTAGCCAATCAGTCCTACACGGATGTTGTCACTCATATCTCTGCCTCTCGTTTCAGTCTGCTGACTATTTCACACTATCCATAAACCACTAACAATAGTTTACTCACCCCGCCGCAAGAAAGGTCGTTATTTAACTTAAGTCAAATAAATGTCACTTTCGCGCATTTTGTCGATATAAAGTCACTGAAATCGTTCCCAAAACACTTGCCGGGATAATTATTGCTAAGTAACATCTGCTGCCTGTATTTAAGGATAAATCAACGCAAATGTCGTCAGTCATCGATCGTCTTATTCAATTAACAGGTTGGGTGGTTCTCGCAGTTTCTGTGGTCCTCCTCGGCGTCGCTAATCATATTGATAATTATCAGCCTCCCGAACCGACCGCCGCTATTCAGCAGAAATAGTGTGCCAGGCGACGTATGTCGCCTGGAAGGTCTGTTTTCCCCTGTTGATTGCAGAAAAAGCCGTAAAAATTATCTGAAAAAGCGGATTGTGCGGCTTCCTGCCTCTGCGCGTATTGCCAGTCATAGCGAAGCGCGTTACCCTTCGCTCTGGTGTCGTCTGACACGTCAAACACCACTTAAGAAAATACTTTGTTGACATTTGCCTGCCGGTTCTTTTCGCCGGAAAGGTTTATTTACGTTCACGACTCGTAGGCTTTATTTTTATAATAGGGATCCCTGTTTATGACTGTTCAGGATTATTTATTAAAATTTCGCAAAATTAGCTCGCTCGAAAGTCTGGAAAAACTGTTTGACCATCTGCACTACACCCTTACCGATGACCAGGACATTATCAATATGTATCGCGCTGCCGATCACCGTCGCGCTGAACTGGTCTCCGGCGGTCGCCTTTTTGATGTTGGCCAGGTACCGAAATCAGTCTGGCGCTACGTGCAATAAGAAAGTAGCGCTTGCCGGTAAAAGCTTTATAATAACCGCCCCAAAAAGAACGGTACATATGGCAATTCCGGAGATTTTATGACCACAACACCGGCACAGCGCATTGGCGGTTGGTTACTGGGCCCGCTGGCCTGGCTTTTAGTCGCCTTGCTGAGTGCCTCGCTGGCCCTGTTTCTGTATGCTACAGCACTCGCCTCTCCCAAAACGTTTGCGATGCTGGCAGAGCAAAGTACCGGCAATCTGCTGTTGTGGGGCGTCTCTTTTCTCACCGCGATCGCCATGTGGTATTACACCCTGTGGTTGACGATTGCGTTCTTTAAGCGCAGACGCAGTGTTCCGAAACATTATATTATCTGGCTACTGGTCTCCGTCTTGCTGGCGGTTAAAGCCTTTGCTTTTTCACCAGTACCCGACGCACTCGCGGTACGCCAGTTGCTATTTCCGCTGCTGGCGGCGGCACTGTTAGTGCCCTATTTCAAGCGCTCAGTACGTGTGAAAACCACCTTTGTGAATCCGTAATAACCCTACAGTTAACCTGTTGTCGCCTGCTGTAGATTGTCAGATAATAGGCGGCTTTTTTATTTCAGGCCGAAAAATGACTGATTACCTGCTGCTGTTTGTCGGAACTGTACTGGTCAATAACTTTGTACTGGTTAAGTTTCTGGGTCTTTGTCCCTTTATGGGCGTTTCCAAAAAACTGGAAACCGCGATGGGGATGGGGCTCGCGACCACGTTTGTGATGACGCTGGCTTCAATCTGCGCCTGGCTGATTGACACCTGGATCCTGATTCCGCTCGATCTCATTTATCTGCGTACGCTGGCCTTTATTCTGGTTATCGCGGTCGTGGTGCAATTTACCGAAATGGTGGTGCGCAAAACCAGCCCGGCGCTCTATCGTCTGCTGGGGATCTTCTTGCCGCTTATCACCACCAACTGTGCGGTTCTCGGTGTGGCGCTGTTGAATATCAATCTCGGCCACAACTTTTTGCAGTCGGCACTGTACGGCTTTTCCGCCGCTGTCGGCTTCTCACTGGTGATGGTGCTGTTTGCGGCGATTCGCGAGCGTCTCGCCGTCGCGGATGTGCCTGCTCCGTTTCGCGGTAACGCCATTGCGCTGATTACCGCCGGGTTAATGTCTCTGGCCTTTATGGGCTTTAGTGGTTTGGTGAAGTTGTAATGAATGCTATCTGGATTGCCGTTGCCGCCGTGAGCCTGCTGGGTCTGGTGTTCGGCGCTATCCTGGGTTATGCCTCCCGTCGTTACGCGGTGGAGGATGATCCTGTCGTTGAAAAGATTGATGAAATTCTGCCGCAAAGCCAGTGCGGGCAATGCGGCTATCCTGGCTGTCGCCCCTACGCGGAAGCGATTGGTGGCCAGGGCGAAAAAATTAACCGCTGTGCGCCCGGCGGCGAAGCGGTCATGTTGAAAATTGCGGAACTGCTGAACGTCGATCCCCAACCGATTGATGGCGATGAACAAGACGTTGCGCCGGTTCGCATGCTGGCGGTAATTGATGAAGCTAATTGCATTGGCTGCACCAAATGTATTCAGGCCTGTCCGGTGGACGCAATTATTGGCGCTACGCGCGCCATGCACACGGTGATGAGCGATTTGTGCACGGGTTGCAATCTGTGCGTTGACCCCTGCCCGACTCACTGCATTGAACTGCGTCCGGTCGCCGAAACGCCTGACAACTGGAAGTGGGATTTGAACACGATCCCCGTGCGTATTATCCCCGTGGAACACCATGCTTAAGTTATTCTCTGCTTTCAGAAAAGATAAGATCTGGGATTTCAACGGCGGCATCCATCCGCCGGAAATGAAAACACAGTCAAACGGCACGCCGCTGCGCCAGGTTCCCCTCGCGCAGCGTTTCGTTATTCCGCTCAAACAGCATATCGGTGCTGAAGGGGAACTGTGCGTCACCGAAGGGCAGCATGTACTGCGCGGACAGCCGCTAACCCGTGGATGGGGAAGAATGCTCCCGGTTCATGCGCCTACCTCCGGGACGGTGGTGGCGATTGCGCCCCACTCGACGGCGCACCCTTCAGCATTAGCCGAGCTGAGCGTAATCATTGATGCCGACGGTGAAGACCGTTGGATTGAGCGTGAAGGCTGGCAGGATTACCGTTCGCAGAGTCGCGACGCCCTGATCGCCCGCATTCATCAGTTCGGCGTCGCCGGGCTGGGCGGAGCCGGTTTCCCGACCGGGAATAAATTGCAGGGCGGCGGCGACAAAATTCAAACGCTGATCATCAACGCCGCGGAATGTGAACCCTATATCACCGCCGACGATCGTCTGATGCAGGATTGTGCGGCGCAGATCGTCGAGGGTATCCGCATTCTGGCGCATATTCTGCAACCGCGTGAAATCCTTATTGGTATTGAAGATAACAAACCGCAGGCGATCTCAATGCTGCGTGCGGTGCTGGCCGGCTCGCAGGATATCGCGCTGCGCGTGATCCCAACGAAATACCCTTCGGGCGGGGCAAAGCAGCTTACCCAAATCCTGACCGGAAAACAGGTTCCTCACGGCGGTCGTTCTTCCGACATCGGCGTACTGATGCAAAACGTCGGCACGGCGTATGCGGTTAAACGTGCGATTATTGACGGCGAACCGATTACCGAGCGCGTTGTGACCCTCACCGGTGAAGCGGTCAGTCGTCCGGGTAACGTCTGGGCGAGACTCGGTACGCCGGTACGCCATCTGCTTAATGATGCGGGTTTCTGCCCTTCTGCCGATCAGATGGTGATCATGGGCGGCCCATTGATGGGCTTCACCCTGCCGTGGCTCGATGTCCCGGTGGTGAAGATAACCAACTGTTTGCTGGCACCGTCGGCAACGGAAATGGGCGAGCCGCAGGAAGAGAAAGGCTGCATTCGCTGTAGCGCCTGTGCCGACGCCTGCCCGGCCGATCTTCTGCCCCAGCAGCTCTACTGGTTCAGTAAAGGACAGCAGCATGACAAAGCCACCGCGCATAACATTGCCGACTGCATTGAGTGTGGCGCTTGCGCCTGGGTCTGCCCAAGCAACATTCCGCTGGTGCAATATTTCCGTCAGGAAAAAGCTGAGCTTTATGCAATAAGCCAGGAAGAAAAGCGCGCGGCGGAAGCCAAAGCGCGTTTCGAAGCGCGTCAGGCTCGCCTGGAGCGTGAGAAAGCCGCGCGTCTGGAACGTCATAAGAAAGCCGCCGTACAGCCAGCGGCGAAGGATCAGGATGCCATTGCCGCCGCCCTGGCTCGCGTTAAAGAGAAACAGGCTCAGGCGACGCAACCGGTAATGATTAAAGCGGGTGAAACGCCGGACAATAGCGCGGTGATTGCGGCTCGTGAAGCGCGTAAAGCGCTGGCGCGAGCAAAACAGGCCGAGAACGCCACCGCTACTGACACCGATCCGCGTAAAGCCGCCGTCGAAGCCGCTATTGCCCGCGCAAAGGCGCGCAAACAGGAACAGCAGGCCAGCAGCGAACCCGCCGCGTCTGATGAACCGGTGGACTCGCGTAAAGCGGCCGTCGAAGCCGCTATTGCCCGCGCAAAGGCGCGCAAGCAGGAGCAGCAGGCCAGCAGTAAACCCGCCGCGTCTGATGAACCGGTGGACCCGCGCAAAGCCGCCGTCGAAGCCGCTATTGCCCGCGCGAAGGCACGCAAGCAGGAGCAGCAGGCCAGCAACGAACCCGCTGCGTCTGATGAACCGGTGGACCCACGTAAAGCCGCCGTCGAAGCCGCTATTGCCCGCGCGAAGGCGCGCAAACAGGAACAGCAGGCCAGCAGTAAACCCGCCGCGTCGGATAAACCGGTGGACTCGCGTAAAGCGGCCGTCGAAGTCGCAATAGCACGGGCAAAAGCCAAAAGAGACGCTCAGCAGCAGGTTGTTAACGAGGATTAAATGGTATTCAGAATCGCAAGCTCTCCCTACACGCATAATCAGCGTCAAACGTCGCGCATTATGCTGCTGGTCTTACTTGCCGCCGTGCCGGGAATTGCCGTGCAATGGTGGTTTTTCGGCTGGGGAACTCTGTTGCAGATCGTACTCGCCTGCGCAAGTGCGCTGCTGGCTGAAGCCGCCGTGCTCAGATTACGTAAGCAACCGGTAGTGGCGATTTTAAAGGACAATTCCGCGCTACTGACCGGTCTGCTGCTTGCCGTCAGTATTCCCCCGCTCGCGCCCTGGTGGATGGTGATCCTCGGTACGGTATTCGCGGTGATCATCGCCAAACAGCTGTATGGCGGTCTGGGACAAAACCCGTTCAACCCGGCGATGATTGGCTATGTGGTGCTGCTTATCTCCTTCCCGGTGCAGATGACCAGTTGGTTACCGCCACAGGATATTGCCGCCACAACGCCAGGACTGCTCGATGCCCTGCAGATAATCGTTACCGGACAGACCACCGGCGGGGGCGACATGCATACGCTGCGCATGGGGATTGACGGGATAAGCCAGGCCACGCCGCTGGACACCTTCAAAACGTCCCTGCATGCCGGTCATTCTGTTGAGCAGATCATGCAATACCCCATTTACAGCGGCATCTTTGCCGGTGCGGGCTGGCAGTGGGTCAACCTGGCCTGGCTGGCTGGCGGTGTTTTTCTGCTGCAACAAAACGCTATTCGCTGGCATATTCCGGTTAGCTTCCTGCTCTCATTAGCCGTCTGCGCGATGCTGGGTTGGCTATTTGCGCCTGAGACGCTCGCCTCCCCGCAAATTCATCTGCTCTCCGGGGCAACGATGCTTGGCGCATTCTTCATTCTGACTGACCCGGTGACGGCATCGACGACCAATCGCGGTCGTCTGGTGTTTGGCGCGCTGGCAGGCTTGCTGGTGTGGTTAATCCGCAGTTTCGGCGGCTATCCGGATGGCGTGGCCTTTGCCGTGCTGTTGGCCAATATCACGGTCCCGCTGATTGACTACTACACGCGTCCGCGCGTGTACGGACACCGCAAAGGATAATCCATGCTGAAAACGATTCGTAAACATGGCATCACCCTGGCGCTGTTTGCGGCGGGGTCGACCGGACTGACTGCCGCCATCAACCTGATGACCAAAACCACCATTGATGAGCAGGCGGCCATTCAGCAAAAGGCGCTGTTTGATCAGGTTCTGCCTGCCGATCGCTATAATAACCGTTTGCAGGATCGCTGCTTCGTGGTCAGCGCGCCCGCACTGGGGAAAGGCGAGCATCGCGTCTATATTGCGGAGCAGGACGGTACGCCCGTGGCGGCCGTGCTTGAGACAACGGCGCCGGATGGCTATTCTGGCGCCATTCAGTTGCTGGTCGGTGCCGACTTCAGCGGCACGGTTTTGGGCACCCGGGTAACGGAACACCATGAAACGCCGGGGCTGGGCGATAAAATTGAACTGCGCCTGTCAGACTGGATAACCGGTTTCAGCGGTAAAAAGATTCAGGGTGACAACGACAGCCACTGGGCCGTGAAAAAAGATGGCGGAGATTTTGATCAGTTTACCGGGGCAACGATTACGCCGCGCGCGGTGGTCAATGCCGTCAAGCGTGCAGGGCTGTATGCCCAAACGCTGCCTGCGCAACTGCCTCAACTTCCGGCCTGCGGAGAGTAAGTCATGAGTGAAATTAAAGACGTCATCGTTCAGGGATTGTGGAAAAATAACTCCGCGCTGGTGCAACTGCTGGGGATGTGCCCGCTGCTGGCGGTCACCTCGACTGCCACCAACGCCCTCGGGCTGGGGCTTGCCACCACGCTGGTGCTGACGCTGACCAACCTGACTATCTCCGCGCTGCGCCGCTGGACGCCAGCCGAAATTCGTATCCCGATTTACGTGATGATCATCGCCTCGGTGGTCAGTGCGGTACAAATGCTGATCAACGCCTATGCCTTTGGTCTTTACCAGTCACTGGGGATCTTTATCCCGCTGATCGTGACCAACTGCATTGTGGTGGGACGCGCTGAAGCCTTTGCCGCCAAAAAGGGTCCGGCGCTGTCGGCGCTGGACGGCTTCTCCATTGGGATGGGGGCAACCGGCGCTATGTTTGTGCTGGGTTCCCTGCGCGAAATAATCGGCAATGGCACGCTGTTTGACGGGGCGGACGGACTGCTCGGCAACTGGGCAAAGGTGCTGCGCGTGGAAATTTTCCACACCGACTCTCCTTTCCTGCTGGCAATGTTACCGCCTGGCGCATTTATTGGGTTGGGACTCATGCTGGCGGTGAAATATCTCATTGATGAAAAGATGAAAAAGCGCCGCGCCAGTGCGGCAGTCGCGACGGAGTTGCCCTCCGGTGAACCAGGGAATGCCTCATGAATAAAGCAAAGCGGTTAGAAATATTAACCCGATTACGCGCGAACAATCCGCATCCGACCACCGAGTTGAACTTCAACTCCCCCTTTGAGCTGTTGATCGCGGTGCTGCTGTCGGCGCAGGCGACGGATGTCAGCGTGAACAAGGCCACGGCGAAACTCTATCCGGTTGCGAATACCCCCGCCGCCATGCTGGAGCTCGGCGTTGAAGGGATCAAGTCCTACATCAAAACGATCGGCCTGTTTAACAGCAAAGCCGAGAACGTGATTAAGACCTGCCGTATTTTGCTTGAGCAGCATCATGGCGAGGTGCCAGAAGATCGTGCGGCGCTTGAGGCGCTGCCGGGCGTGGGCCGCAAGACGGCGAATGTTGTGCTGAATACCGCCTTCGGCTGGCCAACCATCGCCGTCGACACGCATATCTTTCGCGTTTGTAACCGTACCCAGTTTGCACCGGGCAAAAACGTTGAGCAGGTGGAAGAGAAATTACTGAAGGTGGTTCCCGCGGAATTTAAGGTCGACTGCCACCATTGGCTTATCCTGCATGGGCGCTATACCTGTATTGCCCGTAAGCCGCGCTGTGGTTCCTGTATCATTGAAGATCTCTGTGAATTCAAAGAGAAGGTGGATATCTGACCGCCAGGGGCTGGTAACATTGTCCAGCCATCACTTTTTGTTATCCTCTGCTTCTTTCTCCCCAATCCGTCAATGATTCCGCTTTCTACGTCTTATACAAATGATTCATCCTGGCTATAAGCACTTATTCAGGTTAATCCTTTTTTTAATAACGAAAATTTCTATCCAATTGTGATCTCGATCATAGTGATAACTCTATGTAAATTTTTCTGTTAATTTTGGTTAACTTTGCATTCAGATGACAATGAGTCAGTTTTTATACACAAAACATTACACTGGCTATTTTTTAGATACTGGGCTTTATCACTGCATTAACCGACAAATAGCAGAACATATCGCCATACAGCCATTTCCAGGGCAACGTGACAGCGTAATAAACTGCCATTACTCAATTAATAAAATTTAACGCTAGATAACATTTATCCACCCCGTGGAATCCACCATTCAATATATATGTAACAGAGTATTACAAAAGACTTGTCTGAAAGTGCAAGATAGTGAACATTACTCGCCGTTTCCCCTCCCACTATAACAATTTCACGGCTACCCAAGAGGTATCACGTGACAGAACACCCCCGTTAATATGGGATGTAAAAAAAGAGGTTAAAGTGTCTACTGCAAACAAGAAACCAACGGAAAGCGTCAGTCTTAACGCTTTCAAACAACCGAAGGCGTTCTATCTCATCTTCTCGATTGAGCTCTGGGAGCGTTTCGGTTATTACGGCTTACAAGGAATTATGGCCGTTTACCTGGTTAAACAACTGGGTATGTCTGAAGCGGATTCAATCACTCTTTTCTCATCCTTTAGCGCCCTGGTTTACGGTCTGGTCGCCATTGGTGGCTGGTTAGGTGACAAAGTTCTGGGTACCAAGCGCGTCATTATGCTCGGTGCGGTGGTACTGGCTATCGGCTATGCACTGGTGGCATGGTCCGGACACGACGCCGGTGTCGTTTATATGGGGATGGCCGCCATTGCCGTCGGTAATGGTCTGTTTAAGGCTAACCCATCCTCTCTGCTGTCGACCTGCTATGCGAAAGATGACCCGCGTCTTGATGGCGCCTTTACGATGTACTACATGTCCGTCAATATCGGTTCATTCTTCTCTATGCTGGCAACACCGTGGCTGGCCGCGCATTACGGCTGGAGCACCGCGTTCGCGCTGAGCGTCGTCGGTATGCTGATAACCGTAGTAAACTTCGCATTCTGCCAGCGTTGGGTGAAAAACTACGGTTCTAAACCTGACTTCGAACCTATCAACATCCGCAACCTGCTGCTGACCATCGTCGGTGTTGTCGCGCTGATCGCAATTGCGACCTGGCTGCTGCATAACCAACAAATCGCACGTATGGTGCTGGGCGTGATCGCACTTGGTATCGTCTTTATCTTCGGTAAAGAAGCGTTCGCCATGCAGGGTGCCGCTCGTCGTAAAATGATTGTGGCCTTCATTCTGATGCTGGAAGCGATCATCTTCTTCGTACTGTATAGCCAGATGCCGACGTCGCTGAACTTCTTCGCTATTCGTAACGTTGAGCACTCTATTCTTGGCATTGCATTCGAACCTGAACAGTATCAGGCGCTGAACCCGTTCTGGATCATCATTGGTAGCCCTATCCTCGCGGCTATCTATAACAAGATGGGTGACACCCTGCCGATGCCAACTAAGTTTGCCATTGGTATGGTGCTGTGTTCTGGCGCGTTCCTGATCCTGCCGCTGGGAGCAAAATTCGCGACCGATGCGGGTATCGTTTCCGTTAACTGGCTGATCATCTGCTACGGCTTGCAAAGTATCGGTGAGCTGATGATTTCCGGTCTGGGTCTGGCCATGGTGGCACAGCTGGTTCCACAGCGTCTGATGGGCTTCATCATGGGCAGTTGGTTCCTGACCACCGCCGGTGCCAACATCATTGGCGGTTATGTCGCCAGCATGATGGCGGTTCCTGAAAATGTGACCGATCCGCTGATGTCTCTGGAAGTGTATGGTCGCGTGTTCCTGCAGATTGGCGTGGCGACCGCAGTGATCGCTGTTCTGATGCTGCTGACGGCGCCGAAACTGAACCGCATGACTCAGGACGACGAACCAGGCGAGAAAGCGTCCAAGACCGCTACCGCGTAAATTTCTGGGAAACGCGTAATGAAGCTGCTAACTTTGCGTTAGCAGCTTTTTTTTTTGCCTGAACCCGAACCAGGATACGTTAAACCTCAGTTGAAAGGAGTTATCGATGAAACTGTTCTACAAGCCAGGCGCCTGCTCTCTTGCTTCCCATATTACCCTTCGCGAGAGTGGGAAAGATTTCACGCTGGATGGTGTGGATTTGATGAAGAAGCGTCTGGAAAACGGTGATGATTTTTTCGCGGTCAACCCGAAAGGACAGGTTCCCGCCCTGCTGCTCGATGACGGCACGCTGTTAACCGAAGGCGTGGCGATTATGCAATACCTCGCCGATAGCGTTCCTGACCGCCAGTTGTTGGCGCCCGTGAGCAGCATCTCGCGCTATAAGACGCTTGAGTGGCTTAACTACATTGCAACTGAGCTGCACAAAGGCTTCACCCCATTGTTTCGCCCTGATACCCCGGAAGAGTACAAACCGACCGTTCGTGCGCTGCTGGAGAAGAAGATGCAGTACGTTGATGCTTCCCTCAAAGAGGGACAGTGGATATGCGGATCGCGTTTCACTATCGCAGATGCCTACCTTTTCACCGTACTGCGCTGGGCATACGCGGTGAAGCTCAATATGGATGGGTTAGCGCATATCGCGGCGTATATGAAGCGCATGGCTGAGCGTCCAGGCGTTGCGGCGGCGCTGAAAGCTGAAGGGTTACAATAAGCGAATTGTGCCGGATGGCGGCGGTAGACGCCTCATCCGGCAAGTGGGTCAGAGTTGTGTGGCGCTGAAGTAATGCTCTGGTTGAGCGATCCTGTCCTGTGCGGCAACCACCTGTAGTTCATATTCCTGCATCGCTTTGGTGGCAATCATAATCTCATACACCGCCGCAGTGACATGCTCCAGCGCCTGCTGGTTTGTCGCCCCCTGCAACAACTTCACTAACAGCAACCCGCTGGTCACATCGCCAACGCCGACCGGCTGGCGTGTGCCGAAATCCACCAGCGGACGGCTGATGTGCCAGGCGTCATCAACAGTGACCAGCAGCATTTCAAAACGATCCTGACTGTAACCCGCACGCGCCAGATGTTTTACCAGCACGATCTCCGGTCCCTGTGCGATTAACTCGCGGGCGGCGACAACGGCGTCATCCACACTGTTCACCGCGTGTTCGCAGAGGATTTCCAGCTCAATCAAATTCGGCGCAATAATATCGCTTGCTGGCAGCGCGTGACGAACATGAAATTCGGCGACGCCCGGGGCGACGATGCAGCCTTTCTCCGGATGTCCCATCACCGGGTCACAAAAATATTTCGCCGCCGGGTTGGCCGCTTTCACCTGACGCACGATCCCCAGAATATGCTCGCCCTGCTCGGCAGAACCCAGGTAACCGCTCAGCACGGCATCGCAGCGCTTCAGCTGATCGATATCAGCTATGCCCTGCACGATCTCGGTCAGATGTGATGGCGGCATGACGCAGCCTGTCCATTTGCCGTATTGCGTGTGATTAGAGAATTGAACCGTATTGAGGGGCCAGACGTTGGCACCGAGGCGGCGCATCGGGAATTCCGCAGCACTATTGCCAGCATGCCCAAAAACAACGTGGGACTGGATGGCGAGAATATTCTTCATTTTTTGCTTACCACAACCCTGAAAATAGAAAGGGGCGTGGTTTCCCACGCCCCTGCTGACTTTCGATTACTTCCAGCACACCAGACAGTAATTCTTCTTACCGCGACGCAGCAGCGTGTAGCGGCCATACAGGCGATCGCCTTCGACGAAGGTGTATTCCGGATCTGACTGCTTCTCACCGTTAATGGTGATCGCGTTTGACGCAATGGTTTTACGCGCCTGACCACGAGACGGTTGCAGTTCGGAATCTACCAGCGCCTGCATCAGGTCAGCGCTCTTTTCCATTTCAACCATCGGTACGCCATCCTGCGCCAGCTGTTCGAAGTCCGCTTCGCTCAAATCGCTCAGCGTGCCGTTGAACAGGCTCTCCGTGATGCGTTTCGCCGCGATAAGACCTTCTTCACCGTGCACCAGACGCGTGACCTGCTCGGCCAACACATATTGGGCACGCGGCGCTTTGCCGCTGTTCTTGTCTTCTTCTTCCAGCGCATTGATCTCTTCAATGTCCATGAAAGTGAAGAACTTCAGGAAACGATACACGTCGGCGTCCGCCGTGTTGATCCAGAACTGGTAGAATTTGTACGGACTGGTTTTCTTCGGATCCAGCCACACTGCGCCGCCTTCGGTTTTCCCGAACTTGGTGCCGTCGGCTTTAGTGATCAGCGGAACGGTCAGACCGAAGACCTGATTCTGATGCAGACGACGTGTCAGGTCGATCCCGGAAGTAATGTTACCCCACTGATCGGAACCCCCGATTTGCAGCGCCACGCCATGCAGTTTATTCAGGCAGGCAAAATCATAACCCTGTAACAGGTTGTAGGAGAACTCGGTGAAGGAGATCCCCTGATCGTCACGGTTCAAACGCTGCTTCACCGCTTCTTTGTTGATCATCTGGTTTACAGAGAAATGCTTACCGATATCGCGCAGGAAGGTCAACACGTTCATGTTGCCGAACCAGTCATAGTTGTTCGCCGCGATAGCGGAGTTTTCGCCGCAGTCGAAATCCAGGAACGGAGCAACCTGTTTACGGATTTTGTCTACCCACTCCTGAACGGTGTCTTCGGTGTTCAGTTTACGCTCGGCGGCTTTAAAGCTCGGGTCGCCAATCAGACCGGTCGCGCCGCCGACCAGCGCCACAGGTTTGTGACCTGCCTGCTGGAAGCGTTTCAGGCATAACAATGGAACCAGATGCCCCAAATGCAAGCTGTCAGCGGTAGGATCGAAGCCGCAATAGAGCGCGATCGGGCCTTGCGCCAGTCGCTCTGCTAACGCTTCCTCGTCCGTCACCTGGGCGACCAGCCCCCGCTCTTGCAATTGTTTAATCAAGTTACTGCTTGCCATCAAAATCTCCATGTATAAAACGACTGCACCTTTGCCGGTACACGACTTTTCGCCAGACGCGAAAGCTCTATAGAATAAAGCGCTGGCGCACACAGCGCTAGCGCTTAAAACAACAATTTTCCGGGTTTATGGCGCGAGACGGTCAATTTTCCATGCGTTATTTTCACGCTGGTATAAAAAGCGGTCATGCAGTCGGTGTTCACCGCCCTGCCAGAACTCCATCTGCTCAATGCTGACGCGAAATCCGCCCCAGAAACTGGGCAGCGGCACTTCACCTTGCTGGAATTTCTGTTTCAGTTCGAGGAATTTGCTTTCGAGGATCCCGCGCGCGGAAATGCGGCTGGACTGTTTCGAGACCCAGGCACCTATCTGGCTGTCACGTGGACGACTGTGGAAATACTTCACCACTTCCAGCGTCGATAAGCGCTCGGCTTTGCCGGTCACCATCACCTGACGCTCCAGCATATGCCAGGGAAACAGCAGGCTGATCCGTGGATTTTTTTCGATTTGATGCGCTTTGCGGCTGCCAAGGTTGGTATAGAACACCAGACCTTTTTCATCGTAGTGTTTCAACAACACAATACGCTGATAAGGTTGGCCATTTTCGTCAACGGTCGCCACGACCATGGCGGTGGGATCCGCCAGTCTGGCGTCACATGCCTGAGCCAGCCAGCGTTCGAAAAGGGTTAACGGCTCAGCGGGAAGATCGCGGCGGCGCAGACCGCCTTTGGTATATTCACGGCGCAGATGCGCGATTTGCTGCAATTCGTCGTTATCAGACATGGTGCTCGCTACGGATTGTCAGTGGGTGGCGCTATTGTGCGCCGCCCTGCTGGAAATCTCAACGCTTCGGGTTTTGTAACTGGCAGTTATTCAGCACGATACGGTCACGTTTGTAGACGGTCGCACCGTCGCCTTTCGACCAGAACACATAAATTCCGTCGGTATAGCGCGCGCCTGACGCCGAGATGCCCTGCTTCAGATTGAGCAGTTTGTTGTCATAAACAAAGTTCACCTCCTGACGGGTATTATTCAATTTCACCGTCAGCGGTTTTTCATCACACTGGTATTCCAGCGTGTCCGTTTGCATGCGCTCAACAAACTGATTGTAGACGCTACAACCGGACAGCATAAGCGGGAAACAGATGAGTAACAGTTTTTTCATAGACGTATCCTGAAGACTTTCCTGGTCCGGGAGGGTGAATTCACCCTCCTTAATCTCCACAGTGTAACGGCAGAAGACGAAAGAAAAATTCAGTTAACTCTGAGTTCGCGGGTTGGCGGGGAAAACAGCACCGAGCACACTCGCTTCGCGGGCACCGGTGACCGAGGGCAGATTGCCCGGAAGACCGGCAAGCGTACGCCACGCCAGCCACGCAAACGCCAGCGCTTCCATATCATCGCCGCTAATCCCAGCCTCATCGGTGGTGGTCACTTCGGTTCCCGGCAGCAGTCCCGCCAGGCGTGTCATCAACAGCGGGTTGCGACTGCCGCCGCCGCAGACCATCAGGCGCTCACACCCTCCGCTCAGCAGCACCTGCTCGGAGATGGTTACCGCCGTCAGTTCCGTCAGCGTCGCCTGAACATCTCGCGGGCTAATCCCCGGGAACGCCGTCATCTGACGTTCAATCCAGCCATAGTTGAAGTATTCCCGTCCGGTACTTTTCGGTGCCGGTAGCGAGAACCAGGGGTCACTGAGCATGTTTTGCAGCAACGGAATAATCACCGTCCCACCACAGGCCCATTGCGCATCTTTATCATAGGGTTTACCGCACTGCCGCCAGATCCAGGCATCCATCAGCATATTGCCAGGACCGGTATCGTATCCACGAACGGGTTGCCCTGGAATCAACATCGACAGATTCGCAATACCGCCAATGTTGAGCACCATTCTTCGCTCAGTTGGATGCGCGAGCAGCGCCTGATGAAATGCGGGCACCAGTGGCGCGCCCTGTCCGCCCAGCGCAATATCACGACGGCGGAAATCGCCAACCACCGTGATACCGGTACGCGCCACAATCTGGTTGTTATCGCCAATCTGTAGCGTGTGCGGCGCAACGCCGCCAGGTTCATGCCACACGGTTTGCCCGTGGCAGCCGATGGCGACAATGTCTTGCGGGCGCAGTTTTTCCTGTGCCAGCAGCGCGTTTACCGCCTCTGCAAACAGCTTGCCCAACTGGACATCCAACTGACCAAACTGAGAGAGCGTCAGGGATTGTCCCTGACAGATATCGAGAATCGCCTGTTTAAGGGACACAGGCATCGGCCAGGTGAGACTCCCCTGTTGAGCCACCATCGTGTCATCAATCGTCGCCAGTACTACATCGACACCATCAAGACTGGTGCCAGACATCACGCCAATATAACGGCCCGATTTCATACATGTTCCTTTTTTAAGCATAATGTTGCGTCAACACTCCATCACAAACGCGCAGTCAATGCTACGCTTCATTCACGTTTTTCCCCTGAAAGCGCGTGCGCAATGTCAATTAAGTGGATCCGCTGAATAGTTCGTTTAAAGTTGGTTAACCTGGCTGTTATTATGATTTCTGCATCGTTAAGACAGAACATGTGACCTTAAACGCACAAATACCATATAATTTGACCATGAGGGATGCTTGGGTAGCGTTTCATGGTGAACAGGAGATTTTTAGATGATTAAACGTGTGCTGATCGTTTCACTGGCAGGCTTGTCTCTGGTGGGTTGTTCCAACACAGATAGCCTTTCAGGCGATGTCTACACCGCCTCCGAAGCGAAGCAGGTGCAGAATGTCACCTACGGTACGATTGTGAACGTCCGTCCGGTCAAAATTCAGGCCGGTGATAATGAAAACGTGATCGGCGCCATTGGCGGTGCCGTGCTCGGCGGCTTCCTGGGGAATACTGTCGGTGGTGGTACGGGTCGTTCCCTGGCAACCGCGGCAGGCGCTGTCGCTGGTGGCGTTGCCGGTCAAGGCGTACAGGGCGCGATGAACAAAACGCAGGGCGTTGAGCTGGAAATCCGCAAGGATGATGGCAACACCATCATGGTTGTTCAGAAACAAGGGGATACGCGTTTCTCTGCAGGACAGCGTGTCGTGCTGGCCAGCAACGGTCGTCAGGTTACTGTCTCTCCGCGCTAAGTGAATTAACGTGTGGTCAGATCCTGACCACACGTTTCATGATTTTAATCGTGCGACTGGAGCTCAATAATATTGTGTTCAAGTCGGGTGATCAGCTTGATCAGCAGATCAATTTCCTGCGCAGTAATCCCTTCCAGAATTTCACCACGCGTTTTATTGATAACCGCTTCCATATCGGCAATCAGCGGCTCTGCCTTTTCCGTTAGCTTTATACGTTTAGCACGGCGATCGCTGACACAGGTTTGACGCGAAATGAGCCCTTTCTCTTCGAGCTGATCCAGCGTACGTACCAGTGACGGCTGTTCAATGCCAATCGCTTTTGCCAGTTGTATCTGTGATTGATCCGGTGGCAATTGATGAATATTATGCAGCGTTACCCAGTGTGTCTGCGTCAATTCCAGAGGCTTAAGACGGTGGTCTATCAAAGCACGCCAAATGCGCACCAACCGTGCCAGATCAGAACCTAATGGCGATTCCAATTTCATCTCCTTATAATTAGCTTGCTAAGATATTATACTGATTTTAGAATAGTGTGCAGCAATTGTATTGCTAAAACAAATGTATTGCTGCAATTGGTTACCGCCAGACATATTTTTCAGACATTACGCGAAAAAAGCGCTCGTCATGCAGGTTTTTGCTAAACCTGTATACACGTAACCTGACGCAAAGGACTATTGCTTGTGACCTCCGCACTCAATACTACAGGGATGCCCTTACAAGACCTGGTGATTGGCGCATCTGTTTATTTCCCGCCGCTGTTCAAGGCCTTCGCGCTGGGATTTTTCCTCTGGCTTTTCATCCATCGCCTGCTGCGCGAACGCATCTACTCCGGTGAAATTTGGCATCCATTATTGATGGATCTGTCGATTTTTGCCCTCTGCGTCTGTTCGGGTCTTTTTCTATTGGTTGCGTGGTAATTATGACGCTGAAAACACTGAAGTATTTCTCCACAATTGTGATTGCTGCCCTCGCCGTTCTGGCGGGTTGGTTTATGTGGAATTATTACATGCAATCGCCCTGGACGCGTGATGGTAAGGTGCGCGCCGAGCAGGTCAGCATTACCCCCCAGGTGTCTGGCACCATCGTCGATCTCCAGGTAAAGGATAACCAGTTCGTCAACGCGGGCGATCTGCTCTTTCGCATTGATAAGACCCCTTTTCATATCGCCGAACTCAACGCACAGGCTCAACTGGCTAAAGCGCAATCGGAACTGGCAAAGGCCAACAATGAAGCCAACCGCCGCCGCCGTTTATCGCAGAACGTCATTTCTGCAGAAGAGTTAGACACCGCGAATCTGAACGTCAAAGCGATGCAGGCAAGTGTGGACGTCGCTCAGGCGACGCTCAGACAGGCGCAGTGGCAACTGGCGCAGACGGATGTCCATGCCCCGGTCTCCGGCTGGATAACCAATCTGTCGACGCGTACCGGTGATTTCGCCACCACCGGGCAACCGCTGTTTGCTCTGGTGGATAGCCACTCCTTCTATGTGATGGGGTATTTTGAAGAAACCAAGTTGCGTCATATCCGCGAGGGCGCGCCTGCTAGAATAACGCTCTACAGCGGCAATATTCAGTTACAGGGTCACGTATCCAGCATCGGTCGCGCCATTTACGACCAAAGCGTGGAGAGCGATTCCGGACTGGTGCCGGATATCAAACCTAACGTGCCCTGGGTGCGTCTGGCGCAGCGCGTACCGGTACGTATCGAGTTTGATCAACTACCGCATGACGTGACGCTCGTTTCCGGCACGACCTGTAGCGTAGCGATCGGCAAATAAATGTCCTCCCTGTACCGCTATCTGAGCAAAACGCCGTGGCTGAAAGCGACGGCCGGGCAGTGGCGCTATGCATTGCGTAATACCCTCGCGATGTGTCTAGCGTTGACGTTCGCCTATTATCTGAACCTGGATGAACCCTATTGGGCCATGACCTCTGCCGCGGTGGTCAGTTTTCCCACCGTCGGCGGCGTTATCAGCAAGAGCCTCGGGCGTATTGCCGGGAGTTTGCTCGGCGCAACCGCCGCGTTGATTCTCGCCGGGCATACTCTCAACGAGCCGTGGCTTTTTCTGCTGAGCATGTCCGCCTGGATTGGTTTTTGTACCTGGGCCTGTGCGCAGTTTACCAACAACGTAGCCTACGCTTTTCAGCTTGCCGGTTACACGGCGGCGATTATTGCCTTCCCGATGGTCAACATCGTTGAAATCACTCAACTCTGGGATATCGCGCAGGCGCGCGTCTGTGAAGTGATTGTCGGGATCCTCTGCGGCGGCACGATGATGATGATCCTGCCGAGCACCTCCGATGGCACCGCGTTGCTGACGGCGTTGAAGAATATGCATGCACGCTTGCTGGAACATGCCAGTCTGCTGTGGCAACCCGAGACTACAGACGCCATCCGCTCTGCCCACGAAGGGGTGATCGGGCAAATATTGACGATGAACTTACTGCGTATCCAGGCCTTCTGGAGCCATTACCGCTTTCGTCGCCAGAATGCGCTGTTGAATGCCCTCTTGCATCATCAGTTGCGCCTGACCAGCGTCATCTCAAGCCTGCGCAGGATGTTGCTTAACTGGCCAAATCCTCCAGCCCACACGCGTGATGTCATTGACCAACTTTTGACGGCCCTGGCCCGCTCGCAAACGGACAGTTACACCATCGCTCGAATTATTGCCCCGCTTGCCCCCGCTAACGGGGCTGATTACCGTCATGTCGCCTTCTGGCAGCGGTTATGTTACTTCTGTCGTCTCTATCTGCGCACCAGCCATCAGTTATACCTGATCGAAAATGGCGGGGCACTGACGCCTGTCCATATTCCCCGTGCGCCTGCGCTGGCGCGACACACTGATAATGCTGAAGCGCTCTGGAGCGGTTTGCGTACTTTCGTCACGCTGACGGTGATTGGCGCCTGGAGCATTGGGTCACAGTGGGAATCGGGTTCGGGGGCGCTGACGCTGGCCGCCATCAGTTGCGTGCTCTACTCTGCCGTTGCCACGCCGTTTAAATCACTGACGCTGCTGATGCGTACGCTGGTGTTGTTATCGCTGTTCAGCTTTGTGGTGAAGTTTGGCCTGATGGTGCAGATTAGTGAACTGTGGGAATTCTTACTGTTTTTATTCCCCCTGCTGACCACCATGCAACTGCTTAAGCTACAGATGCCAAAACTGGCGGGGCTTTGGGGACAACTCATTGTCTTTATGGGATCGTTTATCGCCGTGACCAATCCGCCCGTCTATGACTTTGCTGATTTCCTTAATGACAACACCGCCAAGATCGTCGGAGTCGCCTTGTCCTGGCTTGCTTTCGCCATCTTGCGTCCGGGATCGGATGCGCGTAAAAGTCGCCGTCATATCCGCGCGTTACGCCGGAGTTTTGTCGACCAACTGAGCCGCCATCCTGCACACAGTGAAAACGAGTTTGAGTCGCTGACGTATCACCACATCAGCCAGCTAAGCAACAGCCAGGATGCGCTGGCCAGACGCTGGCTTTTACGCTGGGGCGTGGTGCTGCTCAACTGTTCACACGTGGTCTGGCAGCTTCGCGCCTGGGAATCGCGCTCCGATCCGCTGTCGCGCGTGCGGGATATCTGTATTTCGTTACTACGCGATGTAATGAATGAGCGCGGTGTCCAGCAGCGCCCCCTCGCCGCCACGCTCACCGAATTGCTGCGCATCTGTGAGACGCTTTCGCATCATCATCAGCCGGCTGCGCAAGAACTGGCAGCCATCATCTGGCGGCTGTATTGCTCACTTTCTCAACTGGAACAAGCGCCGCCAGAAGGAACGCTCACATCCTGATTACTTGATCACCCCACAGGCGTAACGCGCCCCGCCGCCGCCCAGCGGTTTAGGCTGATCGGACATATTATCGCCGCCGACATGGATCATCAGCGCTTTGTCTTTGACATCATTCAGGGATTTCAGGCGTGTTGCCGTGACGGGAATAATGGCTTTACCTTCGTTATTAACCACCAGCACAGGCAGATCGCCCAGGTGCCCTTCGCCATCCGGTCCGGCATGTTTACCGGTTTTGTGCGGGTCAAAATGTCCTCCTGCGGACTCAGCAGGAGACGCTTTGCCATCTTTAATCGCGGGCTGACAGCTGCCGTTGGCATGGATATGAAAACCATGTTCTCCCGGCGGCAGCGCTTTCAGATCCGGCGTAAACTCCAGCCCTTTCTCCGTTTGGGTAATGGTCACCTCCCCGATAGACTGCCCAACGCCTTGCGAGGTGACCAGATTCATCTCCACCGTCTCACTGGCGGCTTGCGCGCCCGTACAGGCTAACAGGGTTAACACAGCCAGACTCAATCGCTTCATAGGACCTCCGTTCTGTATGCATGTCGGTTAAGTGTAAACCAGTGACACCATTTTGAACGCAGAACCATGATTTAGCGATTACGGTACGTCGTACCCCAACGCCGCTTTTCGGATACGGAACCACTGCTGACGGCTCATTTTGAGCGACTCCGCTTCCACCGCCGCGCGAACGCGTTCAATTTTACCGGAGCCGATGATCGGCAGCGGCTGCGACGGCAGACGCAGTATCCAGGCGTAAACCACTTGCTCAATGGACGAGGCGTTGAGTTCTTGTGCAATGACCGCCAGTTCGTTGCGCAGTGGCTGGAACGCATCGTCATTAAACAGGCGCCCGCCACCGAGGCAGGACCAGGCCATCGGACGAATACGCAGTTGCTGAAGTTGATCGAGCGTGCCGTCTAATAGCAGCGGTTGGTGAACCGGTGAAATCTCCACCTGATTGGTCGCCAGCGTGAAAGGAAGACGCGATTGCAACAGCGTGAACTGTGCGGGGGTAAAGTTGGAGACGCCAAAATGGCGCACTTTACCGCTCTGGTGCAGGTGTTTGAAGGCTTCAGCGACCTCATCGGCATCCATCAGCGGGTCCGGACGGTGGATCAACAGCAGATCCAGATGGTCAGTCGCCAGGTTAGTCAGCGACTGTTCCGCGCTTTTCACAATATGATCGCGGTCAGTGATGTAGTGGCCAAGCGCGTTTTCCGCGCGGGCGGTGGTGGCGATACCGCATTTGGTGACGATCTGCATGCGCTCGCGCAGATGAGGAGCCAGTTTCAGCGCCTCACCAAAAGCGGCTTCGCACAGATAACCACCGTAAATATCCGCATGGTCCACGGTGGTGACACCTAAATCCAGGTGCGCTTCAATAAAGCTCACCAGCTCCCGGGGGGACATTTTCCAGTCCATCAGTCGCCAGTATCCCATGACAAAGCGGGAGAATTCCGGGCCTTGCGGTGCAAGAGTAATACGCTGAACCATAACAGCTTCCTCGTGAAGTAAATTACTGCGAGTATATACAATTAGTGGCTTAAAAGAGTGAAGGCTGTTGAGGTTCTTCTGGCGCCGCAGGTTTATTTGCGCGTAATTTACGCAGCAGACGCTGGCGGCATAACCGCAGCACGTCTTGTTTTTGTCCGTCGCTCATGTTTTGCCAGTTGAATCGCTCCTCCCTGCTGCGCAGACACCCCCGGCAAAAACCGCGCTCATCTGACTGGCAAATTCCCCGACACGGGCTCTGCACGGGGAAAAACTCTAACTGCTCTGCCACGCCCTTTCCTCTTAATCAGGTCTTCATTCTATTGAAGACGTAAACACGCTTTCTGGCAACCTGACTTGCATTAGACCGACTGGTCTATTACACTCCCTGCCATGAACAAGCAAACTGAATACGATACTCGCGAACACTTACTGGCTACCGGTGAGCATCTTTGCATGCAGCGGGGCTTTACCGGTATGGGACTGAGCGAGTTGCTTAAAACCGCCGGGGTGCCGAAAGGATCGTTTTATCACTATTTTCGATCCAAAGAAGCCTTTGGCGTCGCGATGCTGGAACGTCACTTTGCCGGTTATCATCAGCGGCTGGCGGCACATTTTGACACGGGCCCTGGCAATTATCGCGATCGCATTCTGGCTTATTATCAGCAAACTCTGAACCAGTTTTGCCAGCAAGGGATCATCAGCGGCTGCCTGACGGTTAAACTTTCCGCCGAAGTGTGCGATCTGTCGGAAGATATGCGCACCGCGATGGACCAGGGCGCCGGAAAGATTATGACGATCCTGGCGCAGGCGCTGGAAAAAGGCCGCGACAGTCATTGTTTGACGTTTGCAGGCGAGCCGCTGCAACAGGCGCAAATTCTCTACGCGCTGTGGCTGGGAGCGAATCTGCAGGCCAAAATTTCGCGCAGTGCCACCCCGCTGGAAAATGCGCTGGCACATGTGGAACGTATTATTGCAACGCCTGGTGCTTAACAGGCGTTTTATTTACTCTCTCACTAGACGACCGGTCTATTTATAACGGGAAATATTATGTCATCTGATAAACTGTTTACCCCACTGAAAGTGGGCGCGATCACCGCACCAAACCGTATTTTTATGGCTCCTCTGACGCGTTTGCGCAGTATTGAGCCTGGCGACATCCCGACTCCGTTAATGGCCGAGTATTATCGCCAGCGCGCCAGCGCGGGTCTTATCATCAGCGAAGCAACACAGATTTCCGCACAGGCGAAGGGTTACGCCGGCGCGCCGGGTCTGCACAGCGATGAGCAAATCGCCGCGTGGAAGAAAATCACCGCGGGCGTCCATGCTGAAAACGGTCATATCGCCGTTCAGTTATGGCACACAGGCCGTATTTCTCACTCCAGCCTGCAACCGGGCGGTCAACCGCCGGTGTCAGCATCGGCTATCAGTGCCGGTACCCGTACTTCCCTGCGTGATGAACACGGTCAGGCGATCCGCGTAGATACCTCAATGCCTCGTGCACTGGAAATCGATGAGATTCCGGGCATCGTCAATGATTTCCGCCAGGCGATCGCCAATGCGCGTGAAGCCGGTTTCGATCTGGTTGAACTGCACTCCGCGCACGGTTACCTGCTGCACCAGTTCCTTTCCCCTTCTTCTAACCATCGTAACGATCGGTACGGCGGCAGCGTAGAGAATCGCGCACGTCTGGTGCTGGAAGTGGTTGATGCAGGCATAAAAGAATGGGGTGCGGACCGTATCGGTATTCGCGTCTCGCCTGTCGGCACCTTCCAGAACGTTGACAATGGTCCGAACGAAGAAGCCGATGCGCTGTATCTGATTGAAGAACTGGGTAAACGCGGCATCGCTTATCTGCACATGTCTGAACCCGACTGGGCGGGCGGCAAGCCGTATACCGACGCGTTCCGTGAAAAAGTGCGCGCTCGTTTCCACGGTCCGATCATCGGTGCCGGCGCCTATACGCCAGAAAAAGCAGAAACCTTAATTGAGAAAGGACTGATCGATGCTGTCGCCTTTGGGCGCGATTACATCGCTAACCCGGATCTGGTCGCGCGCCTGCAACGTAAAGCCGAACTCAACCCACAGCGCAGCGAAAGTTTCTACGGCGGCGGCGCGGAAGGTTATACCGATTACCCGACGCTCTGATCCCCCCATCCGCATTACTGCATTGATAGCGGCGTAAAAACGCCGCTATACTAAAACAACATTTTGAATGTATTGACCATTTTTAAGGGGACAAAACATGCGTTTACTTCACACGATGCTGCGCGTTGGCGATCTGCAACGCTCCATTGATTTTTACACTAAAGTCCTGGGCATGAAGTTGCTGCGTACCAGTGAAAACACGGAATACAAATACTCTCTGGCGTTCGTCGGCTACGGCGAAGAGAGTGATGAAGCGGTGATTGAACTGACCTACAACTGGGGCGTCGATAAATACGAACTGGGCACCGCTTACGGTCATATCGCCCTGAGCGTGGATAATGCGGCCGAAGCCTGTGAACGCATTCGTCAGAACGGCGGAAACGTCACCCGTGAAGCCGGCCCGGTGAAAGGCGGCACGACCGTTATTGCATTTGTTGAAGATCCGGACGGTTACAAAATCGAACTGATCGAAGAGAAAGATGCCGGTCGCGGGCTGGGCAACTGAGTATTCGCGGGCGCACGACGCGCCCGCCTTTATCGACACGCGATGTATTTATTGGTAGGACAATTCATAAACGACCGACGCCGAGACTTTCCCACCGACAATTTCGCTGTCTGACGTTCTGTAATATCTGGCTGCCATCGGAATACTGTACTGCCCTTCGCTCGCATTCCCCACTGTAAAAGTTTCGTTCAGATGAACGGTTTGCGGCGTTTGCCCTCCGTCTTTGGCTGACAAAATCTGAACACCCACATTTTCCGCTAATCCGTCCCCTTTATCGCTATACAGCACACCATTTTCAGCGTCGCCGCCGTTAGGATCGGTCAGCGTCATATTGACGGTGGTGGCCGCATTACACTTGAGGCTGATCGTAAAATCCACGTTATTACCGACATCGCCTTTTTTAGGCAAGTCACTGGCATTAATACGCCTCAAATTAACCGTTGAGGGGGTGTCAGCATTAATATCACAGCCGCCTGAATTAACAGAAATGGTAAACTCTGATGACGAAATAGTTGCACACATATCACCCGTATTCCTTACATCTGACGATGAGAGACATACGTATGCCAAATTCGAATTTTGGATAAGATGCTCTCCTGGAAACAACGCTTGTGCCGTGACGAAATATATTTTGTATTTCACTCCCAAGGCTCCCTGGTAAATAACCCCGGGATCTGACCATAACTCGGTAGAGGAAGAAGCCCATCCTAGGCCGTGATAGGAAAGATTAGGATCGCCTATTGCCATCGCATATCCATAATTAAAGTTATTTGGCAGTCGATATACAGGTAAATTTCCTTCTGGGGCTGAATATGTTCCTATAGATTGGCCTATGTTACTACTGTATGCCCAAGTTGATGTCCCATTTGCGGAACATTTTACCCCCGTGAATGTAAATGCTGATTCCAAATTATCAACATAGGCTTCCCCCACCAGCGACCCTACAGGATATTCCGAGGAATCATTGACAGCTATTGTTACATTAGCAGGTTTAGCATTCATGTCGTGTTCGGTAGCACATGAAGATGTATAGCTGGCGTGTACGTCTATGGGTATTCCGTACAACGATAATGCAATAACTGACATTATTACTATTCGTAGTGAGTAGCTCAATGCTCTGTTTAGAATTAAAATAATTGCTGTCATATATTCCTGTTATCCATTGTGTGCCGGACGTTTATCTACAACTTTCCACAAACGGTTTCAACGCTGTTTTCTTTGTTTTTTCCGATTCTGGTGCAAGAGCATAATTGACATGACACTGTTCATTGTCATCATCCCCCCATTTAATATGCAGGCTGCCTTTATCATTGGGTACGCGGGCATAAATCAGGCTCCCTTGCGAAACCACCCCGACGCTGACACCGTTATCATCAAAAACATCCGCACCGAACGGCAATGTTTTGCCGGAAAAGTCCGCCTGAATTAAAACCGGCCGCCCCTGGCGGGCATCAAACTTCGCTTTCACCACTGCGCCATAGCGCGGGACTATTTTTTGCGAGGTGTTTTCCAGTTCGGCGTTTTCAGATATCCCTTTTGGATCAATAACGACATCATTTAGTTGATAAGGATTGGTTGACGGAAACAGAGCATAGCCAAAACGGTCAATGGTCACGCCGGGATAAGAAGGTATTGCCGCTCCTTCAGCCCCTTTCGCCTCTACCAGGGTGAACGTATCGCCCGTGTAGGGTGAAAGCGTGATACCGCCAGAATGCGCAACCAGCGTACCGGACATCCCAACCGACGCACTGTGATAATCACGACCTTCACTGTAAGTTGCAGAAAGTGACGCAAGGCTGCCTTTATATGACCCACCAACGTTGCCGCTTGTTCCCGAATAGTCGTCATGACTGCCGCTCACCGACCAGGTATACTGGTTCTGTTCACCGAGATTACCCGAAATAATCGCCTGTTCTGAGGCCGAGCCAGAAGAATCCTGGTTATAACTCATACTGAGCTGCGGCGCATACGTCCCCATATCGTGGCTTTCCCACAACGGAAGCGAGAAATTCAGAAAATAGCTGGTTTGTGATGTGCCCCACTCGTCCTGACTACGACTGATGTTCAGGCTATAATTCAACCATTTATAACTATTGGAATAACCGATCTGATATTGCCGCTCTACAGATCCTTTATTCCAATAGTTCTCCATGCTGGCGCTGATGTATAACTGACCCCATCCGTCCTTCAGTCCCTGACTCAGATTAAGCGTAAAGCGGTTTTTTTGTCGCTGGATATGATTACCGTCATCACCATGATGAAGATCATCCAGAGTTTCCATCGCCGTAAGGTAATCCATATAGCCACTGCTGGAGAATCGGTACGCGGCCAGTGTGATATTACTGTTCGTTTCATTAATCAGCTTGCTGTAACTTATCTGATAACTCTGACCGGACATGTCGCCGCGGCCGGGAAGACGCGCTTTGGATTGGGTAACGTCAAACGCAATGGCGCCAATGGGAAAACCTAAGGCGGTGCCAATTTTTATCGCCTGATAATCCTTGTTTGCCTGAACGCCTCCGTACCCTGTCAGAATGTTCGTGAAACCTTGTTGCCAGGTAGCTTCCGTAAAAACAGGGTCGTCCGATACGCTGTTGCTACGCAGTTTCCCGGCGCTGAGGCTGTACCGGTTACTTCCGGGACGCAGTAATTGCGACACTGAAGAATAAGGAATGGAAAAGTTCTGTTGCGAACCATCAGCTTCTTCAATACTCACATCCAGGTTGCCGCCATAGCCGGTCGGATACAGATCGCTAATCACAAACGCACCGGGCGAAACGGTGGTTTCATAAATCGTCTGACCGCTCTGTTTAACCGTGACCTTCGCATTCGTTCTCGCCACACCCCGTATTTCGGGGGCATAGCCGCGCTGCGATTGTGGCAACATACGCTCATCACTGGCAACCTGCGCCCCACTGATGGGTAATGTATCAAACAGTTGTCCGCTGGTATTGAGTTGCCCGGCAGCCAGACGCCCCCAGATAGCGGGAATATCCCGTTGCACATAGGTATTCAGGACATTGTAGTGACCGCCTTGATCCTGCATCCAGTTCCAGGAACCATTATGACGAAGGTACCATGCGCCAATATTCAGACCACTGTTGATCGAGGCATATAATGACTTCGATTCATAACTGCTGTTTTTAGATTCGTAGCCATTCATATTGTATCCCAGCATCAGGGCGGGAATCCCGCTATCCCACATTGACGGGGGCACAGAACCACGCGGAAGTTTATTAATATAAACTTGCGGGATAGAGAGATTTAGCTGCTGGGCTTCACTGTCAAATTCCTGTGTTGCCTCCGGAATGATATCTTGTATACGTGTGCAGTTCTTACTGTCGGTCAGTCCGTCCCATTGCGTGAATTTAATCTGTTCTTTTTTAAAACTGATCAGTTCAAAGACATTTCCCGGAATACAGGCATCAACAGCATCATTTTCCCCTGCCCGGAATTCGATATTCGAAATCGTTAATTTTTCAGTGTTCAGCGTGACAATGACTTTATAGATACCGGGTAATACACTGGCACCGTTTGAAAATCGCTTCAGGTCCACTGTTTGCGCACCTGAACGATTCACAAAAGCATCATTAAATTCATAATTCCCGGCCACACCCATCGAGGTAGCGTCTGTTGTTTCGGCAACAGCATATTGCAACGGGAGCACAATATTAACGCAACACAACACATGAAGTAAGCGCATAACAATATCACCGGAGAATAAATTATTTTTTTACTTTATACTTATTCAACCCACCAAAATCATTGATTGAAGCATATTCGATAGAATCTACACTATTTATCTGATTCACACCGTTGAAATTAAAATCGCGGGTTCCTCCCGGTGTAATCATCTGCCCTGAGGCCGCTACTTTTTTCCCACCCGATGTATAACTCACTTCACTCAGCGTAACATAATAAGGTGTTGGGTTCGTCGCTGTGACACTGCTACCGTTAATATGCCAGCGCAGTAAATCGGGCGCATCATTAGCGTTGCCTTTGAGTGAGTCTGGACGATAGAAAAGCTTGATGCGTGTTTTGAAGGCAATATTGATCTGGCTTGCGTCAATGGAGTCTTTCGATTTTGCTGGGATAGCCAATACATTCAGATAAAACACAGACTCTTTATCCTGCGGCAGGGTATTTTCGGCAAGCAAACTGATCCGCAAGGTCTGCCCTTTCCCCGCATTCACCCGGTTAATTGGCGGTGTTAAGACAAAGACCGATGATATTTTGTCGGGTGTCACGTTCTTGACACCGTTATCGATCCAACTTTGCGCCAGAACCGGCAGTCTTCCTGTATTTTTCATTCGTACAGTGACCTCACTCTCGCCGGCAGGATAGATAACACGAGTCCCGTCTAATACCAGACCAGCAAATGAGAGAGTGCTGAAACCAAACAGTGTCATCATTAATGACATCTGACATAAAAATTGAGAACGTTTCATTAAATTAATCCAGAAGCACCCATTTGTTAACAACACTCTGTGTGACTTATTTACTGATACGACAGTTCATAGGTGGCATTAGCGGTGACTTTACCGACTGCCGGAGCCGCATCATTACTGTAATATTGCACGACATATTCAAGCGAACCTTTCCCACTGGCATCGATGTCAAATTTCGACCCACCGCTCTGGTCCGCATTTAAATCAATCGCAGTATTTGATTTAGCCACATCAACCAATTGCAGACTGACTTTCGTCGGCGTTGCGTCTTCGTTCGCCAGGTTACCATTGGTATCCGGCGTTCCCGTTGCCACACCGAAATTAACACCGATACCTGTCGCGCTAGGCGCACAACTCGAAACGGAAATGGTGAAAGGCTTCGGTTTTGCTGTCGTGCCAACCCCCGCGATGGTTTCTGTTGACACTTTATCCAGAGTTACCGTACCAGTCGGGCCCGTCGCATCAACGGATACATCACAAGTTGACGCAATAACTTCCCCGTCGAATTTGATTGTCCCTTTATCCGTTGCTGCATTCGCGGTATTGATGCCAGATAAGCTCACTATCGCACAGGCAAACATCACCATATATAACTTACGCAATTTCATTTATCTCTCCAACGTATAACAAGAGTGTTTATTGAGTATCAATCATCCCTAAAACTTAGCACTCACTCGCCAGTGTTATCTGTAAGGATTCTTCATGTTATTTATCGCTATTATATTTTATACTCCGACAACTCGCAATTCCGAGCAATTTTAGTCATCATATGCAAAAGAATATCTTTAGCGTCAGTACAATAGCCATAACAACATAATAATATTATATATCAACAGTAAGCCGACGGTAATAAATGTTCAGTCTATTTTTGGACAATTCACAATGCGGACACTTTACTTAAACACAAAATTAACCAGAGACAATATCAGATATTAATTCACGTAATAGGCAAGTGAGATTAACTAACCATTCCTTCAATTAAATTGATAACACGTTCACCTAAGCCCTCAACACTGAATAATGCTGATAAAAAATAGGAATACAAAATATATTTTTTTGATTTTATGAACAGGCGCTCTGCAATCTGAAGGAGAAGAAAATGCCCACAAGCAGCCTGACGATGCTTCAACCTGCTCTACGGGATGTCGATATCCCGGTACGCAATATCCGATGTCCGCTTTTCCCCTCTACCATTCCCGTCAGCAACAAAATTTGGCATAATGCGCGCTGCAATTTTTCCGTACTAAGAGACCCTGATGTCCGATAACGCTCAACTTACCGGTCTGTGCGACCGTTTTCGTGGTTTCTATCCCGTCGTCATTGATGTTGAAACGGCTGGATTTAACGCCAAAACCGATGCGCTGCTTGAGATCGCCGCCATCACGCTGAAAATGGATGAACAAGGCTGGCTGATGCCGGACAGCACGCTACAATTCCACGTGGAGCCGTTTGAAGGCGCGAATTTGCAGCCAGAAGCGCTGGCGTTTAACGGTATCGACCCGTCTAACCCACTGCGTGGCGCGGTGAGCGAATATGACGCCCTGCACGCCATTTTCAAAATGGTGCGCAAAGGCATTAAAGACAGCGGTTGCAGTCGCGCCATCATGGTGGCGCATAATGCGACGTTCGATCATAGCTTTATGATGGCTGCCGCCGAGCGAGCGTCGCTCAAGCGCAACCCGTTCCATCCGTTCGTGACGTTTGATACCGCCGCCCTGAGCGGGCTTGCTCTCGGACAAACGGTGCTCTCCAAAGCGTGTCTTGCGGCAGGCATGGAGTTTGACGGTACCCAGGCGCACTCTGCGCTTTATGATACCGAGCGCACCGCCGTGCTGTTTTGCGAAATCGTCAACCGCTGGAAGCGTCTGGGCGGTTGGCCGTTACCCCTGCCTGAAGAAGCCTGATGATATGGCCTGATAACGTGGTTTATCAGGTCGTGCCACCCCCACCCCGACACTGTATATTTGACCAGTATCAATACACCCTGCCTATTTCCCGCTATTCTGTAAAAAGGTCTTGATCCGCCAACACCGCAAAAGGGACAGGGAACATGTCAGCAAACAATGCGTCGCCCCCACTGCCGGATATTTTCTCGCAGGCGACCCGCGACTGGTTTATCTCGGCATTTCAGCATCCCACGCTGGTGCAGTCGCAAACGTGGGCCGTTACCGCGACGAATCAACATGCGCTGGTGATCGCCCCGACCGGTTCGGGGAAAACCCTTGCCGCGTTTCTCTACGCACTGGATCGCCTGTTTCGTGAAGGTGAGGAAAAGCCCACGACGCCGCTCTCCGGCAAAGAAAAGAAAGTCACCCGCATCCTCTATATTTCTCCGATAAAAGCCCTCGGCACGGATGTTCAGCGCAATCTGCAAATTCCCCTTCAGGGGATTAGCGAAGAGCGGAAGAAATGCGGCGCGACAGAGGTGACCATTCGGGTCGGTATCCGTACAGGAGATACGCCACCTCAGGAGCGTGCGAAGCTCAGTCGTCATCCGCCCGATATTCTGATCACCACGCCGGAGTCGCTTTATCTGATGCTCACCTCGCGCGCCAGAGAGTCGCTGCGCGGGATTGAAACGGTGATCGTCGATGAAGTACACGCGGTGGCAGGCACAAAACGTGGTGCGCACCTCGCGCTCAGCCTTGAACGACTGGATGCGCTTCTGACGAGGTCGGCGCAGCGTATTGGTCTGTCGGCGACGGTGCGTTCCGTTACGGAGGTTGCGGCTTTTCTGGGCGGCGATCGCCCGGTTACCGTGGTCAATCCCCCCGCGACTCGTCACCCGGATATCCGCATTGTTGCACCTGCCGCCAATCTGGATGACGTCTTAGCCGATAATAGTGACAGCAGCGATGCCATTCACAAAGGCAGAGAAGGTTCCGTCTGGCCGCGCATTGAATCCGGTATTCTCGATCAAATCCTTCGCCATCGCTCCACTATTGTCTTCACCAACTCGCGCGGGCTGGCGGAAAAACTGACGGCTCGTCTGAATGAACTCTATCTCTCGCGACGACACGCCCCCCCTGAATCGCAGGCGGAACCCGTACACTATGACTCGTCAACCGGTTCCACCAGCAATCGGGCGCAGGACGCCGGAGAATACATTGCCCGCTCGCATCACGGTTCAGTTTCCAAAGAGCAGCGGGCCGTCACGGAGCATGCCCTGAAATCAGGCGAACTTCGCTGTGTGGTGGCGACGTCAAGTCTGGAGCTGGGGATCGACATGGGCGCCGTTGATCTGGTGATTCAGGTGGCAACGCCCCTTTCAGTCGCCAGCGGCCTGCAGCGCATCGGACGAGCCAGCCACCAGGTTGGCGGCGTCTCGAAGGGGCTATTCTATCCCAGAACTCGCCGGGATCTGATTGATTCGGCGGTGATTGTCGAGTGCATGTACGCCGGGCAACTGGAGACCCTGACGCCTCCGCGCAACCCGCTGGATATTCTGGCGCAACAAACCGTGGCCACCGTTTCCATGGATCCGGTCAATGTCGATGACTGGTATGCCCTCGTCCGCCGGGCTTCTCCATGGAAAGCGCTGCCAAGAGGCGCGTTTGACGCCACGCTGGATATGCTGGCGGGACGCTATCCCTCTGGCGATTTTGCGGTATTCCGACCGCGTATTATCTGGAACCGCGAAACCGGGTTATTAACGGCACGCCCCGGCGCACAACTTCTGGCGGTGACCAGCGGTGGTACCATTCCGGACCGTGGCATGTTCAGCGTGCTGCTCCCCGAAGGGGATGAACAAGCGGGATCGCGGCGCGTGGGCGAACTGGATGAAGAGATGGTGTATGAGTCTCGCGTCAACGACATCATTACGCTTGGTGCCAGTTCGTGGCGTATTCAACAGATCACCCGCGATCAGGTTATCGTCGTCCCTGCGCCTGGACGCTCGGCCAGGCTTCCGTTCTGGCGCGGCGAAGGCGTCGGGCGTCCTGCGGAACTGGGGGAACGTATTGGTGATTTCATCCATACCCTGTCCGATGACAACGCGGAGCGACAACTCTCCCCCCGACTGCGCGACGATAATGTTTTATCGAATATCAAAGGGTTAATTAACGATCAAAAGAATGCCACGGGCGTGCTCCCCTGGAGCCGTCATCTGGTACTTGAACGCTGTCGTGATGAGATGGGTGACTGGCGGGTCATTCTGCATTCGCCTTATGGCCGTCGGGTACATGCCCCCTGGGCCCTTGCGATTGCCGGACGCCTCCATGCGCAATGGGGGGCTGACGCGTCGATTGTCGCCAGCGATGACGGGATTGTCGCCCGCATTCCGGACAGCGACGGAAAGCTGCCGGATGCCGCCATTTTTCTGTTCGATCCGGAAAAACTGTTGCGCATTGTCCGGGAAGCCGTCAGCAGCACGGCGCTGTTTGCCGCCCGCTTCAGAGAATGCGCCGCCCGCGCTCTGCTGATGCCTGGCCGCACGCCGGGACGTCGCTCCCCACTCTGGCAGCAGCGCCTGCGCGCCAGCCAGCTTCTGGAAATTGCAGCGGGCTATCCTGACTTTCCCATTATTCTGGAAACCGCCCGAGAATGCCTCCAGGACGTCTACGATCTTGACGCGCTCGAGCAGGTCATACGCCGCCTGAACACCGGCGAGATCCAGATATCTGAAGTCACCACGCCCGCTCCTTCGCCGTTTGCCACCGATCTGTTGTTTGGTTATGTCGCGGAATTTATGTACGCCACCGACGTTCCACTGGCGGAGCGGCGGGCCTCGGTACTGGCGCTGGACAGCGAACTGCTGGGCAACCTGTTAGGCCAGGGCGATCCGCTGGAGTTGCTCGACCCGGAGATTATCCGCCAGGTAGAGGATGAACTTCAGCGGCGGGCGACGGGCAGAAAAGCCCAGGGAATGGAAGGCGTTTACGATTTGCTGCGCGAACTGGGGCCAATGACCATCGAGGATATTGCGGCCAGGCACGAAGCAACGATCGCTGACATCGGGCCCTGGCTCGATGGCCTGACGGCTGACAAGCGTATTTTCCCGGTTGTTATTGCAGGTACTGCGCAGATGGCCTGCATGGATGACGCGGCCAGACTTCGTGATGCACTGGGTGTCCGCCTGCCAGCGACGATTTCGGCTGCATGGTTGCATCCGGTGAACACACCGCTGCGGGACCTCTTCATGCGCTTCAGCCGCACCCATACGCTCTTTACCGGCGATCAGATTGCGCAGGCGTTCGGGTTGGGTGTAGCCGTCGCCGACGATCTCCTGCGCCAGTTACGCGATGAGGGCGTCCTGATCCAACTGCGGACGGGGGCGTCATCCACTCCCAACGACGCGCGTTCTTCAACGTGGGTGAATGAAGACATATTTCATCGGCTGCGCATCCGCTCGCTGCATGCCGCCAGAGAAGCAACCCGCCCTGTCCCGGCGGCGAGCTACACCCGCCTGCTGCTGGAACGTCATGGGCTCATTTCACCCGCCGACGGCAGCCCGGCGCGCCTCCCGGCGTCCTCAGCGGGAATGCTGGAAGGAAGTGACGGTGTCACGAGAGTTATTGAACAACTGGCCGGACTCGGCCTGCCCGCCTCACTGTGGGAAAGCCAGATTTTCCCTGCCCGGGTCAGAGACTATTCGCCGGACATGCTCGATGAGCTGCTTGCAACCGGTGAAGTCATCTGGTCAGGGCAAAAGAAACTGGGTGATGATGACGGACGAGTGGTACTGCATCTACGGGATTATCTGGCGGAGACGCTTTCCCCGCCATCCGGTGACAGCGAGTCACTTTCAGACTTACAGCGCGCCATTTTAGACGTCCTCTCAGGCGGCGGCGCATGGTTTGCACAGCAACTCAGTGCGTTGATTCAGGCCCGGACGCAAAGGTCTGGCAATGATGAGTGGATAACGCCAGCCACGCTGCATGAGGCCCTTTGGGGGCTGGTCTGGCAAGGGTACATCACAACCGATATCTGGGCCCCGCTACGAGGCCTGTCGCGCACTGTCTCTGCGTCACGTCAGCCGTCGCGACGCTCACCGCGTATGCGTCGTGGACGCCCTGTCTATGCCTCAACTCGCCCCACGTCAGTTTCCGTACCGGTTTCTTACACCACTCCTGCGCTGGCCGGACGCTGGTCACTGCTGCCGCGAGAGACGTTAAATGATACCGAGCGAATGTTGGCCTGCGCGGAGAATATGCTCGATCGCTACGGCGTGATCGGTCGGCAGGCGGTGATTGCGGAGAATGTCCCTGGGGGGTTTCCTGCCATGCAGACCCTGTGTCGAAGCATGGAGGATTCGGGACGCATTCTACGAGGGCGTTTCGTTGAGGGAATGGGCGGTGCGCAGTTTGCCGAGCGGCCTACTATCGATCGCCTTCGCGATCTTACCTCATCGAATACTGAACATCAGGCTTTTACGGCGGTGGCGTTATCCGCAAACGACCCGGCCAATCCCTGGGGCGCGCTTCTGCCGTGGCCGACGCATCCGTCGTCTCTGGTCCCTGGACGCCGTAATGGCGCATTTGTCGTTATTTCTGCCGGCCAGCTGCGGCTGTATCTCGCTCAGGGCGGGAAAAAGATGATGGTCTGGAGCGAAAATGAGGAGACGATTTCAGCGGAAATATTCAGGGCGTTGGCGAGTGCTTTACGCCGTGAGCCGCGACTTCGTTTTACCCTGACAGAAGTTAACGATAAACCGGTCCGGCAAACCCGTCTGTTTACCCTGCTTCGGGAGGTCGGGTTTTCCAGTTCGCCGCAGGGACTTGACTGGGGGTAGACATGCCGAGGGTGCAGCAGAGCGGCAGAAATGAAAAGGAGCTTACCCTGACACGGGAAAGCTCCTCTTAACCATCTACTGATTACTCAGCATCTGATTCTTCAGATTTGTATTTTGCAGCGGTCTCTTTGATCAGTTGCTGCAGTTCGCCACGCTGGTACATTTCGATCAAAATGTCACAGCCGCCAACCAGTTCACCGTCAACCCACAGTTGCGGGAAGGTCGGCCAGTTCGCGTATTTCGGCAGTTCAGCGCGAATATCCGGGTTTTGCAGAATATCCACATAGGCAAAACGCTCACCACAGGCGGAAAGCGCCTGCACAGCCTGGGCTGAAAACCCGCAGCTTGGCAGTTTTGGAGAACCTTTCATGTACAGGAGAATCGGGTTTTCAGCGATCTGGCGCTGGATTTTTTCGATAGTGGTGCTCATTGTCTTGCTTCCTTAACTTCTTTTACGGCAGTCGTCTGACATTGTAGCGGTTCAGGGCGACATCGGAAAATAACATTTTCATTACGCTTTACTATTTTATCGTCTGAACGATTAAGTTGCATTCCCAATAATGGTTTCCCCGGTGCTTATGTCAGAAGTGCGCGCCAAATAACCAAATTTAGCTTTGGCTGCTGTTTTTTTTTGCACTCAATAGCGAAACCGCATTTTTAACAATAAAAGCTATTAACTTTATCCGTTTCTATAGATTAGAATCATCAGGTTTTGTAAATCACACGCAGGTATGATTGCGACCTGCCTTAACAGAGGAATGCTCAGTGGCGCGGATAAACCGACTTTCCCTCACGCTCTGTGCTTTACTATTTACAACGATTCCCTTTATGCCGATGGCACATGCGTCCAAGCAAGCTAGGGACACCGCTGATCTTTCGCATAATAAGAAAGCCAGCGACAAAAAGAAAAGTACGGCAACAGCGAAAAAAACGAATAAAACCAGTCAAAAAACCGTTAAGAAAACCACCAGCAAATCCAGTACTAAAACCGCCTCTTCTTCTAAGAAAAAAATTACCGCTCCCGCTAAAGCCAGCAAAACAGCCAGCCGCAAAGGAAAAACCGTCGCGACGAAAAAGACAGCCTCCGTCACCTGGAGCGAGAAATGCACCCCGCGCAAAGGTCACAAACCGACGTGTATCAAAGTGAAGAGCACAGTGCCAGGCAAGATTGCGGATGCACATAAAGTCAAAGTGCAAAAAGCGACCAGCACGGCGATGAACAAATTAATGAGCCAGATTGGCAAACCGTACCG
This sequence comes from Citrobacter sp. T1.2D-1, assembly GCF_950098555.1. NCBI lineage: Bacteria > Pseudomonadati > Pseudomonadota > Gammaproteobacteria > Enterobacterales > Enterobacteriaceae > Citrobacter > Citrobacter sp. T1.2D-1. The sequence goes on from NZ_CATNHH010000005.1 coordinate 164,197, forward strand.
CTGGGGAGGCACGTCGCCGCGCACCGGTTTCGATTGCAGCGGTCTGGTCTATTACGCCTATAAAGATCTCGTGAAATTCCGTATTCCGCGCACGGCAAATGAAATGTATCACCTGCGTGATGCCGCACCGATTGACCGTGAAGAATTAAAAAATGGCGATCTGGTGTTCTTCCGCACTCAGGGACGCGGCACCGCCGATCACGTTGGCGTTTATGTCGGCAACGGCAAATTTATCCAGTCGCCGCGCAGCGGCCAGGAAATCCAGATAACGTCGCTCAGCGAAGATTACTGGCAACGCCACTACGTTGGCGCTCGCCGGGTCATGACCCCCAAAACCATTCGTTAAAACTTTACCCTGTTGTTAACGCAACAGGGTAAGTTCATCTTTTGTCTCACCTTTCAATTTGCTACCCTATCCTTACGCACAATAAGGTTATTGCGCGAAATACTATTAATAATAAGGAGAGAAGCAATGTCGTTCGAATTACCTGCACTACCGTATGCCAAAGATGCGCTTGCGCCGCATATTTCCGCCGAAACGCTGGAATATCACTATGGCAAACACCATCAGACCTATGTCACCAACCTGAACAACCTGATCAAAGGCACCGCCTTTGAAGGAAAATCACTGGAAGAGATCGTACGCAGCTCCGAAGGTGGCGTGTTCAACAACGCCGCTCAGGTCTGGAACCACACATTCTACTGGAACTGCCTGGCGCCGAATGCGGGCGGCGAGCCAACCGGTAAACTGGCTGACGCGATTGCCGCCTCTTTCGGCAGCTTTGCGGAGTTCAAAGCGCAGTTTACCGATGCGGCGATTAAGAACTTCGGTTCCGGCTGGACCTGGCTGGTAAAAGGAAAGGATGGCAAGTTGGCTATCGTTTCAACATCTAACGCCGGCACGCCGTTGACCACCGACGCCACCCCGCTGATGACCGTCGACGTGTGGGAGCATGCGTATTACATTGACTACCGCAATGCGCGTCCTGGCTACCTGGAGCACTTCTGGGCGCTGGTGAACTGGGAGTTTGTCGCGAAGAACTTCGCCGCGTAAAAAAGATAACGCAGAAGGGTGTCCCTTCTGCGTTTTTGTTCTGCTGTTAACCTGCGACGCACACCTGTTCAGGCTGTTTTCTCGCCGAGACAAACACCAACAACAGCGCCATACCTGCCACAATCGCCCCCATCACAGGAACAAAACTGTAGCCTAACCCGCCAGAAATCACGGCCCCACCCGCGGCAGCACCCAGTGCATTTCCGAGATTAAAAGCGCCGATATTCACGGAAGACGACAGGCCTGGCGCTTCGTGAGCCACACGCATGACGCGCATTTGCAGCGGAGGCACCACCGCAAAGGTCGCCGCCCCCCAGACCACCATACTGACCGCCGCCCCCAGTTCATTTTGTGCCAACAAGGGGATAGCCAGCATAATCACCATTAGCAGCAGCAAAAAGCCCTTCAGCGTACCGTTAACCGAGCGATCGGCCAGTTTGCCGCCAAGGTAGTTACCAATGGAGAAGCCCACGCCAATCAGAACCAGCATCCCGGTCACGAAGGTCGGGGTCGCATGGGTGATGCTTTGCAGGACAGGCGAAATATAGGTATACAGCGTAAACATAGCGCCCGCCCCCAACACGGTAGTCAGCAGCGCGGAGAGCACCTGAGGACGCATTAACACCACCAGCTCTTTTTTCACTTCCGGACGCGCCCCGGCACCGCCTTTCGGCAACGAGAAAAAGAGACTCAGCATCGAGATAACGCCCAGACCGGCTGTCGCCATAAACGACATTCGCCAGCCGATGGTTTCCCCCAGCCAGGTCGCCGCCGGAACGCCGCCGATATTGGCGATTGTCAGCCCCATAAACATCGTGGCAACGGCGCTGGCCTGTTTGTGCTTCGGCACCACGCTGGCTGCTACAACGGAACCCAGGCCGAAGAACGCGCCGTGGTTGAGGCTGGTTAAAATGCGTGACAGCATCAGCGTGGTGTAATCCGGCGAAATCGCCGAGAGCACGTTACCAAGCGTAAAGATTGCCATCAGAAAAATCAGCGCATTACGGCGTCCACGATGTGACAGAAGCAGCGTCATCAGCGGGGCCCCAACCATCACGCCGACGGCATAGGCGCTAATCAACATGCCTGCGGCGGGGATGGACACATCCACGCCGCGCGCAATGACGGGCAGCAGCCCCATTGGCGAGAATTCGGTCGTACCGATGCCGAATGCGCCGATGGCCAGCGCCAGTAACGGATAATTAATTTTCATGCAGTGATGACTCCGGCTCTTCGCGATGAGGCGCGAGGCTTAACTAAGAGTCAAAAGCATGACATCAATCACAAAAAAAGAGAAGTTAACAAAAATACAAAAGACTTTTGCAGATTCGATAACAATATGGCGGGAGGTTCGAGGGAGCAGGCACTCCCCCGAGGGAAATCAATGCAGTGCCGCTGTCAGACCGCCAGCAACGATTAAAGCCAGAACAATAAACGTGGTCACTAATGAAAATTTCAGATCGGTGCTCATCAACTTTTCTCCTTTTTATTCCCACACAAAAAGTGATATAGCGCATTTTTGCACACTTGAGTGCAAAAATCTCCCACGATTTAGAGTGATATGTGCTTTTAATACTTCCCCTTTTCGTTAAGATCAGCCAAAATTCGACGCTTACTTGATTATCGTACCGGCCATTGACCCCTTCCTGACGCTCTGTGGCGTTTTCCCGGCATGCCGCAACCCTGACGTTGCGCACAGGATGATTAAAGGCAAACGTTTACTTAGCATATTTTAATGTTCAGGTTGGGTCTGGAGTGAGATTTAATGGCAACAATTAAAGATGTAGCGAAACGCGCAAACGTTTCCACTACAACCGTATCACACGTAATTAACAAAACGCGTTTCGTCGCTGAAGAAACACGCAATGCAGTGTGGGCGGCAATCAAAGAATTGCACTATTCCCCCAGCGCTGTTGCCCGTAGTCTGAAGGTCAACCATACCAAGTCTATCGGCTTGCTGGCGACCAGCAGCGAAGCCCCCTACTTTGCCGAAATTATCGAAGCCGTTGAAAAGAACTGCTTCCAGAAAGGCTATACCCTGATCCTCGGTAACGTCTGGAACAATCTGGAAAAACAGCGTGCCTATCTGTCCATGATGGCGCAAAAACGCGTTGATGGCCTGCTGGTGATGTGTTCCGAATATCCCGATCCCCTGCTCTCGATGCTGGAAGAGTACCGTCATATCCCGATGGTGGTCATGGACTGGGGCGAAGCCAAAGCCGACTTCACCGATACGGTGATTGATAACGCCTTTGAGGGCGGTTATATGGCTGGCCGTTACCTTGTCGAACGCGGACATCGCGAAATTGGCGTGATCCCGGGACTGATGGAGCGCAACACCGGCGCGGGCCGTCTGGCCGGTTTTATGAAGGCGATGGATGAAGCGCTGATTAAAGTGCCGGAAAACTGGATTGTGCAGGGCGACTTCGAACCGGAATCCGGCTACCGTGCAATGCAGCAAATTCTGTCGCAGGCGCATCGCCCGACGGCGGTCTTCTGTGGCGGCGATATCATGGCGATGGGTGCCCTTTGCGCTGCGGATGAGATGGGCCTGCGCGTACCGCAGGACGTGTCGCTGATAGGCTATGACAATGTGCGCAACGCCCGCTTCTTTACGCCAGCGTTGACCACCATCCACCAGCCAAAAGATTCTCTGGGTGAAACGGCCTTTAACATGCTGCTGGACCGTATCGTCAATAAGCGCGAAGAGTCACAGTCCATTGAAGTCCACCCGCGCCTGGTGGAGCGCCGCTCCGTTGCGGATGGCCCTTTCCGCGACTACCGTCGTTAAACCTCTTTTGCGGGAGTCTCGTCAGGCTCCCGCAGCCACTCTTTGTTCAGCGTTTCGCTGTCTCCCAGATAGTCCAGCAGCCAGATCAGCGCGGGGGACATATCGTTCTGCTGCCAGGTCAGGCAACAGGCTGCGTCCGGGAAAGGGTTCTCCAGATCCAACGCCACCCACTGCCCCTTATTGAGATACGGCTTGGCAAAATGCGTCGGCACCATGCCGACACAAAGTCCGGCGCTGATACAGGTCGCGGAAGAGTCCCAGTCCGGAACCACCACCCGCTTCTGGTTGTCCAGCAGCCAGGTCACGCGTTTCGGCAGCGTGCGGGAGGTATCTTCCAGCACCAGTGACGGCCAGTTGCGCAACGTGTCATCGCTTAAAGGCCCGCTCATGGCGGCCAGCGGATGTGTGCTGGCAACGACACAACACCAGCTCAGTTTGCCCATATCGCGGAAGGTGTATCGACCTCCTACCGGGATCGCCTGGGTTGCGCCGATAGCGAGTTCAACCCTGCCATCTGACAGCGCGTCCCAGACGCCATTGAACACCTCCTGAAAGACCAGCAGCTCCACGTCATCAAAGTGGCGATAGAAATCGACTATCAGTTGTCTTGTGCGTTCAGGGCGCACGATATTGTCCACCGCGATGGGAAGTTGCCCACGCCAGCCGTTGGCTATCTGCTGACACTGCTGGCGCGTGATCTGCATTTTTTTGATGACAGAGCGGCCCTCTTTCAAAAACCAGGCTCCCGCCGGGGTCAGCACCACATCGCGGTGACGACGTTCAAAGAGCGGGACCGCCAGCCACTCTTCCAGTTGCCGAACCGTATAGCTGACCGCCGAGGGCACCCGGTGCAACTCCTGAGCGGCGGAACTAAAACTCCCGTTGCGCGCCACGGCATCAACGACTTCCAGTGCATATTCTGACCACATAATCTGCCTACAAAATTTTTGAATGCAATAAACAAATATTACCGTTTCACAAGCCGAAATTCACTCCCTACACTCTGCGCCAGTGTTATTCATTAAAATTAGAGAACAACTATGCAACCAGGAAAAGGGTTTTTAGTCTGGCTGGCAGGGCTCAGCGTGTTGGGTTTTCTGGCAACCGACATGTATTTGCCCGCTTTTGCCGCCATTCAATCTGACCTGCAAACACCGGCATCTGCCGTCAGCGCCAGCCTGAGTCTGTTTTTAGCGGGCTTTGCCGTCGCGCAACTGTTGTGGGGCCCGCTCTCGGACCGCTACGGCCGTAAACCGATCCTGTTGCTGGGTCTGTCCATCTTCGCCCTCGGTAGCCTGGGTATGCTGTGGGTCGAAAGCGCGACAGGGCTGTTGGTTCTGCGCTTTATTCAGGCGGTGGGCGTCTGTGCGGCGACCGTCATCTGGCAGGCGCTGGTCACCGATTACTATCCCTCACATAAAATTAACCGTATTTTCGCGACGATCATGCCGCTGGTCGGACTGTCTCCTGCCCTGGCGCCGTTATTAGGAAGTTGGATCCTGACCCATCTTTCCTGGCAGGCGATCTTTGCCACGTTGTTTTTCATCACGCTGCTGCTGATGCTGCCTGCGCTGTTCTTAAAACCCTCTACCCGGGCGCGAAACGACAGCAAAGATAAATTGACCTTCACCACGCTGCTGCGCGCGAAAGCGTACCGCGGTAACGTCCTGATTTACGCTGCCTGTTCCGCCAGCTTCTTTGCATGGCTGACCGGCTCGCCGTTTATTCTGAGTGAAATGGGCTATAGCCCGGCGGTGATTGGACTGAGCTATGTACCACAAACCATCGCGTTTCTGATTGGGGGCTACGGTTGTCGCGCCGCGCTGCAAAAATGGCAGGGACAACAGCTTCTGCCCTGGCTACTGGTCATCTATGCGCTGAGCGTGGTGGCGACGTGGGCGGCAAGCTTTATCCATCACATTACGCTCGCGGAAATCCTGATCCCGTTCTGTGTAATGGCGATTGCCAACGGGGCTATCTACCCGATTGTGGTTGCGCAGGCGCTGCGTCCTTTCCCGCAGGCTACGGGGCGTGCCGCTGCCCTGCAAAATACCCTGCAGTTGGGTCTGTGCTTCCTGGCGAGTCTGGTGGTCTCCTGGCTTATCAGCACCCCGCTGCTGACCACGACCAGCGTGATGCTGTCGACGGTCGTACTGGCTGGACTGGGTTATAAGATGCAGCTGCAAACCTCAAGCGCCAGTGAACAGCCTGATAATCACGGGATTGCCCACAGCGAATCCCATTGATATTAATGATAATCACCCTTAATTAGTCGGCTAACAATTTTTGGTTGAATCATCGATTTTTGAGGCCTATACTAAATTTCGGTTGTTAAAATTACGATAATAATTATGTGCTAACGGGAACCGGAGCGTTCCCGGTTCACCACGGATGGCCTTTTCGGCAAGGGGTCCTCCCTTCCTCTGTTCTACGTCGGATAATAGACTCGCGGAATGATCCCGCGAGATTTCTCACAAAGCCCAAAAAGCGTCTACGCTGTTTTAAGGTTCTGATCACCGACCAGTGATGGAGAAGCTATGAGTTCATCGTGTATAGAAGAAGTCAGCGTACCGGATGACGACTGGTACCGTATCACTAGCGAATTATTAAGCCGCGCCGGTATTGCCATCAACGGCTCTTCACCAGCAGATATACGCGTCAAAAACCCCGATTTTTTCAAACGTGTTTTACAAGAGGGGTCGCTCGGTCTGGGTGAAAGTTATATGGATGGCTGGTGGGAGTGCGATCGACTGGACCAGTTTTTTAGCAAAGTCCTGCGCGCAGGACTGGAAAACCAACTTCCGCACCATTTCAAAGATACTCTCCGCATCGCCGGCGCTCGCCTGTTCAATTTGCAAAGTAAAAAACGCGCCTGGATCGTCGGTAAAGAGCATTACGATCTCGGTAACGATCTGTTCAGCCGCATGCTCGACCCGTACATGCAGTATTCCTGCGCTTACTGGAAGGACGCTGACACTCTGGAAGCAGCGCAGCAGGCCAAACTGCGGTTAATCTGCGAGAAGTTGCAACTGCAACCCGGCATGCGGGTGCTGGATATCGGCTGCGGCTGGGGCGGTTTGTCGCACTACATGGCGACGAACTACGACGTTAGCGTGGTTGGCGTGACAATTTCTGCCGAGCAGCAGAAACTGGCGCAGGCGCGCTGTGCGGGACTGGATGTGTCGATTTTGCTGCAGGATTATCGTGACTTGCGCGATCAGTTCGACCGCATTGTGTCAGTAGGTATGTTTGAGCACGTCGGTCCAAAAAACTACCCGACCTATTTCGACGTCGTTGATCGCAACCTGAAACCGGAGGGGTTGTTCCTGCTGCACACCATCGGTTCGAAAAAAACCGACAACAATGTCGATCCGTGGATCAATAAGTACATCTTCCCCAACGGTTGCCTCCCGTCAGTGCGCCAGATAGCTAACGCCAGCGAAGCGCACTTTGTGATGGAAGACTGGCACAACTTCGGCGCGGATTACGACACAACGCTGATGGCGTGGTACGAACGTTTCCTCGCCGCCTGGCCGGAAATTGCCGATAACTATACCGAGCGCTTTAAACGGATGTTCAGCTACTACCTGAACGCCTGCGCCGGTGCGTTTCGCGCCCGCGATATTCAGCTCTGGCAGGTGGTGTTCTCACGCGGCGTCGAAGACGGCCTGCGCGTTGCCCGCTAATCTTCATGCCCCCGCCGTCCTGCGGGGGCTGCGCTGTCTTACGCTTCGCTGGCGGTTTTCACCACCGCAGCTTCACGCGCAGCCAGCACGCGTTCCACCGTATCCACCACGGCCTGCGTTTGCGGGTCGATTTCGATATTGACGCGCGCGCCCAGTTTCTTTCTCCCAAGCGTCGTGCGTTCCAGTGTTTCCGGAATAAGATGTACGCAAAAGCGCGTCGCAGTCACTTCGCCAACGGTCAGGCTGATCCCGTCAATGCCAATAAATCCTTTGTACAGGATGTACTTCATCAACGTCGGATCCTGGACTTTGAACCAGATCTGACGGTTATTCTCAGACGTCAAAATCTTTGATACTTCCGCCGTGGTCATAATGTGACCGGACATCAGATGTCCACCAATCTCATCGCTGAATTTTGCCGCGCGCTCGACGTTCACCAGGTCACCCACTTTCAGATCGCCCAGATTGGTAATGCGCAGCGTCTCCTTCATCAGATCAAAACTGATGCGGTTACCGTTAATTTCTGTCACGGTCAGGCAGCAGCCGTTGTGCGCCACCGATGCGCCCGTTTCCAGCGCGTCCAGCATGTATTCAGGTAATTCCACTACATGGGTGCGAAAATTTGGTTTTTCATCAATCGACACCAGTTTGGCGGTGCCCTGCACAATACCTGTAAACATACCTGCAACTCCTGAATTCAGTTAAACCATTTCTGCCTGCCACAATAGCAGTTGGAAAATCAGGTTGCCAGTGAAGCACCCATTGCGCCTGTTTTTTCACTGGAGAAATATGTATTCATCGCTACAATAGACTGAAATTTCCCCTGCATCTTCTTCTTGCTGCCACTCGTGGCGGCTTTTTTAGTCTCTCAAATAAAAACAAAATGATAGGTGTACACGTGCAGAAGTATATCAGTGAAGCGCGTCAGTTATTGGCTCTGGCAATTCCGGTGATTCTTGCGCAAATCGCCCAAACCGCAATGGGGTTCGTTGATACCGTGATGGCGGGTGGCTACAGCGCCACCGACATGGCCGCCGTCGCCATTGGGACGTCCATCTGGCTGCCCGCCATTCTGTTCGGTCACGGGCTGCTGCTGGCGCTAACCCCGGTGATTGCTCAGCTCAACGGTTCCGGGCGTCGTGAACGCATTGCGCATCAGGTTCGCCAGGGATTCTGGCTGGCGGGTTTTGTCTCGGTGCTGGTTATGGTCGTGCTGTGGAACGCCGGTTACATCATCCGCGCGATGCACAATATTGATCCGGCCCTGGCGGATAAGGCCGTCGGTTACCTGCGCGCATTATTATGGGGCGCACCGGGTTATCTGTTCTTTCAGGTCGCGCGTAACCAGTGTGAAGGTCTGGCAAAAACCAAACCCGGTATGGTGATGGGTTTTCTCGGTCTGCTGGTCAACATCCCGGTGAACTATATCTTTATCTATGGTCACTTCGGCATGCCGGAACTCGGCGGTGTCGGCTGTGGCGTGGCTACCGCAGCGGTCTATTGGGTGATGTTCTGCGCGATGCTCTGGTATGTCAAACACGCACGTTCAATGCGCGATATTCGTAATGAGCAGCGCTTCAGTAAGCCAGATAGCGTGGTGATGAAACGTCTGGTGCAACTGGGTCTGCCGATTGCGCTGGCGCTGTTTTTTGAAGTCACGCTGTTCGCCGTCGTGGCGCTGCTGGTTTCGCCGCTGGGCATTGTCGATGTTGCAGGCCACCAGATTGCCCTGAACTTCAGTTCACTGATGTTTGTATTGCCGATGTCGCTGGCGGCGGCGGTCACCATTCGCGTGGGCTACCGTCTGGGACAAGGCTCTACGCTGGATGCGCAAACCGCTGCGCGTACCGGTTTAGGCGTTGGCGTCTGCATGGCATGCCTCACTGCCATCTTTACCGTGACGCTGCGTGAGCATATCGCCCTGCTCTATAACGACAATCCTGAAGTGGTGACGCTGGCGGCGCAACTGATGCTGCTGGCGGCGGTGTATCAGATTTCAGACTCCATTCAGGTCATCGGTAGCGGGATCCTGCGTGGTTATAAAGATACGCGCTCGATTTTCTTTATCACCTTTACAGCGTACTGGGTGTTGGGACTGCCGAGCGGTTATATCCTCGCACTGACCGATCTGGTGGTGGATCGTATGGGTCCGGCGGGATTCTGGATGGGCTTTATCATCGGCCTGACCTCGGCCGCGATTATGATGATGCTGCGGATGCGCTTCCTGCAACGCCAGCCGTCGACGGTCATTCTGCAGCGCGCTGCGCGATAAAACGGCAATAGCCGCCAGTTGGCGGCTATTCTCTCGACATTTTGCGCACTTCCTCCGCAATCGGGTGAAATCCGGAAGAAAATTACCATTTCCCTCTTGCCTCATCCCGGCTCTGCCGCTAATATTCGTCCCCGTTGTCACACACAACATTGCGTTCATAGCTCAGTTGGTTAGAGCACCACCTTGACATGGTGGGGGTCGTTGGTTCGAGTCCAATTGAACGCACCATCTCATCTTTATATGCGTCTGTAGCTCAGTTGGTTAGAGCACCACCTTGACATGGTGGGGGTCGATGGTTCGAGTCCATTCAGACGCACCATTTCGTTATCTTCCTGTTATACCCCAAATTCTCATCTGCTAACCGGTAACCCCGTTAATGACTGAACAGTAAACGGTCGTTTTTCGCCTGACTGTCCGCGATATAGAAACGGGTAAACCACGCTGGCTGCCCTGTTATCGCCGTGGGTTTGAGCAGTTTGAGCACCTGAACGTCGCCAACCCCCTGCATTCGCTGACGAAACTGGAGATGATCAAACACTCTGATGGCTTCAATAACATAGGCCATCGCAATCTTTTGATCTTCAATCATGATCAGGTGGTCACCATTATTCTTCTCACCCGAGGGGGCCAGATTGCTCGAGCCGGTGAACACTTTGGCGCTGGCCAGATTAAAATCGGTCACCACAAATTTATGGTGAATATTGATTCCCTTACCACCTGCCCATTCAGTTCGAAATGGCTCTGGCGCTTTTTTCGCCAGGTAGGCAAAATCGGCAACGGCCAGCGTGCCATCCGGTTTCACCACCTGCAATTCTCCCGCCGTATTCACCGTGCCATAGCTGAAGACAGGACGATTCAGTAATTCTGCAAGCGCAACGCCCACCGGTGATTCCCTCATATTATTAAGAAAAGCGATGGAATAGAACACAGACGAACTCGCCTGGTTAATGGCGTTCACCACCGGGTCCAGCGAAAGCGACGTTGCGCGATGGGGAGAATAAGAGACGTTAATCGTCGGCCCATTTGCATGTTCTATTGTCTGTATACTCTGCGATAACGGAGAATGGCGAAACGCTTTAGGCTCGGTAAACGCCTCATCAAACATCTGGCCGAACGATGCCGCAACGCCAGAGGAATGAAAGACCAGCACGTTATTCGCCTGGATATAGAGACCGCGGAAAGAAAAATTGGTTGAGCCGCACAGCACTTTAACCGCCTGATTTTGCTTATCGCGCTGGATCAGTACCTTATGGTGCTGAAGGTTAAAAAAGCGGGTACGTGTAACCTGCGCCCCCGCGACAGTCAGTCGCTGTGACGCCACACTTTCGCTGCTGTTCTTCGCGCCGTGCCCTTCCAGGATGCCCGTCTCTTTATCTTTCTTCGAAGAATCATCAATAACCGCCCGCAAGCGTGGGCCGATCGCCTCCAGCTTTTCGACCAGGTCCGGAAGATTCAGATCGTAGGCCATGAAATCAAGACGGAGTTCAGGATTGTCTAATACCTCCTGAATAAAAGTATCAATCAGGGTTTTTGCTTCAAATCCCAGCCAGTCATAAACGGTCTCGCCCCGGTTATTTTTCACATCGTCGCGCAGTTTAAAATTGAGTCCATCCTCATCCTGACCGGGAATAATGTCAGCGTTATTATTAAACTGGTCGCGGGTGATGCTGCCAACTTACTGATTTAGTGTATGATGGTGTTTTTGAGGTGCTCCAGTGGCTTCTGTTTCTATCAGCTGTCCCTCCTGTTCAGCTACTGACGGGGTGGTGCGTAACGGCAAAAGCACT